>JARHYY010000056.1 GCA_029258405.1 Helicobacteraceae bacterium | reverse complement strand
ACTTTATATAGTGAAGTTAAGTAAATTCTTTAAGGTTTATTCTGTTATTTGAATTTTTGGACTCTAAGGTTTATTGCTTGTTTGAGTTTTGAGGTTTGGGTATAGTATAATTGAGGGTTGTTGGGGGGACACGACTCTTACTTTACTCATTTTCAACAAATGGTAAAGTTTGGAAATGAAAATAATGCTAGTTTTAGAATCAATGCCGCACAAAGCTTTAACGATGAAGATATTTGGTGATTTTTTAAAATCAAAGTGGCAATTTAAGTTTTAGCTTGCAGAATTACACTTACTTAAATAAAACTTGTAATGTATAGAGTATATAAAAGTATTTAAAGAATGCCATTTAAGATTAGTGCTTATAAGATAGCTGAAAGCTTCAAAGAATAAATGAAAGTTTATCAATAAAATTACAATTATTATTATTTTATTAATATTTATAAATTTAATATTAATTATTATCTAAGGTAAAAAATAAAAAATCTAAAAAGTAATATATTTTTAGTAGTTTAAGTTTTTAGTTTAGTATTGTAAGGCATAGGAGGTAATAAATATTGTTATCTTTATAAATAGAAATGATGTATATACTACTAGTAGTAATAATTATAATAAAATAGCTAGAATAAGCAAATATTAAAGCTTTAGCATATAATAATTATTACTATAATTAATTTTGTTTTAAACTAATATTGATAGAATCCGAACTTACATTATTTAATTAAGGAAACAGAATGAAAATGATATGCAAGATTTTAAGCGGTAGCGGGATGATATGCTTTTTTGGCTCTATCGCTCTTGCTGATACAGCTGTAAAATTGCAAAAATCTGTTGTTAGTGCTGCTTCTGGAACCGAAAAGAGCGTTATAGACGCACCTGCTTCAGTAAGTGTTGTTGGCAAAGAAGAGCTAGAGAGAAAGCCCTACCGTGATTTAGGCGAGGCATTAAAAGAAGTGCCCGGGGTGAGCCTTGATGAGAGCTCTAATAAGCTTGGGGCTTCATCTATATCGATACGAGGCATGCCCTCAGGCTATACACTTTTTTTGATTGATGGATTGAGGCAAAATCCAAGTGGTGAGATAGCTAGCAACCTTGGAGTGGGTGTGTATAATACCTTTATCCCTCCTTTGAGTGCTATTGAGCGAATAGAGGTTATTAAAGGTCCTATGAGTACGCTTTATGGGAGCGATGCTATAGGAGGGGTTGTAAATGTTATCACCAAGCCTATTACAAGCTCTTGGGCAACAAGTTTTCAATCGCAAGTTATGATACCTGAAGCGAGTACTTTTGGTAATACCTATCAGAATTCTTTGTATGTTACAGGTCCTATTGTTTCAAATCTAGGTTTGAGCTTAAGGGTAAGACAGATAAATAGAGAAAAGAGCGAACGCCCAAGGAATGACAGAGGAGAGCTCTTAAGTAGCTTTTTTGGAGCAAAGTATGCACTTTACAATGTAGGCACAAGGCTTACCTATATGCCTAATGGAGATAATGAGCTGTATGTAGATGTTGATTATACCACTTCTAAATATGATAATAGAGATGGCTCAATAGGGACACTAGGGGCAAATAATAAGAGCGGTAAAGGAGGCTATGAAGAATGGATAGGGTTAAACAAGCTGCTTACAAGTGCTGTGCATAAAGGTAAATATAGTTTTGGAAATTGGAAAAACAGCTTGCAATTTATGCAATCAGAAAATACGGGGCGAAAAGTTGTGGGCAAAACAGATGCACCAGATTTTGGGAAAAACCGTGAGATAACTTCAAACGATTTTATCGCTGATTCTCGTCTTTTGCTGCCATTGGGGGATTATAATAATCTTAATGTTGGTGCGGAATATCGCTATGAGAATTATCATGATCTTGCTGCTACCCCTGCATCACATAGTCGTAATACATTTGCTCTATTTGTTGAAGATGAATGGAATATGATTGATCCTTTGACGCTTACTCTTGGTACAAGATATAACTATAATGATAAGTTTGGCTCAAACTTGAGCCCTAGAGCATATATTGTTTATGAAGTTTTTAATGATTGGTCGCTTAAAGGTGGAGTTGCCACAGGGTATAAAGCTCCTTATGCTAATCAGCTTATTGATGCTGTTTATGGTTATGGATCTCAAGGTGCTTTGGCGTTTTTGGGTAATCCAGATTTGAAATCAGAGAGCTCGGTAAGCTATGAAGTTGGTCCGGTGTATGATGGGCAGTATGTTGATTTTTCATTCACATTGTTTCAGACAAATTTTAAAGACAAAATTGAGTTACAAAGGGTAGGCAAAGTGCCTGGAAGACCTGATTATAGTGCTACTTGTGCGGCTTATGGCAATAATGCTGCGACTAATTGTAACCGTGCTTATAATGCTGATACAGCCCTTTCAAGAGGTTTGGAGGCAAGCTTTGGGATAAAGCCAATACAAGGTGTGGGCTTTGATGTGAGCTATACTTATGTGGATTCTAAAATTACTTCTGGCAAAAGTGATGGACAACCCTTAGCAGATGTGGCAAAGCATAGTGTTGTTTCTAAGGTTTCTTATGGGTATGGCAATTTTGATATGTATTTGCAAGGGCAATATAAGGCAGGCTTGCTCAACACAGTTGCACTAGGCAATAGCCCAGAGGCTTTGGCTACAAAACGCGTATTAGGCAGTGAATATTATAAACCTTATACAGTGCTTAACCTTGGGTTGGGCTATGAGATTACAAAATTTCTTCGCATCAATGGTGGCGTGTATAATATCCTTGATACTAATTTTGTAGATTTTAGATATGCTGCTTATGGAGATGGAAGGTATCTTAACATTAATATGTATGGTCCAATGATACAAGAAGGGCGGAGATATTGGGCTAATGTAGCTCTTAATTTTTAAAAGAATATTAATCTTATAAGTGCGACTAAAGTCGCACTTATTAAACCCCCTTATCCCAAACAACTCTCATCGCATCATATATTGAAAGAAATAGAGAATCTTTTTAGAAGTTTATATATTCTCCCTTTCTTTTAAATTACATTAACACTTCTCAAAAGTTCTCTATTTATCCTAAAAAGCACAACCCCCCCAACAAGATTCAATAATATATACTCTATCCAACCATAAACCTAAAAAATGTGCAACTTGTTCCCCTACAAATATTTACAAGCATAAAACAGTGAGGTTTAAGTAAAATATACTATATCTCACTATAAATTCTACAAATTCAAATGAGGGAGTGAGTCCCAATTGAAGCAAAAGCTAAAGAGCTACTAAAGTGCTTATAAATAAGTAAGCACAATGCAAACTT
>JARHYY010000030.1 GCA_029258405.1 Helicobacteraceae bacterium | reverse complement strand
GTTAATTACTTACTTTATCTCTTAAGAGATTTGAGTCTAAAAGTGATAAAACAGAGCACTGATTTATCACTCATTGTATATCTTAAGAGATTAAGCCTTTTGAATACTTTGCTATCAAGATTTATATCATGAAGATATGTATTATAGTATTTGTTTTGTTGCATAATATATTGTATATTGCAATCTCTCAAAATACTTGAATCTCATTAATTCTAAAGCATAAGCCTTGAACTCTTATATAAGAGTAAAGCAATGCTTCGGTTGTTTTAAATCTTAGTAGTTTAAAAGAGCAATAAAAGGTTTCTGTAAAAGAGTGAAAAAACTTAGGAAGTGAAAATATTAGAAAAGAGATGATGATTGAATGAAGAATCTAATAATTATAAAAAGGTTCTTTGTTTATCTTAACAAAACGAATATTACAATAATGGCAAGCTATGTATTGAAATACTTGCATGGTTTGAGAGAGGGGAGTATGTGATGATAATATAAAGGGGATGATTGACAGTAAAGATATTTACAGATTTTAATCTGTATTATTTAAAAAAATAAGGGGTATATGCTTATTTGATTAGATTTAGATATTAAAATATTGCATTCCAAAAAACACTTTTTATCATGACTTTAAAACACAATAAAAAAGGCATTTAAGCATATTTTAGATACAATGCAGTGAAATAAAATATTTAAGGTATTGCAATGAAAGAAGCACAATATATTTGGATGGATGGTGCGTTTGTTGCATGGAATGATGCGAAAGTACATATCCTTACACACACTCTCCATTATGGAAATGCTGCATTTGAGGGAACAAGGGCATACAAAACCAACAAAGGATTAGCTATATTTCGCCTTCAAGACCATACAAAGAGACTCTTAAATTCTGCTAAAATAGTGGCGATTGATTGTCCATATACTCAAGAACAGCTACAAAGAGCACAAATTGAGCTATTGCAGAAAAATCATTTTGAGGGTGATAGTGTATATATTCGCCCTATTATATATCTAGGATATGGTGCTATGGGGGTTTATCATAAAAATTCTCCCGTAAATGTGGCTATAGCTGCATGGGAATGGGGGGCATATTTAGGCGAAGATGGCTTACAAAAAGGCATTCGCATTAAGACATCTTCTTTTGCAAGAAATTCTGTAAAATCTTCGTTTGGAAAAGCTAAAATATCAGCAAATTACCTTAACTCTCAAATGGCAAAGTATGAGGCTGTTTCTTGTGGTTTTGAGGAGGCTTTATTGCTTGATGAAAACGGTTTTGTTGCTGAAGGAAGCGGTGAATGCCTCTTTATTGTTCGCTCTAATAAGCTTATTACACCACCTCATGATAATTCTTTAGAATCAATCACCCAAGCCACTGTTATTGAAATTGCTAGAAATATGGGCATAGATGTTGAAGAGAGGAGAATTACTCGCGATGAAATTTATGTATCTGATGAGGCGTTTTTTACAGGTACTGCTGCTGAAATTACCCCTATTAGAGAATTAGATTTCAGAGTAATTGGTAATGGTTGCAGAGGTGAAATAACCACAAAAATACAAAATGCGTATTTTGATATAGTCTTGGGCAAAGATAAAGAATTTTCTCATTACCTCACCTATATATTCTAATACAACATAAAGGAATACAATGCCTATTGATTTAAATGAGCATCTCAAAAAAAAGAGAACACAAGGAGGAAATGAATACAAAGACGATAATCAGGACAAAAAACCCCCTTTTAATAAAAAGGGAAACAATTTTTCTTTTGAGTTTAAATTTAATCCTGACAGAAAGATGATGTTTCTTATAGTCATCTTAGGTATTATTTTACTCATTATACTTATTAAACCTTATAGTATTGTCAATGCTGGTCAAGTAGGCATTCGTGTAACAACAGGTAAGTTTGATCCTATGCCACTTTACCCAAATATCCATTTTTATGTGCCCGGTTTCCAAAGAATTATCGTGGTGGATTCTCGTGTTAAAATCCTCAATTTTTCAAATGCCGATGAAGGGATTGGAACAAGAAGTGAGGCGACTCTTTATCGTCCAGCTATACAAACGCTTGATGGAAAGGGTTTGCCTGTATATATTGATTTAAGTGTGCAATACTCACTCAACCCAGAATTTGTAGCTGAAACCATTGCGGAATATACACTCAATTGGGAGCAACGACTCATTATTGAGCCTGTTCAAGAAATTGTTCGCAATGTTATTGGGGGCTATACAGCTGAAGAGCTTCCGGGTAAAAGAGATGAAATTGCCACAAAAGTTGTTGAACTCATGAGCAAGAATTTAAATGCCTTAAAAAATCCTCTTGCTGAATTGCGTTCTATACAGCTCAAAGGCATCTTGCTTCCTCCAAGTGTGCAAGAACAAATACAAAGAGTGCAAGTTGCTAAGCAAGAAGCTGAACGTGTCCGTAACGAAGTAGAACGCACCAAACAAGAAGCTGAAAAAGTTGCTGCTCAAGCAAAAGGTGAGGCTGAAGCAAAAAGAATTAACGCACAAGGAAACGCGGATTCTATCTTAATAGAAGCTCAAGCACAGGCTAGAGCAAATAAAATGCTTGGAGAAAGCCTCTCAAGGCAATTGCTTGACTTACGCCAAATAGAAGTGCAAGGTAAGTTTAATGAAGCATTACGCGACAATAAAGATGCTAAAATTTTTCTTACACCCGGGGGCTCAACGCCTAATTTATGGATTGACACAAAAAGCAATCCATAAGATACAATAAAGTTTATAGCAATGAATATAAAAATTGTTTTGCTCTCGTTTGTTATTGTTGTTGGAGTTATAATTTTTGCTTTGGGAAAACCAATAACTATTATCGACGCGGGAGAAACAGGAATTAAAGTTACATTAGGCAAATTTGACCCTGTACCTATAAGCCCCGGCATGCATTTTCATATTCCATTTATACAAAAAATTATTGTAGTTGATTCTCGTATTAAAATACTGTATTTTTCTAATTCTGAAATTACTCCAAGCACTCAAACGCAATCAACTCTTATTCGTCCTGCCATAGCAGGGCTTGATACAAAGGGGCTACGCGTTTTATTTGATGCAAGCATACAATATTCACTCAACATTGGACAAATTCCAGAAACCATATCAGAGTACACATTAGATTGGGATCAAAGACTTATAGTAAGCCCAGCTCAAAGCATTATCCGTAATATACTTGGTGAGTATAGTGCTGAAGAATTGCCAAGCAAAAGAGATGAAATTGCTAACAAAATACGAACAGCATTACGAATGCACCTAAGCAATATCCCTAAGCAACCTGTTTTGCTCCAATCATTTGAGCTCAAAAACATTATCCTTCCTCAAGCTGTTCAAGAGCAAATACAGCTCGTGCAAGTTGCTCAACAAGAAGCAACAAGGGCAAAAGAAGAAATTGCTCGCGTTAAAGAAGAGGCACAAAAGCTTATAGAGCAATCTATTGGGGAAGCACAGTCAAAAAGAATTCAAGCACAAGGCATTGCTGATGCCATACTCATTGAAGCAGAAGCAAAACAGCAAGCCAACAATTTACTTAAACAAAGTATAAATAAAGAATTACTAGAATTAAGAACAATACAAATGCAAGGGCAGTTTAATGAAGCATTGAGAAACAACAAAGATGCTAAAATATTTCTTACACCTAATGGATCAACACCAAATATATGGCTCAATAGCACTCAAGAAGAACATTCAGTGCAACAAAAAATCATAACACAGGAATCCCAACAATGAATACACTCTCCTTAGAGCATATATCACTTATTGATTGGGCGTTACACCCTCTCATTCCAGCTATTGTTCAAGAAAGCGGTACGCAAAATGTACTTATGTTAGCTTATATGAATAAAGAGGCACTTACTCTTACTTTAACACATAAGGAAGCTTATTATTACTCCCGTTCTAAAAAGAGAATATGGAAAAAGGGTGAGCAGAGCGGGCATACACAGTCTATACAAGAAATATGGATTGATTGTGATGCAGATTGCTTGTTGCTTAAAGTCATACAAAAAGGAATGGCATGCCATACGCTCAAGCCTTCATGCTTTTTTAGGCGAATTGATATACCAAGCATCAATGAACCAAGTGATATTCAAGCACAAATACAAACTTATGGGACTCTTTTAACCTTATACCATACAATTCAAGAACGAAAAAATGCTGATAAAAACCAGTCATACACAGCTTCATTATTTATGCAAGGGGCAAATGCTATTGGAAAAAAAATAATTGAAGAATCAGCTGAGCTCTCTTTTGCGCTGAAAGATGAGCAAGAAAAAGATATTGTACATGAAGCTGCTGATCTTTTCTACCACACTTTAGTTGGTTTGGCTTTTAAGAATATTGCTCCTGAACAAATATTTGAAGAATTGCAAAAACGCATGGGCATAAGTGGTATAGAGGAAAAACAAAGTCGTAAAGCTAAAAAGGAGTAATTTTTGGAAGCATTGCAGGAAATTTTGAATATTTTTCTTCCTTATATGGAAAGAATGAATATGTATTCATTCATTTTCTTGGCTTTTATCCTTTTATTGTTTATACTAACTTTCGTTTTAGGTGTCCTACTGTGGAGAGTGCGTTTTGTTGGAGGATTTTTGATTTTTATTGCTTGTTTCATTCCTTTTGTAGCCCCTTTTTTACTTAAATGGGGGTCAAAAAATATATTTTTTCCAGTAGAAATTGCACTTACAACCAAGCAGCTTACTTATTCTCCCACTTTTTTAATCACAGGCACGATGACTCCTCTAGGAAAATTTCCTATAAAAGGTTGCGTTATGAATATCGCCTTAAATAAAAAATCACTCAATACAAAACAAAAAATTATAACCTTTTTTAAACCAATGTTTGTAGAAAAAAAGACACTAGAGGGACCATTTGTAAGAGGTTCAAATATTAATATTCAACATGCTATAGATAACATACATGAAGAAGTTATGTCAGACATAGATATTTCTTGTTATTAACATGATCGCTTCTCTTAATGTAAGATATTTATTTCTATTCCTCTGTGCTTGCTATGTGCTTATTTTGCCCATCCCTAAATGGAGAGCGGTATATTATATTATATATTTCTGTTTATTAGCTGTAAGTATTGTGCTTATCACACGACAAAAGAAATGGTGTTATGAT
Source organism: Helicobacteraceae bacterium (assembly GCA_029258405.1). Lineage (GTDB taxonomy): Bacteria > Campylobacterota > Campylobacteria > Campylobacterales > Helicobacteraceae > NHYN01. The sequence continues at coordinate 2,761 of JARHYY010000030.1, read as the reverse complement.
AGAGAAATGATTATATTTCTGTTATTCCTAGGTGTTGTTTTTATTGGGGGGATAATACATTTTTCTCATTTTATAGAATCTCGTGCGTTTCACACAATACGCGTTTCTCTGCAAACATTCTCTTTATTTTGTATATTTAAAATGGTTTCTTTAAATTATGAGGAGATAAAAAAGTATATAGCTTTTCCTCTTATTTTTTCCACTCTTATTGCTCTTATTGTTGGGTTATATAAATTTTATTTTATGCCTCCTGCAGATTTTTTATTTATTGATAGCACTGGAACATTTGTATCGCGATTTGCTCTGTTTCAAAACCCTAACCATTCAGCTCTATTTGCTGCACTCTCATTGGGATTTGTGCTCCCTTTTTGTAAAGATTCTTCTCAATTTCGCTATTATGCTTTCTTAGGGGTAGCTCTTTTAATCATTACTCTTATTTACTTAGGGAGTCGCATGGGTATAGGCATTGCCTGCATGCTTATCTTTATTTACTTTTTTACCCAATTTACTCTTACAACATATATGAAGCTTACTCTTATAGGAGCTATATTAAGCGTATGTGCATTATTCTTTTTCATCAATATTGAAATCATGATGCTTAAAATACTTTATACTGAAAAAGAACCTAGAATAATTATTTTTAAAATAGGCTTTGAATATTTTTTACACAAGGCTCATTATTTTTTTGGCATAGGTTCTGGAGCATTTACACATATTGATTTTGCCCCATATCTTGGACAAGATTCAAAAACAATCTTTCATGCACATAATACACTTTTACATACTTTAATAGAAAATGGGATTCTTGGATTACTATGTTATATTGGCTTATGGTTTTTTCTTATCAAGAGAGCGATACAAAAAAAAAGAGAAGAGGGCAATAGCATACCATTGCAATGTTTTTGGTTTGTTTTTCTTGCCCATTTTCTTTTTTCTCTTACAGAAGCAACTACAATCTATTACCAAGGTAATAATTGGCTTTTTATGCTCATAGCTATTGCATTAGGTGCAATAAAGGATAAAAATGCAAAAAACACTTAAAATTGTTCGTGCGAATAAAAGAGAATTTGGAGGGGCAGAAATTTATCTTGAACGCCTTTGTCATGAACTTAATGCACTAGGAATATCCTATCAACTTGTTCATTCTTTGTTTCCTAAATGGATTCTTTCAAGTCTAAGAGCCTTTTTGTTCAATAAACAAATATGTTGTAGCAAAACAAATAATGACTTTTTATTTTCACTTGATAGAATTAGCTGTGCAGATATTTTGCGTGTAGGAGATGGTGTTCATAAACATTATATGTATCTTAAAAAAAGCTCTCCATTAAAGCCTCTTAATATTGTGTATAACAGCATAGAAAAAAAAGCTTTTATGCATGCAAAACACCTTATTGCCATATCTCAAATGGTAAAACAAAATATTATAGAACATTATTCAGTGCCTCCAGAAAAAATTACTGTCATTTATAATGGCATACCACATAAAGCATACAACAAAAAAGAATCCCTACACAAACTTCAAAAAGAATTTCCTCTTAACAATAAACCAATTTTTCTTTATGTAGGTAGCGGATACAAAAGAAAAGGTGTTTTTGAATTGCTCAATCTTTTTAGTCAAATTCCTCAAGAATCTCAATTATTTATTGTAGGCAAAGAAAAACATCAAAAAAAATATGAAAATTTTGCAAAATCTTTAGGTATATATCATAAAACATTTTTTGCAGGAGCAAGAAAAGATGTTTCTGACTTTTATGCCATAGCTGATATTTTTATTTTCCCTACCCATTATGAACCCTTTGGAAATGTTATCTTAGAAGCAATGCATGCAAAATGTGCTGTAATTACTACTAAGCAATGTGGAGGAGGAGAGATTATTGAACCAAAATGGCTCATGAAAAACCCTTTTGATACAACTATCATTACAAAAATTAGCAGTCTTTTAAATAATGCGGAGCAACTTCAAGCTGTTCAAGAATGGAATTATCAGCGTTCATTAGAATTTAGTATGCAAAAAAACACAATGGAAACATTAGCCATTCTTAAGAATTTTCTCTAAAAGTTTATTGCATTATTGTATCAATCACTTCATATCGTTTTATTGAATGAATAGACTGAATAATTAAAAGTTTTGTAGTTCGGAATCCAACTTATTTACCATTTAAACCAAAATGATTTTATATTTAAAATCAAGTCTTACATTTCTCACTTTTATTTTAAGCATATATATAAATGAAAATACAATAAATTAATCAGATATTCTGGTGCATCACAAGAGGCAAACGAGGTAAATATTCCGGTCCAAAAGTGCGAAAGCATTGCAAAAATGCAATCTCGCAATACTTTTATTATCAATAATTGGTAATTAAAGCTCTTTTTTATCCCGCACATAAATATTGGGGCTAGCATCAACAAATCTAGCCTACTTTTGAGATATTACAAATTCCCCACTAAGAGTTGATGTCCCAACTCTGCAATAATCTAATAATTTTAGAATCACTAGATTATATCATAAGCTTTAACATATGGAAACAATACTATCCATAGCTATTAGCGATGAGTGTTTTAAAAGGTTTTTTCTTTGTTGCATATAAAGTATTGAGCATTTTTAATTTAAACCCCTCAAAACCTCTTCTGATTCACATCATTTAATATTTTATTAGCCACTGAATCGACAGCATTACTTATTTCTTGTGATTGATGAGCAATTTGTACATTTTGCTGTGTAATGTTTTCAAGCTGAACAACTGTTTCATTGATTTGA
>JARHYY010000027.1 GCA_029258405.1 Helicobacteraceae bacterium | reverse complement strand
TTAAGTAAATTCCTTTGGGACTCACTCCCTCATTTGAATTTGTAGAATTTATAGTGAGATATAGTATATTTTACTTAAACTCACTGTTTTATGCTTGTAAATATTTGTAGGGGAACAAGTTGCATAAAAAGCTTGTACATATTTTTATGTCTAGGGTTACACTTTGCTTTAAATATAATGGATAGGATAGAAACAAATCTACTTATAATAAAAGTTATGCCATAATAGCATAAAATTTAAAAGGGGCTATTTTGAGAATAGTGTTTATGGGGACTCCAGATTATGCAGCGATTATTCTTGAAGCACTTTTAGATACCTATGGCAATAATATTGTTGGGGTTGTGATGCAGTCAGATAAAGAGGTTGGTAGGGGCAGAAAGATTGTTCCGCCTTCAACGAAATCTTTGCTTATCCAAAGAGGTTTTAAGGGTGCGATTATGCAACCTCATTCTTTGAAAGATGGAGCATTTATGCAGCAAATGGTAGCTTTATGTCCAAGTATTATTATTGTTGCAGCATATGGAAAAATACTCCCTCAAGAAGTTTTACAGCTTGCACCATGTTATAATTTGCATGCCTCTTTACTACCAAAATATCGGGGGGCAAGTCCGATACAAGAGGCTATACTTTCTGGCGATATGTTTATAGGTGTTACATTGATGGCTATGGAAAAAGGGCTTGATTGCGGGGCATATCTCGCTAAAAGCATTGTATTGTTGGATAAAAATGATAATAGTAGCACTCTTTTTATTGTTTTAGCAAAATTGGCTGCCGATTTACTCCTTTCTTCGTTGAGTAGAATACATTCTTTAAAACCGATTGCACAAATTGATACTGATGCAAGTTATTGTCATAAAATAAAGAAAACCGAAGGTTTAATTGTTTTTGATAATGCTTTGAATGTCGAACGAAAAATTAGAGCTTATGCTTATTATCCGGGTACATTTTTGGAAAGTGGATTAAAAATAAAAAATGCACAGCTTTATGATGAATATAATCACTATCATGAAGGAGAAATATTGAAGATAGACAAGAAGGGGATTGTTGTTGGTTGTCATACAGGCTCTTTACTGATTACTTGTGTGCAGGCTCCCCACAAAAAAGAGATGAATGCTATTGATTATATTCATGGAAAAAGGTTGAAATATGGAGATATATTATTTTGATATTTTAGATTCAACACAAAAATGGTTAATCGAGAATGTTAAGAATAATGTTGTTTTGCCTCCTTGTTGTGTATGTGCAAAAAGACAAAGTGATGGTGTAGGTTCTCGTGGTAATAAGTGGGAGTGTGTAAATGAGGCACTAACATTTTCATTTGTTTTATCTTTTGATGATCTCCCTTCTGATTTACCTTTGTGTTCGAGTGCTATTTATTTTGGCTTTTTATTTAAAGAAGTTTTAAAAAAAAGAGGCTCAAAGGTGTGGCTTAAATGGCCAAATGATATTTATAGAGAGCATAAAAAAGTAGGGGGTATTATTGTGAGTAATTTTGCTCAATATGTGATATGTGGAATAGGTATTAATTTGAAAACGGAGGTTGAAGAATATGGTGTGCTTGAAGATGATATTGATCAAAATGGTATTTTAGAGGAGTTTATAAAAAAAGATTTCTCAAACATAAGTTGGAAGCGGATTTTTAGTAAATATAAGTTAGAATTTCATCTGAATAATGATTTTACTTTCCATAAAGGTGAGGAATTGGTATCTATGAGGAATATGCAGCTTTTAGATGATGGTTCATTAACATATAAGGGCGAGATATTTTTTTGTGCAAGGTGAAAGCAATCTACGGGACTAATGGGATAGAAATTTATATGGATGGACAAATATGCGTGAAATTATAGCGATAGCAAATCAAAAAGGCGGCGTAGGGAAAACAACGACAGCTGTTAATCTAGCAGCTTCATTGGCGGTTATGGAGCATCGAGTTTTACTTATAGATTCAGACCCGCAGGCGAATGCAACAACAAGCTTAGGTATTCGAAGAAATGATATGGAAGCAAATATTTATCATGTGCTAAATGGTGCAAGAAGGCTTTCGCAGATCATACAAAAAACCCCTATACCCACTCTTTTTATTGCCCCTTCAAATATAGGACTTGTGGGTATTGAAAAAGAATTTTATACAAAGAAAAAGCAAGAGGGTAGAGAGATTATTTTACGCAAAAAAATTGAGGAGGTAATTGATCAGTATGATTATATCATTATTGACTCCCCTCCGGCTTTAGGTCCGCTGACTATCAATGCTCTTGTAGCTGCTCATTCTGTAATTATACCGATACAATGTGAATTTTTTGCCCTAGAAGGCTTAGCACAGCTTTTAAGTACCATTAAACTTTTAAGGCAGTCTTTAAATCCAAATTTAAATATTAAAGGATTTTTGCCTACCATGTATAGTGCACAAAACAATCTCTCTGGACAAGTGTTAGCTGATTTAGTTCAGCATTTTGATAAACATTTGTTTAAATCCGTTGATATGCGAGATGAAAAAGGGTATATTGTTATTCCTCGTAGTGTAAAATTAGCAGAATCTCCAAGCTTTGGCAAGCCTGTTATTTTATATGACATTCGTTCTCCGGGGAATGTCGCATATCAAAGTCTTGCACGCTTGATATTGCAGGAGGCTTAGAAAGTGGCAAAACAAAAGCTAGGCAGTGGATTAACAGAATTATTAGGAGAGGTTGAAAAAGCCTATGAGAATGATTTAAATAATCAAGCTGGCTTGGTTTGTGAGATAGAGATTGATTCCATTGCCCCTAACCCTATGCAACCACGAAAGGTTTTTGAACCGCATAGCTTGCAAGAATTAAGCGATTCTATTAAAGAATATGGTTTGTTGCAACCAATTTTGCTTTATCTTGATGAGGATAATAAATATATTATTATTGCTGGGGAAAGGCGTTGGCGTGCTTCAAAAATGGCTGGACTTACAAGCATAAAGGCTATTATTCTTGATGATGCTAAGTTGGAACATTTACGCGAAATTGCCCTTATTGAAAATATACAAAGAGAAGATTTAAATCCTGTAGAATTAGCACAATGTTATAGAGAATTGATAGAAGAATATCATCTTACTCATGAAGAGTTGGCACAAAAAATCTCTAAGAGTCGCACCCAAATTACTAATACTTTAAGAATTTTAAATTTAGAAAAAAATATTTTAGATGCTATTCTTGACAATAAAATTTCTCAAGGACATGCAAAAATTTTGGTAGGGCTTGAAAGTAATGAGCGACAATATATTGCTTCGTTAATCGTTGAACAATCCTTAAGCGTAAGGGATACAGAAGAGCTTATCAGAAACTTCAAAAAAAACAAAAAATCAAATCAAGAAGATTCATCGTTAAATGCACATTATCATCATGAAACGCAAGACATTAAAGATGAGATGCAAAATCTTATGGAACTATTAAAAGCAAAAGGCATCCAAAGTAGTGTGAATAAAAATAAGCTTCAACTTATTTTTGAAAATAAAGAAAGTGTTACATATTTTATAAAACTTATTCAATAAATGACTTTTAAGTTAAAGTATATTTGAATTATGATAATATATACTAAATCTCGCAAGGAGTTATTTGCATGTTAGATATTAATCCACTGCTTATGCTATTGGTTTTTGTGGTATTTGTAGTTTCTGTTTATTTGCTGAATGAATGGCTTTATAAGCCGCTTTTAGCATTTATGGACAATAGGGACAGGTCAATTAAAAATGATTTGGAAAATATTCGGAGCAATGATAATGAAATTGCTATGCTAAAGACGCAAGCAGAAAATATTATTGCAGAAGCAAAAAAAGAAGCAGCCACTATTAAAGAAGAGGCTTATGAGAATGCAAGAAAAAAAGCTGAAGAGCAGATAGAGGCAAAAAGGCAAGAGTTGGAAACTCAAAAGATAAGTGCTTTAAATGCTCTTGAAGAAGATAAAAAAGTGCTCTATAATGCTTTATTATCTCAAATGTCTTTATTTAAAGAGAGCTTAAATATTAAGCTGAAGCAATTATAGTTTTACTGTAAAAAAATATCTTGTAATATAAGGAATTATTCAATGAAAAAAATATTGTTAATATTTTCGTTTTTGTTGCCTGTGTTGATATTTGCTGCGGATGAGAGTGTTCCTAAAGATATTATTCCTAGAACATTAAACTTTATACTGTTTGTTGCTCTTTTATACTATTTTGTTGCTAATCCGGTGAGAGATTTTTTTGTGGGGAGAGCCAAAGGCATTGCTGATGAATGTGATAAGGTTCAGAATAATCTTAGAGAATCTAAAAAAAAGTTGCAATCTGCACAGCAAGGGATTGATGTCGCTTCAAGACAGGCAGAGGAAATTGTAAGTGGAGCAAAAAGAGAGGCTATAATTATGAAGCAAAAAATTGAAGAGAATGCTTTACGTGAAATTGAAATAATGGTCAAGCAATATAATGATTCTCTTAAATTTGAAAACCGTCGTATGGAGCAAGCTGTCATACAAGAAATACTTAAAGAGCTTTTCCGAAGTGATGCATTAAATTTAGATAAGACAGCTTATGCTGAAATATTATTAAAGAAGGTTGCTTAAATGAGAGAATTAATTGCTAAAAGATATGTAAAAGCTCTTATTGAAAGCTTTGATAAAGAGCAGATTGGTATGCTATGTGATTCCCTAAAGAAAGTTCAGCAAGCACTTGAGATAAAGGTTTTTGCTGAAATTATCAAATCTCCTAGTATTAGTGAGGCAAAAAAGATAGAACTTGTTTTGGATATTTGTGGAAGAGATATACCAAAACTTGTAAATTTTATTAAAATACTTGGAGCAAAAAATCGTTTTGAGTTTATTCCAGATATGTGTGTAGAAATTGAAAAAACAATTTCTACAATTCGCAATGAATATGCGGCTATTCTTTATGTAACTGAATTTTTTGATGAAGCTATGCTTAAGAATATTGAAACAGCATTTGCACAAAAACTTAATGTTAATTTAGTTTTAACACAGCAAACGGTTGCCAAAGAGGGCGTAAGGTTGATTGTTGAGGATTTAGGAGTTGAGGTTGCTTTTTCGCGAGAAAAATTTATTAACGATTTAAGAGAACATATCTTAAAAGCATTTTAGTTATTTTTTAATTTGTAAAAGGAGTAGAATAAGTGGTAGCAAAATTGCAAGCAGATGAAATTAGCTCTATCATTAAAGAGAGAATTGATAATTTTGACATTGATGTCAATGTTTCAGAAACGGGGAGAGTTGTCAGCTATGCTGATGGTGTTGCCAAAGTTTATGGCTTAAAAAATGTCATGTCTTATGAGATGGTAGAGTTTGAAACAGGAGATAAAGGATTAGCTTCAAGCTTAGAAGAAGGAAGTGTAGGGGTTGTTATTTTGGGTGCTGGACGAGAGATTAAAGAGGGGACATCTGTTAAGAGATTAGGTAAATTAATGAGTGTTCCTGTTGGCGATTCTCTTATGGGTCGAGTGGTGAATGCAATTGGTGAGCCTATTGATGGCAAAGCACCTATTGAGGCTACTGAATATCGTTTTATTGAAGAAAAAGCACCCGGCATTATGCAAAGAAAATCTGTGCATGAGCCATTACAAACAGGCTTGAAAGCTATCGATGCCCTTGTGCCTATTGGCAGAGGACAAAGAGAACTTATTATTGGGGACAGGCAAACAGGCAAAACTACAGTAGCTATTGATACTATTATTAATCAAAAAGGACAAGATGTTGTTTGTGTGTATGTGGCAATTGGGCAAAAAGAATCAACAGTTGCTCAAGTTGTTCGCAAACTAGAAGAACATGGGGCTATGGAATATACTACTATCGTCAATGCACCTGCTTCTGATTCTGCTGCTATGCAATATCTTGCACCTTATGCTGGTGTAGCCATGGGTGAATATTTTAGAGATAATGCAAGGCATGCCCTTATTATTTATGATGATTTAAGTAAACATGCTGTTGCCTATCGTGAAATGAGTCTTATATTAAGAAGACCTCCGGGCAGGGAAGCATTTCCGGGCGATGTATTTTACCTCCATTCTCGGCTTTTAGAAAGAGCAGCAAAGCTTAGTGATGATTTGGGTGCAGGCTCTTTAACAGCATTGCCTATTATTGAGACTCAAGCAGGCGATGTGGCAGCCTATATTCCTACCAATGTAATCTCTATTACTGATGGGCAGATATTTTTGGAAACAAATTTATTTAATTCAGGTGTGAGACCCGCTATTAATGTTGGCTTATCTGTTTCTCGTGTTGGTGGGGCAGCACAGATTAAAGCAACAAAACAAGTTGCCGGGACTTTAAGGCTTGATTTGGCTCAATATCGAGAATTACAAGCTTTTTCTCAATTTGCATCTGATCTTGATGAGGCAAGTAGGAGACAACTTGAAAGAGGACAAAGAATGGTTGAGGTTCTTAAGCAACCTCCTTATGCCCCTTTACCTATTGAAAGACAAGTTGTTGTTATTTTTGCTGGAGCAAAAGGCTTTATGGATGATATTCCTGCAAATAAGGTTACTAAATTTGAAGCCGAGCTTTATCCTTTTATTGAAGCACGTTATCCTCAAATTTTTGAAGATATACATGAAAAGAAAATGATTGATACAGAAAGTGAAGAATCATTAAAAAAGGCATTAACAGAATTTAAAACAACTTTTAAAGCTTAAAACTTTAAGGAATACATATGGGAAATAACCTTAAAGAAATTAGAACACAGATTGCAAGTGTTAAGAATACGCAGAAAATTACAAAGGCAATGAAGCTTGTTTCGACTTCAAAGCTTAAAAAAGCTGATGAGATGGCAAAACGCTCAAAGCTATATGCAAATAAGATAGTGCAAGTTTTCAAAGAGATTCATGACCGTATTGAAAAAAGTGGTGCAGGGAGCTTAAATGGACCTTTTTTCACTCAACATACCGAACAGGTTAAAATGGTTGATATTATTTTTATTACAGCAGATAAAGGTTTATGTGGTGGATTTAATTCAACAACCATTAAAGAAGTTTTGCGTTTAATTAGCTCTTATAAACATCAAAATATTAAGGTACGTTTGCGTGGTATAGGTAAAAAAGGGATTTCTTATTTTAAATTTAATGGAATTTCTCTTATTGCACAGGTTGAAGAGTTGAGTTCAGTGCCTAATTATGAAAAATCTTCAAAATTTATTAATGAAGCAGTTGATGATTATTTGGAAGGTAGTACTGATATGGTTATTCTTGTGCATAATGGTTTTAAAAATATGATTTCACAAGAATTAAGAGTGCAACAGCTTTTGCCCGTTACTTATGAGGCAAAGAAGCAAGAGCAAATTTTGAATCCTGTTGATATTGAACCAGAAGATGGTGAAATGGAAATACTTAATAAGCTTGCTCATAAATATGTGGAATTTAGTATGTATTATGCTCTTGTTGATTCTCTTGCTGCAGAACACAGTGCAAGAATGCAGGCAATGGATTCTGCAACAAATAATGCTGGGGAAATTGTTCGCAATAGGACAATTGCATACAACAAAGCACGACAAGAGGCTATAACAACAGAGTTGGTAGAGATTAATACAGGTGTTGAATCGATGAAGTAATTGTGCTATAAATATAGCTAAGAAATCATTCAAGAAAGGTAAAGTTCAAGAAAGGTAAAGTTATGGAAGGAATAATTACACAAGTGATGGGTCCGGTGGTGGATATAGATTTTGAATCATATCTCCCTGCAATTAATGAAGCTCTTGATGTTCATTATAATGTTGAGGGGAATGAGAAAAAACTTGTTTTAGAGGTTGCAGCTCATATTGGGGATAATCGTGTGCGTGCTATTGCCATGGATATGACTGAAGGGCTTACAAGAAATGCTAAAGTTATTGCTCGTGGTGATGCGATTGCTGTACCTGTAGGTTCAGAGGTGTTAGGAAGAATTTTTAATGTAATTGGTGAGGTTATAGATGGTGGCGAGCAACCAGAAGGTGCTGCAAAATGGTCTATACATAGAACAGCTCCTGCTTTTGAAGAGCAAAGCACTAAAACAGAGATGTTTGAAACAGGCATTAAAGTTATTGATCTTTTAGCTCCATATTCAAAAGGTGGTAAAGTGGGATTATTCGGTGGTGCTGGTGTTGGTAAGACAGTTGTTATTATGGAACTTATTCATAATGTGGCTTATAAGCATAGCGGATATTCCGTGTTTGCTGGTGTTGGCGAAAGAACAAGAGAAGGCAATGACCTTTATCATGAAATGAAAGAAGGTGGTGTATTAGATAAGGTTGCTCTTTGCTATGGGCAAATGAATGAGCCACCGGGGGCAAGAAATAGAATTGCTTTTACAGGTTTGACAATGGCAGAATACTTTCGTGATGAAGAGGGTAGAGATGTGCTTATGTTTATTGACAATATTTTTCGTTATGCACAATCTGGTGCAGAAATGTCAGCACTTTTGGGGCGTATTCCTTCTGCTGTGGGCTATCAACCTACATTAGCAAGTGAAATGGGTAAATTACAAGAGCGTATTACTTCTACAAAAAAAGGCTCTATTACATCTGTGCAAGCAGTCTATGTGCCTGCTGATGACCTTACTGACCCTGCTCCTGCATCAGTTTTTTCGCATCTTGATGCGACAACGGTGTTGAATAGAAAAATTGCTGAAAAAGGTATTTACCCAGCTGTTGATCCTCTTGATTCTACTTCAAGAATTCTTGATCCGCAAGTTGTTGGAGAAGAGCACCATAAAATTGCTACAGGGGTGCAACAGGTTTTACAAAAATATAAAGATTTGCAAGATATTATTGCTATTTTAGGAATGGATGAGCTTTCTGAAGAAGATAAAAGGACTGTTGGAAGAGCAAGAAAGATTGAGAGATTTCTTTCGCAGCCATTTTTTGTAGCTGAAGTCTTTACAGGGAGTCCGGGTAAGTATGTAACTCTTCAAGAAACATTAGAAGGCTTTAAGGGTATTTTGGATGGTAAATATGATTCTATACCAGAAAATGCTTTTTATATGGTAGGTAATATTGGCGAAGTTTTGGAAAAAGCAGAAAAGGAAAAAGCTAAAAATTAAGGAGCTGGCATATGGAACTGTTGCAACTTGATATTGTAACTCCAGAGGGGGGTATTTTTTCAGGTAAGGTAAAAAGTGTTGTTTTGCCCGGAATAGAAGGAGAATTTGGCGTTTTTCCGGGTCATAGCGATGTTTTGACGCTTTTGAATGCAGGGGTAATAGAGATCGAAAAAGAGAACGGACATAAAGAGTTAGTAGCAGTAAATTCTGGTTATGTAAAAGTTGATAATAAAGAAGTTGATGTTTTGGCTGATGGAGCTGTTGCAATTGCTGGTGATGGTGATAGCAAAATTGCTGATGCTATCAATAATGCAAAAATATTGCTTGAGCAAGCAAAAAGTGATAAAATAATTTCTGCTTCTCTTATGGTTAAGATTGAACATTTTGCAAAGAATGTTTAGTGGATATTTTTGAGCAATTAACTCATTATTTTTCATCCAGTGGGATGGTTACCTATATTGTGCTTTTATGGCTTTCAATATATTTCATAATGACAATTTGGATTTTTGTTTATAGGTATTTTGTAATCTCTGCTGCCATTACTCAAGAGCAAATTACTTTAGAATCTTTAATTGATGGTATTAAGAAAATCCCACGTTCTTCGCTTTTGAGCTATGCCCTTAAAAAAAGAAGAGTTGGAATAAGTAGAGAAGCTTTAGAGGTAGGAAAGCAAAGAGCTATTGCTCGGGCGACAATGGGGCTTACATTTCTTGCTATTGTTGCTTCTACTTCTCCTTTTGTAGGTTTATTTGGAACAGTAGTAGAAATATTAGATGCTTTTTCAAAACTAGGGGATGGGGCTAGGGCTACTTTGGAAGTAATAGCACCTATTATTTCTAAGGCACTTGTAGCAACAGCAGCTGGCATTTTAACAGCTATTCCAGCATATTCGTTTCATTTGATTCTTAAGAGGCGTTCTTTTGAATTAATGACTACTTTACAGATGCAAACTGAAATGATTGTTGCTAGTGAAACTTTAGATGTAGAGCAAGGAACATTGTGAATAATTTTAATTGGGATGAAAATCCAGATTTGAATATTACTCCTTTAGTGGATATTATGCTTGTTTTATTAGCCATACTTATGGTTACAGCACCAGTAGTTGTGTATCATGAGGAGATTACTTTACCTAGGGGCTCAAAATCTGCTAAGGTTCAAGAAGATTCGAAAATTGAGATTCGTATTGATAAAGCTCAAGTAATATACATTCAAGATAATAAATATGAATTTAAAGGTTTTGCGGATAATTTTAGATTATTTTCAAATGGTTATGATAAAAATACGCAAATATCAATTCGTGCTGATAAAAATCTTTTATATGATAATATTATGTATGTTTTAAAAGTAGTAAAAGAAGCAGGATTTGTACGAATTTCTTTGGTGACTGATGGATAGGGTAGTCTTATGGTGTGCTAGCGGGGTTATTTCTTGTTCCGCATATATTGTGTTAATCTTGCTTTTATTGTTTTTTAGTTATACGAATAAAAGCAATCCTCTTAAATTTGCTTCTCAAAAAGAAATTGAATTTCAAGTTACACTTGATATATTTAATGAACCTAAGGTGGAAGATAAAATTTTGCCTCCCACACAACAGAAAACAAAAGTTGCCCCTAAAAAAGAAAATGTTGGCTCAAAAACTCCTGTTGCAGGGGTGGGGATAAAAAAAATGTTTGATGCTATTCCAGATAAAGTTGCTGCTAAAAATAATGAGGAAATAAGTGATAATAGGGATACATTAGCATCAAGAAAAAAAGGTGACTTTCTTTCTTATGATGATAAATTGCAAGAAAATTTACAGAATATATTATCTCAAATAAATGTAAAACAAATGATTAATTTTACTGTTCAAGATGGTGAATATAATGAATATTATGCTAAAATTGATTCCATACTTAGTGAGCACTGGAAAAATTCAAAATACAGAGATAATGGTGCGAATAATACAGCGGAAGTTCTCATAAGTATTGATGATAAAGGACGCTTTCGCTATCGTGTGCAAAAAAAATCTGGAGATATTGATTTTGATAGGGTTTTGGATATATTTTTAGAGGATATGACTTTAATTGCCTTTCCGCCATATATTCATAGCTCCAAAAGAGAAACAAGTATTATAGTAACAATTGGGAGTCAAAGATAATGTCAAGAATTCTAATTCTATTCATAATGGTTTTTAACTCACTTTTTGCCATAGATGCAACAATGGAGATTATCCGTAGAAGCGGTGTATTGCCAATTATTGATGTTGGATATATATTGAATGATAATGCTAATAAATCTGTCGCTACTCGTATACATAAAATGCTTATAGGAGATTTAAAAGTTAGTGGGCATTTTGATGTGCATGAAGGCGAAAATGTGCCTAGTGGAGCTGTTAATTATGAAGAATACAAGACTAAAGGTGTGCATCTCGTAGCTAAAATAGCCACCCATAAAGAAAAAAATGGAATAATGGCTCAATTATACTTGTATGATATTACCACTGGCAAAGAAGCTTTTAGCAAAAGATATAGTGTGAATCAGGAAAATTATTATCCTTTGTTAGCTCATAAAATGGCTATTGAGATTAATGATTATATAGGTGCTCCTTCAATTTCATGGATGGAAAAATTTGTACTTATTTCTAAAAATGTTTCTTCTGGTGTTGGGCAGATTGTTTTGGCAGATTACACACTTACATTTCAAAGCATTCTTATTAGTGATGGACGATTAAACATATTTCCAAAATGGGCAAATAAAGAGCAAACAGAATTTTACTATACTAAATATCTTGCTCGACCAACTTTATTTAAATACAATATTCAAACTAGGAAAAATGAACAAATATTAAGTTCCCAAGGTATGCTTGCTTTAACTGATGTGAGTGATAATGGACAGAATCTTTTATTAACAATGGCACCTTCTGCTCAATCTGATATATTTTTGTATAATATACCTTCAAAAAAAATACTTCAACTCACTAAATATTCAGGTATTGATGTGGAAGCCCATTTTATTGATAATGATCAAAAAATATTATTTGTTTCTGACCGCTTAGGCTACCCCAATATATTTTCAACAGGTATTGATGGCAAAGAGGTTGTAGAGCAATTAGTGTATCATGGTCGTAACAATAACTCTGCAACTGCTTATGGGGAGTATATTGTATATTCAAGTAGGGATAGCAACAATGAATTTGCTCCTAATGCTTTTAATTTGTATCTTGCCTCAACAAAAAGTGATTATATTCGCCAATTAACAATAGAGGGCGTTAATCAAAACCCTCAATTTTCAGTAGATGGAGAAACTATCATGTATATTAAGCATACTCCAGTTCAAAGTTCTCTTGGAATTATTCGTCTTAATTATAATAAAAGTTATCTCTTTGCCCTCCCAAAAGGGAAAATACAAGCAATTGCATGGTAAAATAACTAAAAAGTTAAGCAAACTTATATAAAACATATATTTTTTAAGAAATTTTAGTTATAATAGTTTTGTTATTTTACAAAACATATATCAGGGGGATCTCTCAATGAAAAAATACCTTTTATTTGGTTCGTTAGCTCTAACTCTATTGGCTACAGGTTGTCAAGTAAATACTGGAGCTGGTGCTAATACAGAAGAAACAGGACAACAAGAACAAACAGGTGTAGATGTATCTACAGAACAACAAACAGGAGATAGTCAATTTGGAAGTTTGGAAGAGAGAATATCATATCTTGAAGGTAAATTGCGAACCGTCTATTTTGATTATGATAAATTTGATATTCGTTCAGATATGATTGATGTAATTAATGCGAATAGTGATATTGTGAGCAATGAAGCTTCTGACCTTGAGTTAAGACTAGAGGGTAACACTGATGAGTGGGGTAGTGGTTCTTACAATTTTGCATTAGGCACTAAAAGAGCTGTTGCTGTAAGAGATGCATTAAAAAACAAAGGTATTCAGCAGATGCAAGTGCATAGCTATGGTGAAACTAATCCCGTATGCACAGAGAAAACACAAGATTGCTGGGCTAATAATAGACGAGTAGAATTTAAATTGCTCCCTAAAGAGTAGGTTTTAGAACAGGCGATGAGGTTGTTATTAGTGAGAGCAAGAATAGCTTTGTATATAGTGGCTTTTGCATTTGCTTTTATACATGCAGAGCCTTCTGTGTTCGCTCCTCCTAAAAATAGCCAAGATGATACTCTCAAGAATGTTCAAAAACAAGTGTTCGAGCTTTCTGTAACGCTTAAGAAGGTTAAAGAGACTCAAGACGGTATGCAGAGTCTCTTTGATGCTCAAAATAAAAAGATACAAGATATTTATATCAAAAATCAACAATCTCCTTTTGTAACACAAGAATATATGGAGCAAAATTTCAAAGATCTGAATAAAACACTCATTACCAATTTTAGAACTTATGATGAAAATCTTGAGAACCTCAAGCAAGGATTAGAATCTTTAGGTAAGCTTATTGAAACTCTCAATCAAAGTTATAAAAATGATATTGGTATTTTGTCAGAACGCCTTGATGCTTTAAAGCAAGAGCAAGAGGAGATAGGCATGAAATTCGAAAATAAGCAGACAAAAGAGGAGGACAAAAGCATAAAATCTCTTTCGGGTGCTGATGCACATAATGGAGGTTTATCTTTTTTTAAGAAAGGAGAGCTTGATAAAGCAAAACAATATTTTGAGCAGGCTGTTCAGAATAATTATAAACCAGCTACAAGTATTTACTATTTGGGTGAGATAGCGTATCGGCAAAAACGCTACAATGATGCTATTATGCTTTACAAAGACAGTGCTACGCGATATGATAAGGCAAGCTACATACCTAATCTTTTATTGCATACAGCATTTTCTTTTCAGCAATTAGATGATACAGATAATGCTAAAAATTTTTTACGAACTCTTGTTGATTCGTATCCAGAAGCTAAAGAAGCTAAAGAAGCTAAAGAAGCTTTAGTGAAATTAAAATAAATAATTAGAAGGATAAATAATGAAAAAAATAATGACTATTTTTTATGAAGTACGTGAAAATGGTTCTGATGAGATATTAGATAGCAATATGGATAAACGACCTTTAGAGTTTATCATGGGTAATGGAGAAGTAATTGCTGGGCTTGAAGAAGCACTTATGGATTCAAAAGAGGGCGATAAAAAAGATGTCATTATCCCCCCATTAAAAGCATATGGTGAATATTTAAATGATGCTATCGAAGAATTGCCTATTACACAATTTGAAGGTATTGAACTTAAACAAGGCATGACTTTATTTGGACAATCTGAAGATGGACGACATATACAGGCTATTGTGAAAGATTTTAATGAAAATAGTGTGATTATTGATTACAATCATCCTTTAGCTGGAAAAGAACTCTTATTTAATGTATATGTTGTTGGGGTTCGTGATGCCACAGAAATGGAGCTTGCCCATGGGCTTAATATGGGCGGCGGTTGTTGTGGTGGCGGCGGTGGCGGCGGTTGTTGTGGTGGCGGCCACCATCATCATTAATGGGAGCTATTAATGAAATATGCTGTTGTTTGTCCGGGACAGGGGAGCCAAGCTATTGGAATGGGGCAAGCATTGTATCGAGAGTTTTCGTATGCTCAAGAAATGTTTGAGGAGGCTAGCGATGTCTTGAAGCATGACATGAAAGCACTCTTGTTTGAAGAAAATGATATTATACGACAGAGTGCATGGACGCAGCCAGCTATTCTTTTGGTGAGTGTTGTAGCATTTAAGATTTTTTTAAAAGAAAGTGCTATTGAACCATCTTTTGTTTTAGGGCATTCATTGGGGGAATTAAGTGCTGTATGCATAAGCGGTGCTTTGAGCCTAGCGGAGGCTTTAAGCCTTGTGCATAAAAGAGGAAAACTTATGCAAGCTTGCAGTAAAGATATAGATGTGGGCATGATGGTTGTTATGGGGCTTGATGATAGCACTGTAGAGCAATTTGTTGCACAGCAAAAAAAAGATATTTGGATAGCCAATTATAATAGCGATGTTCAAATTGTGTTGGCAGGCAAAAAGAATGATTTACAAGAAATTGTACCAAAACTTAAAGAAATGAAAGCAAAAAGAGCCTTATTGCTTGATATGTCTGTGGTGAGTCATTGTCCATTGCTTAATGATATTGTTGTACAATTTGAAGAATTATTGCAAGAATCTTTACATGATTGTTTTGTGTATCCTATTGTATCTAATGTTACAACCGAGCAATACAAAGACAAACAAAGAGCAATAGCATTATTGTCGCAACAGCTTGTTGCTCCTGTGAAGTATAAGCAATGCATAAAAGCACATGAAGGAGAAGTAGATTTTTTTGTTGAATGTGGGCATGGAACAGTATTAAAAGGCTTGAATGCTCGTCTTACATCTAAGCCTACTTTGAACATAAGTGATACTGAAACCCTTCAAGAAACTTTACATAAATTTAAAGGAATATAATGCAAAAAATTGCTATTCTAGGGGCAATGAAAGAAGAAATTGAACCTATGTTGCATAAAGCTCATCTTATTGATACGCATCAAATAGCTGGCAATTCCTATTATGAAGTCAATTATAAAAATACATGTTTGATTATAGCTTATAGCAAAATAGGAAAGGTTAATGCTGCTTTAAGTGCCTGTGTAATGTTTTTGCATTTTAAATGTGATATGCTCATTTTTAGTGGTGTTGCAGGAGCAATTTCATCTGATTTAAACATTGGTGATATTGTTATAGCTGATAAACTTTGCCAACATGATGTTGATATTACAGCTTTTTCTCATCCTTATGGCTTTATACCAGAAGGTGAAATATTTTACCATACTGATTTGGAGCTTAACCAGATAGCACAAAAAGTAGCAGAACAGAAAGGTATGTGCTATAAAGTTGGTGTTGTTGCTACAGGAGATCAATTTGTAGCCTCTTTAGAAAAAAAGCAATGGATAGAGCAAGAATTTCAAGCAATTGCTTTAGAGATGGAGGGGGCAAGTGTTGCTGCTGTATGCAGAGCTTTTTGCAAGCCTTTTTGTGTGTTGCGTGCTATCAGTGATGCTGCTGATATGGATGCTGGTTTTGATTTTGATGAATTCTTGAAGCAATCAGCATCAAAAAGTGCAGAATTATTATTTTTAATGCTTGATGAAATAATAAAGGATTAGAATATGAGTGTCATTTTTCGTTTGATACTAATTCGTCATGCTCATGCCTATGAGCGAACGATTTGGGAGGGCAGTGACTTGGAACGCCCTTTGATACCTAAAGGTGAAAAAATAGCGAAAAAATTAGGCAAGAAATTAGCAAAAGCTATATCACAAAAAAAAGAAAAACTTAATGTTTTATATGCTTCTGAAGCAGTGAGATCATACAATACTGCTAAGAAAATTCTCAAGAGCTTGCCTGATGTTTCTTTTATAAAAACCGCTTCTATTAATCCAGAAATGGGAACTAAAGGTTATCTTGATTTAATTGCTGAATCGCAACAAGAAGGCAATATGTTTATTGCAATTGTAGGACATGAAAATGATCTTTCAGGAGTAGTGGAGCATTTATGTGGAGCTTGCAAGATTCGTTGGAAAAAAGGGGGCTATATGATACTAGACAAGATTCATGATGAATGGTATTTAGAGGTTATGAGGTAGGCAAGATTGTATGTCGATTGGTTTTTTAGGAGGGAACTATAAGGGAAATGAAGGCATTATAGTCCCTTGTGATTTTAGAAATTCTATTTGTTTTGGGCAGACAGGTTCTGGCAAAACAACAGGCTATATTTTACCAAATATTCAGGAACGCTTAAAAGCTGGGCATACTATCATTGCTTTTGATTTTAAAGGCAATTTGCATTCTCATATTAAAAAGCTAGCAAAAGATGTAGACCGTTTGCATGATGTTGTTGAAATCGGTCCTATTTGGGGACATAGAATAAATATTTTATTAGAAATAGCATCTAAAGATATAGAACTTTGGTATCACTCTTTATTTAGAGATACTCGTTATGGATATTGGGAGATTGCTTCTTGTAACCTCTTGAAGACTCTATATGAGGTACAATGTTTTTTGTATGAGGTACATTTTGTGTTAAAATCGATTCATTCTTATTGCGTAGAGATTGAACCGGTTATTGATGAGCCTTTGTATCCTACATTTCGCTCTCTTGCGTCAATGCTTGATGTTACAGCTATGCAATCGCTTATGGATACTTTTAAGTTAATTCAGGATTATCTCATATTAAGCTTAGATGTGCTTGATTTACGACAGCAAGATAAGGAAAAGTTGCTTTTTTATATAGAAAAATCTGAACGCTTCAATGCTTTTCTCACACGATATTCAAAGCTGAAAGAAGAAGATTCTGGTGCTGAATATGGTAATCATGGAGTAATTTCTTCTTTGCTCAATACTATACAAGATGGTGTTGAATGTGATATTGTGAATGGAGAAGTTTTTGATATTGATGACTTGGTACAAAAGAAAAAAATTATTGTTATATATGTGGATACTTTAGGTGAGCACATTGCACAATTATTAAACCAAAGGATATTCAAGTTCCTTTCTCGTCGTACAATCTTTTTTAAAGAAATACAACCTGTTTCCATATTTATTGATGAGGCACATAAGGTTCTTATCTCTGGAAGTCTGCCCGAAGTTTCTTTGTGTAGAGAAAATTCTTTTGAATATATCTTATCTGTGCAAGATAGAATTTTGCTTGAAAATGCTTTGGGTGTACAACAAGTTGAAGAGATGATGGTTAATATTGCTCATCAAATTAGTTTTAAAAATGATAATATTTCTGCATGTTCAACCCTTGAACCCTTTTATTATAAGAGCTTAGCCTATCATTCACGCTTTGGAGTGGCTGAACCTATATTTTTTTCTCAAGAAGAGCTTATAAAAACTCTTGTAGAATATCAAGAAATTTTAGAGATTTTTAAAAACTTTACTAATATTTCTCAAGATGGGGGGTATCTTGTTCATGATGTTAGTAGGGTGAATGATTTTATAGCTATTTATGTAGATAAAGACCAAAATGCTTCTTCATTGCAATTATACAATAAAAAAGCATTACAGAAACGATGTGGTAGATATAATAATGTAAATAAAAATAGTGTTTTAAAGATGTTAAAAAACAATGAGAAAGATTCAGATAATGCCCAGCACATTCAAGAAGCCGTTGCTGATTTCTCTAAAATGCTCAAGAAGAATTTAGAAGATTTAAAAAATGATATATTACAATTGCAGCTCCAAGACAAAGAAGCACTTTGGAAAGAAATTCAAAAAATATATGGCTTACTTAAAGTGAGCAATTAAGAAGATTCATATGTTTGCTTGCTTAAGCAAAGCACCATTCCTATAGCGATAGCATTAGCTATAAGAGAGCTCCCGCCATAGCTATAAAAAGGTACAGCGATACCTTTTATGGGGGTTAATCCCGAGATGCCATATGCATTGATGAGAAATGAAAAACCAATAATAATCCCAACACCAACGCAAAATAAATAACCCACCTGTGTTTTATTGCGATTAGCGATTTTGAAAATTCTAAAAATAATAACTAAAAAAATAAAAGAGCAGACAATAACACCTAGCAAACCAAATTCTTCAGCAATGCCCGCAAGGACAATATCAGTATGCACTTCGCTTAAAAACCCAAGCTTAATAAGCCCATTGCCTATGCCTTCGCCAAAAATACCTCCATTTTGGATAGCATTTAAAGAATTATGAATTTGATATGGTTCAGGTAGGTTTTCTATGCGCAATGGGGCTGCCATAGATTCTGGAAGTAAAGAAAGCATGAAGCTTTGAGCCAATGCCCACCATTGTTTAATACGCAATATTCTATGGTCGCTACTTACGATAAGAATTATTGCAGAAATAATTGCCCCTAATAAAAGCCCAAAAAAGAGCTTAAGGCTACCTCCAGCACAAAGAAGCATAACAATAAATGCAATGGCTAATAATAATATCTGCCCAAGATCATTTTGCAAAATAGCAATTAAAAACCCAAGCAATATAAGCAATATTCCATATGGGAGAAATATTTTAATTTCTTCTTTAATATCTTTTACTGTATCATATTTGCGAGAAAAGCTCCATGCAAGAAAAAAGAGAAAGCCAATCTTAAAAAATTCTACAGGAGAAATAGAAAACAAAGGAAAACGAATCCATCTTTTTGCCCCCCCAGCACTTGTTGCCAAATTTTCAGGCAAAAAATGCATGATGAGCATCAAAAACATAAAAAAATAAAATAGTAAAAAACCTATATTTTTTACTATTTTATTTGGATCGCCTTTTGATATAAGCCACATTAAAATAATCCCAATAGTTCCTGAAATAAGCTGTCTTATAAAAAAATGAAATTGATTATAGTCATAAAAAAGCACAGTATACATAGAAAGAGAGTATGATGCTAAAATACCTATAATAATGGCGATTGATGTAAAGATAAAAAGTGTTTTGTCTATCATTGATATACCTAAAAGCAATGCACCTCTTGTTTAGTTTTTAAGAATGTATTTTAACTATAAAAAACTTGTAGATAGTTTTAGAATGTTTAATTATGATTCAAATATACTAAAGCATGAATTGTATCATCTAAAACATTTACTTGATTAAACAACCTTATAATCCCATATCAAAATAAAGTATCTTTATTATAGTTTTAACACCAAACACACAAAAAATATTATAAAATTACTCTTTTGTTGTATATGGAGTTTTCATGGATACCACACATTTTCAATCTATTATAAATTTTATTTGGAGCGTTGCTGATGATTTATTACGCGATATTTATGTAAAAGGTAAATATAGAGATGTTATTTTACCCAT
>JARHYY010000094.1 GCA_029258405.1 Helicobacteraceae bacterium | reverse complement strand
ATATCAACCTTGTGCTTGAGTTTGTTTTTACAATGAGCTTATAATATAACTTTATATAGTGAAGTTAAGTAAGTTCTTTAAGGTTTATTCTGTTATTTGAATTTTTGGATTTATAGTGAGATATGGTATTGTAAATTTGCAGTTAAAATCAAAGTGGGGGGATTTTGTTAAAAGTGCGTTGGTCTGGTTATGTGGTAGGTTTTTTTCAAAATCAAAGTGATGCTCATTATTTCATACTTATAGGTATTTATAGGTGAGTAAGTTGCATATATGCTATATTCCTATATATGATAGCATTATAAAGAATTACTGGCTGTAAAGCTTATTACCCTTAGTCTTTAGCGATACCCAACCCTTTGACATTATCTCTAGCCCCCAAGCCAAACAAGCATTTCACATATAACTTGTTATATGTAATGTTCATTTATCTTGATAGGTGAAATGATAATTTAAAACGATGGCAAGCCGAATGCGGTGAAAATCGCTTGTATGGTTTGAGGTGGGGAAAGTTAGTTTTGCTTAACAGGGTATTCAATGATGAGAATTACAGTTGATAGCGTTGTACCATCGATATATATTGCTTAGAATACTAACGACAAATTTTATTTTCTTATTATCCTTGCTGTTAATGAAGTTTTACAATTATAACAATATAAACTGAAAACCGAAAATAACACAATTTTTCATCAAGATTTTATTGCTTTATTAAAGAAAACATTTAGATATGATAAAAATTGTTAAACATAGTAATAAAATTAGATAAATAAATGGAATCTAAAAATTAAGACAAATAAAAAAAGGATTCTAAAATATAGAATCCTTTTAAAAGTTAGAACTTTAAAGTTCTGGTTTTGGTGTTTTTTCGGTAGAAGCTGGAAGTTGAGGATATATAATTGTTGGTTTCTCACCTGTTAAAGCATTTAAAAAAGTGGCGATTTGTTTTGCTTCTTCATCAGAAATTTGAATTCCTAATTGTGTACTTCCCATTTCTTTAATAGCATCCATTAAGCTCCATATCGCCCCATTATGAAAATATGGTGCAGTTTCAGCAACATTGCGTAATGTTGGAGTTTTTACCATTCCATTTGCATCACCCTTAAAATCCCCAATATTTGCAAATTTGTATTTATTTACAACTTCAAATGCCTGCATGTTTCCACCAAGATTTGGTCCTGAATGACAAGCTGTACATCCTTTATCTATAAAGACTTCCAAGCCTTTTTTCTCATCTCTGCTTAGGGCTTTCTCATCTCCTCTTAAAAATGCATCATAGCGTGAAGGTGTGATTAAAGTTCGTTCAAAAGTAGCAATTGCATCAGCAATATTATCAAATGTCAAACCTTTCTTACCATAGACTTCTTCAAATTCCGCCTTATACTCCGGTAAAGAAGAGATTTTTTCTACTGCAAGTTTTGCCGGAGTTGCCATTTCTGGTTCTGCTTCAATTGGACCCTTTGCTTGATCTGCCAATGTTCCAGCACGACCATCCCAAAACTGAACACCATTTAATACAGAATTATAAACTGTTGGCGAATTTAAATGACTAGGGTTTTTTGTCCATCTATGTCCAATAGCAGCAGAAACTCCATCTGTCCCTCCCATGCCCAAGTTATGACAGGTATTACAAGAAATTAAGCCACTCTTAGATAAGCGTGGTTCAAAATATAACTTTTTACCAAGCTCTGCTTTTTCTTCAGAAAAAGGAGTGAATTCTAAATTCATCTCTTTGAAAATTGCTTCAACCTCACTTTGATTGCTAGGCAATGGAACAAGCCCATTATCTTTTGCACTTTGCAACAAATGAGAATCTGCTGCATTTAGTGTCAGTGCAGAGGCAACAATAAATACAGATAACGATATAGCAAATCGTTTCATTAAAACTCCTCTAATACAAAAATTGGTTGCTAAACAACCAATTTTAATTTTATCGTGATTGAACTTGATAAAATATTAGTTGATAAATCTTGTTTTTTAGGAATAAATAAAAAGATGGGTACATGAATTGCGAGAAATAAGCATTAAATTCAGTTTAATTTTTTTTAAAGTATAATTATATAATTATATAAGCATAATAAAAGAGCATAAGGAGCATACCATGAGTAAAAAAATGACATTTTTATTTACTACCCTGCTTTGCACGTCTGTTTTTACGATGGCAGATGAAAAGTCTATGCAAAATCAGCTAGATGAGCTTGAAGAAAGGGTTGATTCAAATGAATTAGCAGCTACTCTTGATAAAATTAAATTTAGCTTGGATTTTCATAGCTCATTGAATAATTTTTTCATAAAAAATGATAATACTTCGCACTCTCAAACAAACAAATGGATGATGGGACTTTATTTAAATATGAATGCTTCTGTCAATGATTACACTAAATTCACCGGTCGCCTTTCTATGAGCAAGGCTTTTGGCGATGTTGAATGGGGTTTTCCTGCTACTATTGGCAGCCTTGATGCAGGAAGAACTGTTGGTGGAGGGGTAAATCTCTATGTAGAACGAGCGTATATTGATATTTTTGGTGGCAATAGTTTTGCGTTTAGCATTGGGCGATTGCCCGGCACTGATGGACCAGGGTCAAACCTTCGCAATAACTCAGCAAGAATGTCAACATATCCTGCGTTGGTGGTCAATACATTGGGCGATGGAGCAGTTTTTACCTACAAGCCTTATAATGAAGCTGCACTTCGTGCAGGCTATGTGAAAGTCTATCAACCTCTTATCACCGAGGATACGGGAGGAAATATTTTTGGGCTTAGTGAAAATAGCATTGCTGATAGCAATTTGTATTTTGCCGCCTTTGAAACCCCATTTGTGCCAAACTCTTTTGGTAAAAGCCTTTTGATGCTTACTTATGTACATATAACTGATTATACTATACCCTCAAGGGTTCTTTCACAAATCAATTTAGGTAATCAATCAAAAAATGCTGGTAACTTACAATATACTAATGTACATATTGAAAATGATCATCTCTTAGGCACAGGTTTTAATTGGTTTATGGCAGGGACATACTACAAGGGAAGTGAAGCAAAAGAGCTTGTGCCCCATGTACCTTCAAGCATATTATTTGCAAATGAAAATTCTTGGGCAGTACATTTGGGTATTCGCTATGATTTCAATCCTCATTTTAAGCTTGGTTATGAATATTTTCATGGTGGTGAGTATTGGTATGCCCTATCAAGCACTAGTGTTAATGACCCTTTTAATTTCCGTAATACTAGAGGTGATGTGCATGATGTATATGCCATACTTCAAATTGACATAAATCAATTTTTCCGCCTTAGTTATACACAACAAAAACACCAATATGCCCCTCCAGCACTTCCTATGAAAACTAATAAAGTCGATTTATTAACACGTAATATAGCCTTGGCTTATTTATTGAGATTTTAATAAAGGAAAATTATCATGAAAAAAATGCTCCTTATTGTGTGCTTGTTGGCTTTTCCTCATATTGCTTTTGCACAATGTGCAGAACTTATGAAAAAATATAATGCTCCAAATCCTGCCTCAAAAACGATGAAACAGATCACTCGATGGATTTCTAAAAAGGTGAATAACCCTGCTGATTCTCAAGCATTAGAATCATGTATGATTGCTCTTGCTGCTGATAATCCTAATAAAGAACAAGTAGCAGGGAAATAAAGGAGAATTTATGCAGGGCAATAAAAGTTTTTTAACAAGAATAAAAAACTTAAGCCTGGCTACCAAGTTAAATGCTGGGCTTACTACCTTATCAGCTTTGATTGTGCTGTTGGCACTTTCATTTTTCAGCTTTAGATATACATTTTCAAATTTTATAGAACATGAAGTTGAGGGCTTAAATATTGTCCATAATAGTTTTGAATCAGTCAAAGAACTTTCTACACATGCAACACAGCAAATTGCAACGATGGAGAATCATATTGTAGAAACAAAAAAAGCTATGGATACCTATGAAGAACTTATAGAACAGTTTGAATTTATAGGCCATATAAATGCAAAACTTATTTCTTTGCTCTCTAATCCATCGGATACACAGAATAAGAATCTTGTTATACAAATGACAAAAAGCTGGAATGATAGTTTTATTCAACATGATGAAAGTCTTCAAAGTTTTTACCCAAAAATTAATGAAGCATTACAATTAAATAATATACAAAGATTGAGTGCTACTTTAGAAGGGCATTTTGATGAAATTTATTCCATTTTAATTAACAAAACTTACGATACAACCAATATGATCAATGCAAAACTTGATAGTTCTTCTAAAGATATTCATGAATTAGGTGAAAATCTTAATAAAAATCATGATTCACTTTCTGGTGTAATTCAGAATCTTGATTCTTTAGGACAAGTGATAGACTTTGCAGTCAATCAATCGAACTTTATTCTTCTTATGCTTATTATTATTATGATTATAACAGCAACGACTATGTTTTTAAACTTCAAAACATTGCGTTCTTTTAAAATCGATTCTCAAAATGTTGTTGTATATTTACAGGAAGTAAGCAAAGGAGGCGAAAAACTACGAGCTGGAGGGACATTAAAGCTTGGTCGAGGCGAAAAAGATGAGCTGACAATTATAAGCTTATTTATCAATTCTTTTATTGATAAAATGAAGCAAACCATTGAAGTGGCAGGGCATACCACAGAAGAAATCATACAACTTAACCAGCTTATAAGCAACTTAGAACAAAATATCCGAAACATTGTGTTAAAGACTAACCAAAATGTGCTTACAAGCAGTGATATTCTTAAAGAACTTGATAATAGTGTTGAGCTTGCCAATGTTTCACAGGTTAAAATTAATCAGAGCAAAGATTATCTTGATCAAACAAGCAATAATGTGGTATCTGTTTTAAGGGAGCTTGACACTACATTAGAGAATCAAGAAGTACTTAATTCTAAATTGCGTACCCTTTCAGAAAATATAGCACAAATAAAAGGAATGTCATCACTTATTTACGATGTAGCTGATCAAACAAATCTATTAGCCCTCAATGCAGCCATAGAAGCAGCTAGGGCTGGAGAATATGGTAGAGGCTTTGCGGTGGTGGCTGATGAGGTAAGAAAACTAGCAGAAAGCACACAAGTAAGCTTACAAGAGATTGAAACAAAAATTAACTCTGTAACACAGAGCTTGAATGAAATTATCATTTCTATTCAGCAAAACTCTAAAACTTTTAATGAGTTATCTAAAGAGACTGATATTTCTAAACAAAGTATTCAGGCTATTCAAAATTTTATGCTTGAAGTGGTACAGAATATTCACAAGCAATCTTCTTGCTCAATAAGCCTTAGCAATGAAACAAAAGGCATTATTGATGAGCTCAATGACATTAATGCTCTACTTCAAAAATCATCTGATGTTATCAAAACAGTAGTTGAGCGTTCATTAAAACTCAAAGAAAGCGATCAAATACTAAGCAAAGTAATAAAAGGTTTTTAAGTCTTATATATACGCTCACCTGTATAGGTATGCTGCAAAATATGTTTTATTGAATTGCCTATAATTAAAATGGCAGGCTGTTCGCAAAGCGATGCCATATCGGGTAAATTTTGTAAATTACCTATAATAGTTTTTTGCTCTTGAGTGTCTATTCTTGAAATCAAAGCAGCTGGAGTTTTCATATAAATGCCTTTTTTTTGTGCATTATGTGCAATTTTTTCAAGAAAAGAATACGCCATCAAAACAATAACGGTATACTCCCCATATCTAACAAGCTCAAGCCATTGACTATTAAAAATGCTTTCTCTCAAATGAGCAGAAACAATAATAATTCCAGAACTTACCCCCCTAATAGTTGGGGCGATCCCGCTGCTTAAAGCACCATGCAAGCTTGAAGTAATTCCGCTAATGACTTCTACTGTGATATTATTTTGCTCAAGAAAGCTTACCTCTTCCCATACTCTACCAAACACAGCTGGATCTCCACCTTTGATTCTGCCTACACATTTTCCCTCTTGTGCTGCTTGTAGCATCATTTCATTAATTTGAGCTTGAGTAAATCTCTGCACCCCTTTTTGCTTAGCAACACTTTTTATTTCACAACCCATATCACGAAGAATATTCCATATACCTATCCCTACAAGATTATCAACAAAGGCTATATCAATAATTTCAAGCGTTTCTAGTGCTTTTAAAGTCAAGTTTTGAGGCCCATTTGGACCACATCCTATAATAAAAACCTTGCCTAATTTTTCAGCAGAAGAAGCTTTTTGAATATATGTTTCTTTATTATTTTGTCGCTCTTTTTTAAGTGAATCAATTAATGTTGAAAGCGATCTTGGTAAAAAACGAGCTATTTTATCGCGTATTTTTTGTGCAAGCAACGGGGAAGCCCCAGAAGTGCTTACCGTAACACTAATATCACCAAAACGAGCAATCGCCCCAAAGTAGAAATCACAATATTCAGGCATATCAACACAATTAAGCAAATAGCCATATTTATGGCGATACTTAAAAAGCATTTTACTTAAGCGTTTATCTCCTGTGGCATTTATAATGACATGATACCCTTTGATATTTTTTTTAAAATTTGATTTTTTAACGAGTACTTTTTTAATAAAAATCGATAAAAAGTAATCATCATGAATTTCTGCGGCCATAACTGTAGGGCTAAAATGAGATTCTTTTAAGGTGATATACTTTTGTTTAGCTATTTTTCCTGCACCAATCAATAGAATATCAACATTCTTTAGTATTATAGGAAGATTTGTTTGCATGTTATCCTTTCTTTTAAAATTATACCTTAACAGTTTTTTTACAATCATTAACAAATAGCACAAAATATGTATTAAATTCAAATAAGCAATAAATTTTATTTTAAGTTTTGATGAAAAATCCTCATACAAGATCATTATATCTTTAGTAAGGAATAAATTTTTTAAATAGGCATGATTCGTCTGCATTGTTTTTACCTTTATAATAAGGTATAATTATATCAATATAAGTTTTGGGGCATATAGTGAATCAATTAGACTGTAAAAATTTTTATGATTTCATAAGGAAAAACATCGCTGATCTAAAATCAGAAATTTTGCAAACAGATCATGATGATTTCATGG
This sequence comes from Helicobacteraceae bacterium, assembly GCA_029258405.1. GTDB lineage: Bacteria > Campylobacterota > Campylobacteria > Campylobacterales > Helicobacteraceae > NHYN01. The sequence continues at coordinate 802 of JARHYY010000094.1, read as the reverse complement.
ATATAAACAAAAACTTAAATAATCTAGAAAATAAGCTAAAAAAAGAAATAAATGAATTGGAAAAACATACAGAGCAGGATAGATTTATAATAGCATTTTATGATGAAACAAATGCAGGTAAATCAACAGATTTATAGAAACACTTCGAATACATTTTCAAGAAGAAAGCAAACAAAAATCACAAAAAGAATTTAACGCAACAAAACAAAAATATGAAAAATTGCAACAAGATATACAAAGCCCCCTACAAAAAATAAACACAAATATACAAAATATTATAGAAACAAGCACTAAAGCAGAGTATAAAGATACAAAACTTACAATAGATAGCCTCAAAAAAACAACAAGATTTTTTAAGAGGGCATAAAGCTCTTAAAACAAGAAAAATGCAATCTCTATGGCTTTAATTAAAATCATTTTTTCTAAGAAAAAAGCAAAAAAATAAATTAGAATCTTTACAAAACGCTCACCCATTCAAGCAAGAAATACAAGAACTATGCAAAGAACAAGAATTTTTAGAAGAAAAATATCATCAAAAACAACACGAACTGCAAGAAGAATTAGAAAAAAATTGCGATGGCAAAATCATAGGAGATGGCAGACCTGATTTTACGGAACAGATCAAACAGTATGACATAAAGAATCACATAATGGCTTAAATAAAAAGTTGAAAATCCAGAGCCTAAGAAACTCTAAATACTACAACATTCAAGAAATACAAGATAAGTTGTATCACCTAAGCTCATATAAACTTTAAAAACTTTACCTTTAAGATGTGATGAGAATAACATACTACTAGCAT
>JARHYY010000048.1 GCA_029258405.1 Helicobacteraceae bacterium | reverse complement strand
TAATGTAAGTAATTAATCTCTATATATAAAAGATTCTTTGTTTATCTTATTGAATGAAATGATAATTTAAATTATGGCAAGCTGTGTCAAGTTTTTATGTATAGAAATGTTTGTGTGGTTTGGGGGGTATCTTAATAATAGCCTTAAGAGTATGGGTATTAGAAGCTTAACATATTAAGAGTAAAAGTAAGCAATATATGTATATAAAAGATTCCCCATTATAGGGATAAAATGAGTGTTATACCCAAGCTTTATGTTAAAAGAGCTTGTTTAGGGTAAAGAGAGATAAAGGTAATGTTAGGGGTGGAAATCATTTTAATAAGCTATTGAATATATAAAATAATAATGGATTAACTTTATGTATTCAAAATATTATTGATGTATGAAAATCTTTAAGAGCTCAAATAATAGTGAAAGATACTTAAGCAATAATTATTGTAAGCCTAACTTCTCATATATGTTTAGAGATTTATTTCTATAAAGAAATAGAGATATAATACAATATAAAGTCTTGTATATTTAAGTTGGAGGGAAAGTTGAGAGTTGAAAATAAAAACTATTTTACTTTATTTTTATTATAAAATGAATATATATTCCTTATTAAAAGGAAATAAAAATGAGTTTTTCAGCGAAAAAATCCCAAAAATATTAGATTTGTTATTGCTTTTAATGGATAAATTTAGTTATAATCTAAATTTTAAATGCACCGACTTGCATTAAAAAGTTGTGTGAGTTCTTTATTTAAGGAAAATCAATTATGGAGAAAATTAGATTTAAGCTTAAGGCTTATGATCATCGTGTGCTTGATAGAACGGTTGCTTCTATTGTAGAAGTCGTTAAAAGAACAGGTTCAGAAATTAGCGGTCCTATACCTCTTCCTACAAAAAAAAGACGCTATACAGTCCTTAGATCTCCTCATATTAATAAAGATTCTCGTGAGCAATTTGAAATTCGTATTCATACAAGAGTGATTGATATTATTTCTGCAACCACTGATACAGTAGATAGTCTTACTAAATTGGATTTGGCACCAGAAGTTGATGTTGAAGTACGTTCGCTTGAAAAATAAATATGTATTTTAAAATAACGAGTTTAATTTATAAGGAATGAGAGATAATGGAATTTTTAGTTGAGAAAATTGGAATGAGTCGGACACTCTTTGCTCAAAGCACCCCTGTTACATTGTTGCGAGTAAGAGAGATGAAAATATGTGAAGTGAAGGAAAAAGGAAAAGCTATTGTAGCTTATTCTTTAGGCAAAATGCATAACAAGGCTATATTAGGACAGCAAAAAAAATATCAACTCCCTAAAGAGTTTAATCGTTTTGCAACTTTAGAGGTTGCTGAGAACACTAATGTTGGAGATGTAGATTGCAATATGCTTTCTGAAGCAAAAAGGTTAAAGATTACTTTCAAGACAAAAGGGAGGGGCTTTAGTGGAGTAATGAAGCGATGGAATTTCAATGGAGGTCCAGCTGCACATGGGCATAGATTTCATAGGAAGACAGGTTCTATTGGGAATCGAGAATGGCCAGGCAGGGTGCAACCCGGTAAAAAAATGGCTGGGCAGTATGGTAACGAAAAAGTAACTGTTCAAAATGAAATTCTTTCTTATGATTCAGTAAAACGGGTACTTGTTGTAAAGGGTTCTGTTCCGGGCTATAATGGAGCATTTGGTAAAGTAAAGGTGGTAAAATGAGCAGTGCTATTGTACTTGATGTGAATATGCAAAAAAGTGGTGAAATTCTTCTGCCTAAGCGATATAGTGAAATTAATGAGCATAATCTTTATCTCTATGTAAAATCCTATCTCGCTTCTTTTAGAGGTAATTGTGCTTCTGTAAAATCTCGTGGTGAAGTAAGTGGTGGAGGCAAAAAACCTTGGAGGCAAAAGGGTGGTGGTCGTGCAAGAGCAGGAAGTATTACATCTCCTATTTTTGTGGGTGGTGGTGTAGCACATGGTCCAAAAAGTAACCGTAATTATAGTATAAAGATAAATAAAAAGCAAAAAAGATATGCCCTTGAATGTGCTCTTTACAAAAAAGCTCATATAGGCAGGCTCTATGTTGTTGATAAAATTAATATAGATAGTGGAAAAACAAAGGATGCCTATGCTCTCTTTAAACAAATAGGTGAGAGAGATGTGCTCTTTGTATCTGAAGTGATTGACACAAAAACAGAGCTTGCTTTTAGAAATCTTAAACAGTGTTATTTGGTTGATTCTAAATCTTTAAGTGCTTATTTGATTGCTGTATTTAAATCAATAGTGATTGAAAAAGTAGTTTTGGAAAATATTATAAAAGAGGGCTAGTATGGCAGATATTACAGATATTAAATCCATTATTTACACAGAAAAATCTTTGAAACTTCAAGAAGTTGGTGTGCTTGTTGTGCAAACATCTCCCAAAGTAACAAAACATCAGCTTAAAGAAGTTTTTAAAGAATATTTTGGCTTTACACCTCTAAAGATTAATGCTCTTAATCAAGAAGGAAAAAGAAAAAGATTTAAAGGGGTCAAGGGGCAAAAGGCTTCTTTCAAAAAATTTTATGTTAAGCTCCCAGAGGGTGCTAAAATTGAATCATTGGCTGTTTGAAAGTAAAAGGAGAATTTATGGCTATTAAGAGTTACAAACCTTATACCCCTAGTCGCAGATTCATGAGCAATTTAAGTTCAGAGGATATTACGGCAAAGGCAAGTGTAAAAAAACTCCTTATAAAGCTCCCTGTAACTGCAGGAAGAAATAATAACGGACGAATCACGAGCCGACATAAACAAGGTGGTGCTAAGAAATTGTATCGTGTTATTGACTTTAAACGCAATAAGTTTAATGTTGAAGGTCGTGTGGGTGCTATTGAATATGACCCCTATAGAAATTGTAGAATCGCTCTTGTTATTTATAAAGATGGGGATAAGCGTTATATTTTACAACCAAATGGACTTAAGGTGGGCGATATTGTAATTGCTGCTGAAGGTGGGCTTGATATTCGCAATGGTTATGCTATGAAGCTTAAAAATATTCCTATTGGTACAATTGTGCATAATGTAGAATTGCACCCCGGTGCTGGTGGGCAGTTTGCTAGGAGTGCTGGGGCAAGTATGCAGGTTATGGGTAGAGAAGGCAAATATACTATCTTAAGAATGCCTAGTAGCGAAATGCGTTATATCCTTGGGGAATGCATGGCAAGTATTGGTGTTGTTGGAAATGCGGATTTTGCTAATGTTTCTATAGGTAAAGCAGGAAGGAATCGCCATTTAGGTGTACGCCCACAAACAAGAGGAAGTGCAATGAACCCTGTAGATCATCCACATGGTGGAGGCGAGGGCAAAACAGGCTCTAGTGGTCATCCTGTATCTCCTTGGGGTATCCCTGCTAAGGGTTATAAAACAAGGCGTAAAAAAGCAAGCGATAGGCTTATTATTTCACGAAGAAAAAAATAGGGAGATAAAATGGCAAGATCTATTAAAAAAGGTCCTTTCATAGATGAACATTTATTAAAAAAAGTCACTAAGAGTAAAGAGACTAAAGATAATAAACCCATTAAAACATGGTCAAGACGAAGCACTATTATTCCAGATATGATTGGAATGACTTTTAATGTGCATAATGGAAGAGCGTTTGTGCCTGTTTATGTTACAGAGAATCATGTAGGCTATCGTTTGGGGGAATTTGCTCCCACAAGAACATTTAAGGGGCATAAGGGTAGTGTCCAAAAGAAAATAGGCAAATAGGAGAAAGAAATGAGTAGGGCATTATTGAAATTTGTTCGGCTATCTCCTACAAAGGCACGGTTAGTCGCTCGTGAAATACAAGGTATGAATGCAGAAAAGGCTCTTGCTGCTTTAGAATTTACTCCTAATAAAGCAGCAAAAATTATCTCCAAAGTGCTTGCATCAGCTGTTGCAAATGGAGGATATGAAGCGGATAATGTATTTATAGCCTCATGTAGAGTTGATGCTGGTCCTGTATTGCGAAGATTTACACCAAGGGCTAAAGGGAGGGCTACTCCAATTCGCAAGCCCACTTCGCATGTTTTTGTAGAGGTTGCAGAAAAGAAAGATATACAACAAAAAGAAGTAAAGAGAGGTAGAAAAGTGGAACGAGTTGGTGAGGATAGTTAGTCATGGGTCAAAAAGTTAATCCTATTGGTTTAAGATTGGGAATCAATCAAAATTGGAAGTCGCGATGGTTTTCGAACTTTGGAATCACTCCGGAAAATATTGTTGAAGACTATGAAATACGAAAATTTTTGAAAACAAATTTATCAACAGCAGGTATTAGTGAAACTATCATAGAAAGAACAGCAAAAAAATTACGAATCACTATTGTTGCTGCTCGACCGGGTGTAATTATTGGAAAAAAAGGTTCTGATGTTGAGAATATCAAAAAAGCACTTCAAAAAATAGTTGATACTGGTAAAAATGAAAAAAAAGATGTAGCTATTAACATAAAAGAAGTTAAAAGACCTTATGCTAATGCACAACTTGCCGCTGAGAGCGTAGCTATGCAACTTGAAAAAAGGGTGGCATTTCGCCGAGCAATGAAAAAGGTCATGCAAAATGCTATGAAATCAGGAGCAAAAGGCATTAAAATACAAGTTTCTGGGCGTCTTGCTGGAGCGGAAATGGCTCGTACAGAATGGTATATGGATGGACGAGTTCCTTTGCATACCTTAAGGGCAAAAGTGGAATATGGGTTTGCAGAGGCTATGACAACTTATGGCATTATTGGTGTTAAAGCGTGGATATTTAAAGGAGAAATTCTTCAAAAAGGTCTCCATGTTGAAAAAAGAGAAACAAGTACTGATAATGATAGAAATGATAGAGAAGCAAGAATATCACGAAGAAGGAGGCAATAAATATGTTAATGCCAAAGAAAACAAAATACCGCAAACAAATGAAAGGACGCAATAGAGGCAAAGCTTCTAGGGGTAATGCTCTTGCGTTTGGAAATATTGGCATTAAAGCTATAGAGCATGGGCGGATCGATTCTCGTCAGATTGAAGCTGCAAGAATTGCTATGACGCGTCGCACAAAGAGAACAGGACAAACATGGATTAGGGTATTTCCTGATAAACCTTTAACAGCGAAGCCTTTGGAAGTACGCATGGGTAAGGGTAGAGGTTCTGTAGAAAAATGGGTTATGAATATTCAGCCCGGTCGCATTATCTATGAAATGGGGAGTGTTGAAGAGGGTTTAGCACGAGAAGCATTAGTGCTAGCTCAAAGCAAGCTCCCATTTAAAACAAAGATTGTAACAAGTGAGAGCGAAAATGAAATTTACTGAATTGGTTGATAAGGATTCTAATGAATTAAAACAGCTTTTAAAAGAAAAAAAGCTATTACTTTTTGAGTATCGATTAAAATTAAGAACAATGCAATTAAAAAATTCTAATGAAATAAGAGCTGTAAGAGCAGATATAGCACGCATTAACACAGCTCTTAGGGCAAAAGAGGCTTGAGATGAGCGAAGTAAAAAAAGCACATAAGCGTATTATACAAGGAGCAGTGGTAAGTAAGAGTGGCAATAAAAGTGTTGCTATTCTTGTAGAAAGGCATGTTATTCATCCGAGGTATCGTAAAATTGTTAAGCGATTCAAACGATACATTGTGCATGATGAGCAAAATAGTGTCAAAGTTGGTGATGTAATTGAGGCGATTGAATGTAAGCCCGTATCAAAAAGAAAAGCTTTTACTTTTCATAGACTTGTTTCTGCAGGAGTTCAATTATGATCCAAAGTTTTACAAGATTAAATGTAGCTGATAACAGCGGTGCGAAAGAAGTGATGTGTATTAAGATTTTAGGAGGGAGCAAAAGACGGTATGCCACTGTAGGCGATGTAATTGTTGTTTCGGTAAAAAAAGCTATACCCAATGGAAAGGTAAAAAAAGGGCAAGTTGTAAAAGCAGTTGTGGTAAGAACAAAGAAAGAAATCCAAAGGGCTAATGGTTCTTTGATTCGTTTTGATGATAATGCTGCTGTTATTCTTGATAACAAAAAAGAGCCTATAGGTACGCGTATTTTTGGTCCTGTGAGTCGTGAAGTGCGTTATGCTAATTTTATGAAAATTGTTTCTCTCGCTCCGGAGGTGCTGTAATATGGCAAGAAAAATAAGAAAGGGCGATAAGGTAAAGCTTATTGCTGGTGATGATAAAGGAAAGGTATCAGAAGTCTTGAAGGTTTTACCTAAGAAATCTCAAGTGATTGTAGCAGGTTGCAAGATTGTGAAGAAAAGCATAAAGCCAAGTGATTCTAACCCAAAAGGTGGTTTTGTGGAAAAAGAAATGCCTATCCATATTTCTAATGTAAAGAAAGTTGAGGAAGCATAATGTATCAGTTGAAGAAGTTTTATAAAGAAGAGGTATGTAAAAAGCTTCAAGCAGAATTAGATATTAAAAATCCTATGTTACTGCCAAAGCTTGAAAAGATTGTCATTAGCGTTGGGGCAGGAGATTATGCAAAAGATACAAAAATAATGCAAAATATTGCCGATACTATTTCGCTTATTGCTGGACAAAGAGCTGTAATCACTACGGCAAAAAGGTCTGTTGCTGGTTTTAAAATGCGAGAAGGCATGCCTATGGGCGTTAAGGTAACATTGAGAAATAATTTAATGTACAACTTTTTAGAAAAGCTCATTGTTATCGCTTTGCCTCGTGTAAGAGATTTTAGAGGTGTTCCGCGTAATGGTTTTGATGGGCGAGGGAATTATAACTTTGGTCTTAATGAACAACTAATGTTTCCTGAGGTGGTTTATGATGATATTATGGTAACACATGGAATGAATATTAGTATTATAACAACGGCACATACAGATAAAGAAGCTTTTAAACTTCTTGAGTTGTTTGGAATGCCTTTTTCAAAAGGAAGAGCACATGGCTAAGAAATCAATGATAGCAAAAACAAAGAGAAAACCTAAATTTAAAGTGAGGGCATATAGTCGTTGCAAGATTTGTGGTCGCCCTCATTCTGTATATCGTGATTTTGGTCTTTGTCGTGTTTGTTTGCGAAAAATGGGCAATGAGGGTTTAATACCCGGCTTAAGAAAAGCAAGCTGGTAAGGAGTTAAAGACATGATGAATGATATTATTGCCGATTCTTTAACAAGAATTAGAAATGCAGCCATGAGACGATTAGAGCATACTACATTACAATATGCAAAAATTATAGTTTCTATTTTAGATGTTTTCATGGTCAATGGTTTTATTGAGAGCTATAAAGTGCATGATACTCATGGCAAGCAATCTATTAAGGTTGTTTTAAAATATAAGGAAAATGGTAAATCAGTATTTAGTGAGATTAAAAGAATTAGTAAGCCCGGTAGAAGAGTGTATAAAGGGAGAAATGAGCTTAAGCGTTTTAAAAATGGTTATGGTTTGATTGTGGTGAGTACATCAAAAGGGGTTATTAGCAATAAAGAAGCCTATAGAGTAAATGTAGGCGGCGAAGTATTATGTAGTATTTGGTAAGAGGTTAAAAATGTCAAGAGTTGGAAAAAAACCTATTGCCCTGCCTAGCGGTATTGAAGTTAAAGTAGAAGATGGTGTTATTTATGCAACTAAAGGAAAGAAAACTGTTGAGCTCAATACATTTAATAGAGTAAATATTTCTTTGCAAAATAATGAACTCTCTTTTAGTGCAAAAGGTGATGCAGCTTCACATCGTGCTTTTTGGGGCACATATAGGGCATTAGCATATAATATTATCGAAGGATTAGATAAAGGTTTTAGCAAGCAGCTAGAGATTAATGGTGTTGGATATAGAGCAGCAATAAAAGGCAAGGTGCTTGAATTGAACTTAGGTTTCTCTCATCCAATTAATTATGATATTCCAGAAGGGATTGAGATGAATATTGACAAAAATATTCTCACTATTAAAGGAATGGATAAGCAGCAAGTAGGACAAATTGCTGCGAATATAAGAGAATTTAGACCCCCAGAGCCATATAAGGGAAAAGGGGTAAAATATGTTGATGAAGTCATTATCAGAAAAGCCGGAAAAACTTCTAAGAAATAAGGATAAGCAATGAGAGAAAAAAATGTCAAACAAAAGAATCGTTTGCGATTAAAACGCAAACTTCGTGTAAGGGGAAAAGTTTTTGGCACAAAAGATAAGCCTAGAGTTTCTATTTTTCGCTCTAACCGTTATTTCTATGCACAAGCTATCGATGATACAACTTCTCATACCATTGCTGTGGTTGATGGTAAAAAAAATACTATAAAAGCTAACCAAAATGATGTAAAAAAAATAGCTATTCTTTTTGCAGAATCATTAAAAGCAAAAGGTATTCAAGAAATTGTCCTTGATAGAAATGGTTATCTTTATCATGGAGTGGTGGCAAGTTTTGCTGATTCTTTGCGTGAGAATGGCATTAGGTTTTAAAATAAAAGGAGCATAATATGGAAGAAAGTACAAATAGTGATAATAATATTGAAGAAAAAGAACAGCAAAATTTAAAGAAAGAATCCAAAGAACATTCAAAAGAAAATATGCGTGCAGGTTTTGAGGAAGTTGTTGTTAATATAGGTCGTGTAACAAAAGTAGTCAAAGGGGGGAGAAGATTTCGCTTTAATGCCCTTGTTGTTGTTGGCGATAAGAATGGAACTGTAGGTTTTGGATTAGGAAAAGCAAAAGAAGTTCCAGATGCAATCAAAAAAGCTGTTGATGATGCCTTTAAAAATCTTATTAAAATCAATATTAAGGGGACAACAATAGCTCATGATATTGAGCATAAATATAATTCAAGTCGCATCTTATTGCGTCCTGCTAGTGAGGGAACAGGGGTAATTGCTGGAGGTTCTACAAGACCTGTTATTGAACTTGTAGGCATTAAAGATATTTTAACTAAATCTCTTGGCTCAAGCAATCCTTATAATGTTGTGCGAGCGACATTTGATGCACTGAAAAAGATTAAAGCATAAGGAGTTTTTATGTTAGAGCATTTAAAGCCTGCTGCAGGAAGTATTAAAAAAATTAAAAGAGTAGGGCGAGGGCAAGGTAGCGGAATGGGCAAAACCTCTACACGAGGAGGAAAAGGACAAACAGCTCGTTCTGGTTATAAAGCAAAAAGGGGCTTTGAAGGTGGGCAACAGCCGCTACAAAGACGCTTGCCAAAGGTTGGTTTTAAGAGTAAGGTTATCAAGCCTTATGTGATTAATATAGAAAAATTTCCAAAAATCACTTCTCTTGAAGAGATTACTTTAAGCAACCTTCATGCTATTTGTGCTATACCATCTTATAAGGCAAAAATAAGAAAAATAGATTCTATTAACCAAAATAAGGGTAAAATAGCTGAATGGCTCAAAGTGAAATTAATTGGCAAAGGAGCTTCCACATTGATTTGCAAAATTAAGAGCCCCTATATTTTTGCTAGCGGGCAATAGTAATGAATAAAGTAATTGTCAATAAAATATTGATAACTTTTGCCTTTTTGTTGGCGTATAGAGTATTAGCTTATGTACCTGTACCCGGTGTTGATGCAACAGTCATTAAAAGCTTTTTTGACAGTAATAGCAATAATGCTTTAGGGCTTTTTAATATGTTTAGCGGTAATGCTGTTGAACGCTTTAGCATTATTTCTTTGGGTATTATGCCCTACATTACTGCTTCCATTATCATGGAGCTTCTTGCTGCTACTTTTCCCTCTTTGGCAAAGATGAAAAAAGAACGCGATAGCATGATGAAATATATGCAAATTGTTCGTTATTTTACAGTTGTTATTACCATAGTCCAATCCATTGGTGTTTCCTTTGGTATTAGAAGTGGTATTGAAGGGGCGATATTAATCGATGATATTTATTTATTTGTTCTTGTATCAGCCATTTCTATGCTTGCTGGCACAATGATACTCATGTGGATTGGCGAGCAGATTACGCAAAAAGGCATAGGCAATGGTATTTCTTTGATTATTTTTGCTGGTATTGTTTCAAGCATTCCTTCAGCTATTGGTGGTACATTTAGTTTGGTAAATACTAATGAAATTAGTTATATTGAGCTTATTGGAATTGTGCTTATTATTGTAGCAACTATATTGGCAATTATATATGTTGAGCTTGGAGAAAGGCGTATTGGGGTATCGTATGCAAGAAAAGTTCTTATGAAAAATCAAAATAAAAGAATTATGAACTATATACCCATTAAGCTCAATCTTAGTGGAGTGATTCCGCCTATTTTTGCATCGGCTCTTTTAATGTTTCCGCTTACTGTATTGCAGGCATCAGATAATGAGATTATTAAAACAATAGCAGATTATTTGAACCCCAATGGTGTTTTGCATCATCTGCTCATGTTTATATTAGTCATATTTTTTGCTTATTTTTATTCCTCTATTGTCTTTAATGCAAAAGACATATCAGAAAACCTTAAAAGGCAAGGAGGGTTTATACCCGGTATTACACCCGGACAAAAAACTGCCGATTTATTAACACAAATTGCTAGTAGGCTAACTTTATTTGGTGCATTATACCTAGCGATTATCTCCACGCTTCCATGGCTTCTTGTGAAAAGCATGGGTGTGCCTTTTTATTTTGGTGGTACAGCTGTTTTAATTGTTGTGCAAGTGGCATTAGATACAATGCGTAAGATTCAAGCACAAATTGTAATGAGTCGCTATCAAACTCTAAGTGCAGTAGGTTTGTAATGGCTATTAATATTCGCAAGCCTGCAGAAATTGATAAAATGCGTGCAGCAAGTTTGGTGGTTGCTCAAACTCTTAATCTCTTAAAGAAAAATATCCAAGAAGGAGTATCCCTTTTAGAGCTTGATAGCATGGCTGAAGAATATATTTTAAGCCAATCTGCACGCCCAGCCTTTAAGGGTTTATATGGCTTTCCTCATACTCTATGTACATCTCTTAATGAAGTTATTATCCATGGTATTCCTGATACATATAAACTAAAAGAGGGGGATATTATTGGTGTTGATGTAGGTAGTGAATTATATGGCTATTATGGAGATGCTGCTTTAACAGTGCCTGTTGGAAAAGTAAGTGAGCATGATGATGCTTTGATTGCTTGTGCTAAAGATGCATTATATTATGCCATAGATTCTATTCATGTAGGCATGCATTTTAAAGAGTTAAGCCATATTTTAGAGCAGTTTATTATCTCAAGAGGTTTTGTGCCTTTGAGAAGTTTTTGCGGACATGGTATTGGAAAAAAACCTCATGAAGAACCAGAGATTCCTAATTATCTCAATGGAACAAATCCAAGGCAGGGTCCAAAGATAAAAGAAGGCATGGTGTTTTGTATTGAACCTATGATATGCCAGAGAAGTGGAGAACCTAAGATTCTTAATGATAAATGGAGCGTTGTATCCATAGATGGTTTAAATGGTAGCCACTATGAGCATACCATAGCCATTATTGGCGGTAAAGCTGAAATTTTAACACAGGAGTAAAGGATTGGCAAAAAATAATGCGCCTAAAAAGGAGAAAGATGTTATTGAAGTTGTGGGCAAAGTGGTTGAAGCATTGCCAAATGCAACTTTTAGGGTTGAAATTGAGAACAATAAACATATCATACTTTGTCATATTGCAGGAAGAATGAGGATGCACTATATTAAAATTCTTCCCGGCGATAAGGTAGATGTAGAATTAACGCCATATAGTCTTGATAAAGGGCGTATTGTATATAGACATAAATAATAAAATTATGAGGAGATTGAAATGAAAGTGAGACCTTCAGTAAAAAAGATGTGTGATAAATGTAAAATAGTAAAAAGAAAAGGCGTAGTCAGAGTGATTTGCGTTACACCAAAACATAAACAGAGACAAGGATAGAAAATGGCGCGTATTGCTGGTGTAGATTTACCAAAGAAAAAGAGGGTAGAATATGGGCTTACCTATATTTATGGTGTAGGATTGAAGACATCGCGAGATATTTTAAACGGTGTTAATATTTCTTTTGATAAAAGGGTGCAAGATTTAAGCGAATCAGAAATTTCTGCTATTAGCAAATGGATTCAAGAGCATTGCATAGTTGAGGGAGATTTGAGAAAGAAAGTAACTATGGATATAAAAACTCTTATGGATTTAGGTAATTATCGTGGGTTGCGACACAGAAAAGGACTCCCTGTAAGAGGGCAAACAACAAAAAATAATGCTCGTACTCGAAAAGGTAGGCGAAAAACCGTTGGCAGTGCAAGTAAATAAGGATAGACTATGGCAACAAAGAAAATTGTAAAAAAGAAAACTGTAAAGAAGAATATTGCACGCGGAATTATTCATATCGCTGCTACCTTTAATAATACAAGTGTAACAATTACAGATGAAATGGGTAATGTAATTTGTTGGAGTACAGCAGGTGCTTTAGGTTTTAAAGGGAGCAAAAAATCTACCCCTTATGCCGCACAACAAGCTGTTGAAAGTGCTGTAGCTAAAGCTAAAGAGCATGGCATAAAAGAACTTGGCATAAAGGTACAAGGACCAGGAAGTGGTAGTGAAACCGCAGTAAAAAGTTTGGGAGCGATTGATGGGATTAAGATTCTTTGGTTTAAAAATATTACCCCATTGCCCCATAATGGTTGTCGCCCACCTAAAAGAAGAAGAGTATAAGGAGTTAAAATGGCACGATATAGAGGACCAGTAGAAAAAATTGAGCGAAGATTTGGCGTATCCCTTTTTTTGAAAGGAGAAAGAAGGCTTGCAGGTAAATCATCTCTTGAAAAAAGGCATTATGGACCTGGTCAGCATGGACAAAGACGAAGCAAGCCTTCAGATTATGCCTTGCAGCTCCATGAAAAACAAAAAGCAAAAATGCTTTATGGTATATCAGAGCGACAATTTAGGAATATTTTTAAAGAAGCAAATAGATTAGAAGGCAACACAGGGGAGCTCTTGGTATCTTTATTAGAAAGACGGCTTGATAATATTGTATATCGCATGGGTTTTGCAACAACTCGCCGTTTTGCAAGACAGCTTGTTACTCATGGACATGTACTTCTTGATGGCAAAAAAATAAATATTCCTTCAGTAACTGTAAAGCCGGGTGCAAAAGTGGAAATACGCGAAAAAAGTAAAAATAACACACAAATCAAAAGAGCTATAGAGCTTACGCATCAAACAGGAATCGTTGAATGGGTTGATGTTGATCAAGAAAAAGTTTTTGGGATTTTTACGCGTTTGCCAGAGCGATCAGAGGTATTAATCCCTATTGAAGAGAGATTAATTGTAGAATTATATTCTAAATAATGGGTGGTGAAATATATATGAAATCAATCAAAACTGCACCGCATACGCCTTCATCAATAACAATTGAAGATCTAGGTGGTAATAAAACACGGATTTGTGCCTATCCTTTTGAAACAGGCTATGCTATTACTATAGCCCATCCGCTTAAAAGACTTTTGCTAGGGAGTTCTGTGGGCTATGCCCCGATAGCTGTGAAAATAGAAGGTATTGAGCATGAATTTGATTCATTGCGCGGAATGATGGAAGATGTTACGCTTTTTATTGCTCATCTCAAGACTATTCGTTTTAAAATGAAAAATGAAGAGGCACAAAAAGTTTCTGTTGATTATCATTTTAAAGGGCATAACATTCTTAAAGGGAGTGATTTAACTAATGATTTAGTGGAGGTAGTTACACCTGAACAGTATTTAGCTACTATTAATGAAAATGCTGATTTTAATTTTTCTGTGATTATTGAAAAAGGAATTGGTTATGTTGCAAGCGAGGATATTCGCTCGATAGTTCCTAATGGCTTTATACCGCTAGATGCCTATTTTACCCCTGTAAGAAGAGTAGTGTATGAAATTGAAAATATGCTCTATGAAGATGATCCAACATTTGAAAAAATTGTTTTTGAAATAGAAACTGATGGACAAATTCAGCCTATGGATGCTTTTAATAATGCTCTTGATGTTATGCAAAAGCAATTCTCTGTATTTGGAGGCACATGGACCATAAAAGGAGAACAGCTTGATAATTCTGAAGAAGAAGTTGAACTTAAAAGCTTGTTGCAAAAAATAGAAGTTTTAGGTTTAAGTGCCCGTTCTTTTAATTGTCTTGATAAGGCTAATATCAAATATGTTGGTGAAATTGTCTTGATGAGTGAAACAGACTTAAAGGAAGTAAAGAATCTTGGCAAGAAATCAACAGATGAAATTAAAGAAAAAATGGAGGAAATTGGTTTTCCATTTGGTGGTAATATATCTCCAGAGATTATTTCTTCTTTACAAAAGAAGTTAAACAAACTTAAGTAAAACAAGGAGCATAAATGAGACATAGTCATGGATATAGGAAGCTAGGTAGGACATCTTCACATAGAAAAGCTCTATTGAAGAACTTATCTATTGCTCTTATTAAGTATAAAAGAATAGAAACAACGGTTATGAAAGCAAAAGAGCTTCAAAGTTATATTGAACGATTAATCACTAAGGCAAAGGCTGGAGATTTCAACGCACATCGTGCTATTTTTGCACATTTGCAGCATAAAGAGGCAACCTATAAGCTTGTAACAGAAGTTG
Organism: Helicobacteraceae bacterium; assembly: GCA_029258405.1. GTDB lineage: Bacteria > Campylobacterota > Campylobacteria > Campylobacterales > Helicobacteraceae > NHYN01. Next base: position 3,508 of record JARHYY010000048.1, on the reverse strand, counting down.
CTCAAAACTACAAGGATACAAAAGGCGGCTATACAAGAATCATTAAAACAAGGCTTAGGAGAGGGGACGCTGCTCCTCTTGCTTATATAGAGTTGGTGTAATTACAGTATAGACTTAGGGCTTTGCCTTTTGTCTTTATAATTTCTAAGGGGCGTGGATTGTATTTGTACTTATATTCTATATATATATATATATATATATATAGCTTTTTCTTCTCATCATAGCTTAAATATTTTGTTTATCTTTTAAATGGATTGTTGGAGGTGTTTTATGTCTTTTTTTTCAAAACTTTCTGTGGGGACAAAAGCTGTTATAGTTGTATTTCTTACTGTTGTTTTCTGTATGGGCTGCATGATGTTTGTGATATTAAGCCAATCAACACAAATCATGGAAAATGAAGCAAGAAAACTTACTTTGACGACTGCTCGCCAAATAGGGGCAACTGTTAATTCACAATTAAATGAGGTCTTTGCCTCTTTGAAGACTTCCCATAAGAATATTGAAACTTTGTTGCAAAGTGGAAGAAATGATGATCAATATATCATGCAAGATAATGTTGGTAACATGCTTGATAGCAATAATTGGGGTGCTTTTGGCTTTGTTTATATCACAGATGAGACATATACAGGAAGTAATATTGCTAATGAAAAGTATAGATTACCAAATGATAATTTTATGATATTGCTTCGGGATACAGATGTATCTGGAGATGGTGGCTTAGAGCTTTTGCAAGCTGATATGAATGTATTAAATTTGCCAAGTGTGCAACAGGTATTACGCACAAATAAACCTTCAGTTGGCTCGCCTATAAAAGTGAATATTGCACAAATGGAAGTAACAGGGATGTCTATTAATTATCCTTTGGTTAATGCTAATGGACAGCTTAAGGGTGTAGTGGGTGCTTTTATTGATCTTAAATACTTTACTGGTCCTATTATTGATGACACACTTTCTGTTTTTGATCATGATATAAGAGCTGTTGTTTCTGAGGCAGGATCAATAGCTATTCATACCGATGAAAATCTTATAACAAAAACTATGCAGGAGATAGCAAAGAATAATCCTCCTGAAGCAACTGTTGATGTTATTAATGCCATCACAAATAGGCAAGAGGGGGTTTATGAATATCGAGATTCAAAAAGCCGTGAGAGCCTTGCAGCAGTTTATCCTTTTAAGGCGGTGAGTGATATTGATTCATATTGGTCTGTTATTGTTGCGGCACCTAGGTCTTCTATATTTCATCCTTTGAATGAACTTCGTCTTTATATTGTTATTAGCGTTATTATATCACTTATGTTAATTGTAATATTAGTGTGGTTTTATATTAAATTTCAAATTAGTGATAGAATTTTTCGGGTTTCAAATTTCTTACTCACTTTTTTTCGCTACCTCAATCATGAAATCAAAGAAGTGCCTTCATATTTGCCTCCAAAAGCAAGTGATGAAATAGGAAAGATGGCAACAGCGATAAATAATAATATTAGTATTATCAAAAAAGGTTTAGAGCAAGATTCGCAAGTTCTTCAGCAATCTATTGAGACTGCTAAAGATATAGAGGCAGGAAATTTGACTGCAAGAATTATTGAAACCCCTTATAATCCACAACTTAAAGAATTAAAAGAGATATTGAATGCTATGTTTGATGGCTTACAAAAAAAAGTAGGTAAAGATTTAAACGAAATTATACGCGTATTTAATTCTTATAAGCAACTAGATTTTACCACAGAAATAAATTCTGCACAAGGTGATGTAGAGGTTACTACTAATACGCTAGGTGATGAGATTAAAAAAATGCTTAATATCTCTGCTCTATTTTCAAAAGAGCTTGAGGGGAAATCTAGCGAATTAAAAGAAGCGATTCAGCGTTTGAGTGAAAGCTCCAATGTGCAAGCCTCTTCATTAGAGCAAACTGCAGCAGCAATAGAGCAAATTACAAGCTCTATGCAAAATATGAATGGAAGAACAACAGAAATTATTCAGCAAAGTGAAGATATAAAAAGCGTTATAGGCATTATAAGAGATATAGCAGATCAAACAAATCTCTTAGCCCTTAATGCAGCTATAGAAGCAGCAAGAGCAGGAGAGCATGGCAGGGGTTTTGCTGTTGTAGCTGATGAAGTGAGGAAACTTGCAGAACGTACACAAAAGAGCTTAAGCGAAATAGAGGCAAATTCAAATACTCTCATTCAAGGCATTAACGATATGGCAGAATCGATTCGAGAGCAAACATTGGGTATTAGCCAAATAAATGAAGCTATTGTGCAACTTGAAGGAGTTACTCAAGAAACTGTGAGTATAGTAAATCAATCTCAAAATGTAAGCGAATCTGTTGATGGCATTGCTGTAAAAATAATGGAAGATGTAGAGAAGAAGAAGTTTTAATATATTTTCTTGTCATGGGGTTATTTATCATGAAAAAATATAAATATTTTTGATAAGGATTTAGTCATAAAATAATCAATACAATTAAGCAACAGTTACAGGTAAAATGTTTATATAAATGTTTTACCTGATTCTTACCTAAATCGGAGATAAGGAATGAAACAATACACAGTTTTAATCACCGGTGCATCTAGTGGCTTTGGTGTAGCCATAGCTAGGGCATTAGTAAAAAAAGGAGATAGAGTTATTATACTTGCCAGAAGAGCAGAAAAGCTTTTGGAATTACAAAAAGAGCTTACAGAAGAGTATTGCCTTTGTATCGCTGCTGATATATGCAATAGAGCAAAAATACAACAATGTATAGAGCATATTTATAAAAAACATGCTTGGAATATTGATGTTTTAGTGAATAATGCTGGACTTGCTTTAGGCTTGCAAAGTGCCAATGAAGCTGATTTTAATGATTGGGAGCAAATGATTGCAGTTAATATTAGTGGTTTGGTATCATTAACTCATTTATTGCTTCCAAAGATGGTTGATCAAGGGTATGGGCATATTGTGAATATAGGTTCAATAGCAGGGAGTTATCCTTATCCCGGTGGAAATATATATGGAGCAACTAAAGCATTTGTAAAACAATTTAGCCTTAATTTAAGAGCTGATTTATATGATAAAAATATACGCGTTACAGATATTGAACCCGGACTTGTAGGGGGTAGTGAGTTCTCTTTTGTAAGATTTAAGGGAGATGTACAGAGGGCAAAAAAAGTATATGAAGGAACTACGCCATTAATGCCAGAAGATATTGCTGAAACTGTGGCGTGGAGCATTCATCTTCCATCACATGTAAATATTAATCGCATAGAGCTTATGCCAACTACGCAAGCCCCATCGGCTTTAAATGTATATCGAACAAGCAATGATTGAGTAATGCAATAACTTTTATTACAAAAAATAAAGAAAATTTTTACATAAGAGGTGAGTGCTTTAGCGATCACAGTGAATCACTCCCACTTAAAGAAGCGATATCTTCCTTGCCCAAATAAGTAATCTCAACTACACGAAAAGCTTTATAATCTCCATAGGCTATTAACCCGAATGACTTTAATCCTCTTTGTGAGATATT
>JARHYY010000017.1 GCA_029258405.1 Helicobacteraceae bacterium | reverse complement strand
CCCTATGTGTTAGAGTTTAATGTACGCTTTGGTGATCCAGAATGTCAAGTAATTTTACCTCTTATTAAAACCCCTTTGCTTGATATTTTATTGTCAAGTGCTCAAGGTGAGGGGTTAGAGCAATTAAATGTAGAATTTTTTGATAAATATGCTTTATGTGTCGTTTTAGCTACTCAAGAATATCCCTATAGCCCTCCTGAACCAAAGTTTATTACTTTTGATTCTCAACATACAAGCAATCATCATTCTTATTTATGTTATGCTGGCGTAGCAAGAAGCGGAAATAAACTATTGGCTACAGGTGGTAGGGTAATGTCTTGTGTGGGCGTGGGTGATAACTTGCAAGAAGCACAAAAGAGAGCATATACATTATGCAATATGGTTTCTTTTGAGGGTAAACAGTTTCGTAGCGATATTGGCTTTAGGGTTTTAAAATGAAAAGTGAAAGAGAACATATTGAGGAAACATTAGAAAGAGAAAAACTTCGTATCCCTTCTTTAGGGAAGCGTATTGTCGCCTATGTTGTTGATGATCTCTTGATTGCTTTGGCATTAGTAGTATTTGTATGGAATGATATTGCAGGCTTAGAGGTTAATAGCAATGGAATCATATCTGATGGCGATGCCTTAATGGAGATTATCTTAACAATTGTACCATTAAATATGACTTGCACATTCTTGTATCATTGGCTTTTTATTGTTTTTTATGGTTCCACACCCGGGAAAATGCTCTGCAGTATTCGTGTGGTTGATATTAATATATTAGATAATCCAAGCTATATAAATGCGGCTATTCGTTCAGCGATTCGTCTTTTGAGTGTTATGTTTTATTATATCCCTTTTATTGCTATTTTTGCGAATCCGTTTATGCGTGGTTTTCATGATAAATTGGCAAAAAGTATCGCCATTGCTATTGATTAAGTATTTACTACTGTTGTTTGTTTGTATTCAATTGAATCTTCTTGCAGATTCACGACCAAATATCGAACACTTTGATAAGAACAATAAAGTATTTGAATTTCTTGCCAATAATATGAATATGGAAAATGATATCATTAAAGGGGAGGGGAATGTTACCCTTATAACACCTTCTTATTTTATTAGTGCTGATTTTGCATTGTATAACCCTGCTCAAAAAGAAATAGAAATAATGGGTAATGTACATATTTTTAAAGATGAAACTCTATATCTAGAGGCAGAAAAAGTAAAAATAGCTTTTGATGATAATTATGCTCTATTAGAACCATTTTATTTTCAAGAATCTCAAACAGGCATTTGGATTGCCGCTAAAAATGCACAGATAAAAAAAGATGAATATATCTTGGAAAATTCTCTGTTTTCTTCATGTGGTGTAGAGCTCCCTATTTGGGATATTGTCTTTAGCGAAGGGAGTTATAATTCTGAAGAATCATGGCTTAAATTATGGCATGCACGATTAAGGATTTTTAAACAACCAATTCTTTATGTGCCATATGCTTCTTTTTCTTTGAATAAAAAGAGAAAAACGGGTTTTTTATATCCCTCTTTTAAAGACTCTAGTAATGATGGATTTGTATGGACACAACCTTTTTATCTAGCTATAGATGAGCAATGGGACGCAACTTTTACAGGAATGTTGCGCACAAAAAGGGGCTATGGTGGCGAGATTGAATTTCGTTTTGCTGATGATAGAAACCAAATATTTGAAATAAGTGGTGGCTATTTTGATGTTAAGAAAGATTATCAAAAACAATATAATCTTGTTAATGATCATTATTCTGGCTATCAAGTACAATATGTTCGCTATGATTTTTTAAAAGATTATATTCGATATTTTAATGAAGATGGTTTTTATATTGATTGGGCTGGGGTTAATGATATTGAATATTTGCGATTAAGAGAAAAAGGAGAATCTGGTCTTGATATTTATGACAGTTTGCTGACTTCAAGAATCAATTATTTTTTGAAGGGCAAAAATGATTATCTAGGGCTTTATAGTAAATATTATATTGATCTTTCTCAAATAGATAATGCAAACACATTGCAAACATTGCCAACCCTACAGTACCATATACACAATTCCCCATTTTTTGTAAAATATCTTAATTATAGCTTTGACTATCGCCTTAATGATTATTGGCGTCAAGATGGTTACAGTATTTTGCAGCATGAAGCAACCTTGCCTATTTCTTATACTCAATCATTTTTTGATGATTATGCTATATTCCGATTATCGAGCACATTTTATGCCTCTAAAGCTAATTACTATAGTAGAGATTATGAGTATGATTCTTGGCTTCATAATGGGCTTTTTTATGGTAATTATTATACCATTTCTTTATTTAGTGATTTAGTAAAACCTTATGATGATTTTTTGCATTCTATGCATTTTGAAGTTGGCTATACTTTAGATGGTTTAAGCAAGGAGCATGGGATATTTGATTGGTCTTTAGTGCTACCAAACATACAAGAACGGCTTAATATGAATTTTTCGCAATATTATAATTTTTATAATAGCGATGCTTGGATTTTACATCGACTTAGCCAGCCTATTTATTTTGATGATTACTTATTAGAATATGGAGATTTTGAAAATGAAGTTAATTGGATTCTAAATAGAAATTGGACATTAACAAGCTCTATGTTCTATTCTTTTTTAAAGAATAGAATTGCTGAAGTTTCACATGATATAAGTTATAATAGTGATGTGCTTGCCCTTTATTTTGGGCATTTTTATCGCAAAAAAAATACTCGTTTTTTAGAAACATATTTTGATGCCAATGAGGCTAACTTTATCCATTTAGGAGCAACAAAAAAATTCAATTTCTTTGATTTGTTTGGAAGTATTGGGTATGATTATAAAGAAAACTATTTTCGTACATGGAATGTAGGCATACAAAAAGATATTCGATGTTTCTCCTATCGTTTTCGTGTAGCTTCTGAAACTCGCCCCATTCTAACAACAAGTGGCATAAGACCCCAAGACAACCATTATATGCTATTAGAATTTCGTTTGTTACCTCTTGTAACAGTGCCCTATAAACATAATATGCGAGGATAGTTATGAAATTAGAAGCAAAGGTGGGGATTTTTGTTGCATTAGCCCTTTTATGTTTATTTGGTTTGAGCACACAAATTGGACAGTTTAGCTTTTCAAAAGAAAAAGGCTACACAATTGATGTCTTATTAGATAATGCTGTTGGATTAAATGAAAAGGCAAAAGTGCGCATAAAAGGTGTTGATAGTGGTTATGTATATTCTATATATTTGCATGATAATAAAGCTTATGCTGGACTGTTTTTGAAAGAAAATATAAAAATCCCTAAAGATTCATTTATTTTAGTCTCTCAAGAAAGTATGTTGGGTGGAAAATATATTGAAATTATACCGGGTAATTCATCAGAACTTGTACAAGATGGAGAAAAACTTGAAAGAACCAAGAGCATAGCCTCTTTGGAAGAAACAAGCCAATCTATCAAAGAGGCAGCAGAACGCTTTGCAAATTTTGTTACAGAACTTCATGAGATTTTTGGAGGAGAAAATGCTCTATACATTAAAGAGAGCATAAAAAATATTCACTCATCAACAACGATACTCAATGAATTTATCAAAGAAGAACAAGGAGAACTCCCAAGGATTTTATCTCATTTTGACACAATGATAATGAGTATTACAGGAACAAGTAATAAATTTGCTGAAACAGCTGATTTGCTTAATGAAAAATTATCAAGTATTGCTACAAAAATTGATGATTTTACGACCCATGCTGATAATCTCATCGAAGATAATAAAGAAGTGCTGAATAAAACTTTAAATTCTGTTGATAATTTTTTTGTTGATGGTACGCGTGTGGTTAATAGATTAGATAATTATCTATCAATTATTGATAAAAGCCAATTTGAAGTGGGCATGAGAGCAGAATATTTAGCAAGAGATAAACGTGCAAAAGGGGTTGCATCTGTATCTTATATGCCTAACCCAACGCGTTATTACATGTTTGATGTGGTAAGCACAGATGATTATTCACGCCAAGATTCTCTAGGAAATATAATTATGCCTGTCCGTACTGATAAATCAGAATATTATATTTCTGCACAATTAGGCAAACGCTATAATGATATATTATTTCGAGGTGGTTTGATTGAGAATAGTGCGGGAATAGGTATGGATTACTTCGCACTAAGGGATAAGCTAAAAATGACTATAGATATTTATGATTTTGCAGGGAAGCTTGACTTAAGGGGTACATCTCCACATGTAAGAACATATTTACGCTATACTTTTTTAGATTATATAGATTTTACAGCAGGTTTAGATAATTTTTTAAACAAAGAAATATCAAGTATTTATTTGGGCATAGGTGTTCGTTTTGTTGATAATGATATAAAATCTCTTGTAGGCACAATAGGTGGTGCTGCAGGAATGGCAAAATAGTTATAATTTTGCGTGAATTTCCCCTTTTTAAAATGGGAGAGATAATTACTTTTAATTTATATAACCCAAAAGGCTTAAAATGGCTATAACGATTGAAAAATTTAAAGATAGAGATGATGCATTATCTCGCTTGGTTGAAGTTATGCCTATTGCAGCAATGCAAAAGAGAAACAATGTGGTCATTGCAACTTCTTATGGGGGGGTTTTATTTGCAAAAAATTTAGCAAATTTATTAAAATCTCCATTTGATTTGCTTTTCACGGCTTCTATCCCAGCACCTCTTAATCCAGAATGTCCGATTGCGATGGTGAGTGAAACAAATGATATTGTAACCCATGATGCACTCATACAATCATTTGGCATAAGTAGTGATTATATTTATGGTGAAGCAAAAAGACGATATGAGGAACAAATATTGAGCACGATTTATAAAGTGCGTAAAGGGCAAGTTATAAGTTCATTGAAAGGACAAAATGTTATAGTGGTTGATGATGGTATTGATAGTGGCTTAACAATTATGACTGTAGTTAAATCTTGTGCTAATCGCCAAGCAACAAGCGTAAGTGTTGCTGTCCCTGTTATTCCCTATGATATAGAGCTGTCATTAAGAAGTGTTGTAGATAATCTCTATGTGGTTTTGCGACCATCATACTTTGTAGAGATTGTGAGCTATTATGAAAAGTATGAAGTTTTAATGTCAGATGAAGTTGAAAATATTTTAAGTGAAGGATTTTTAATGCAAAAGCAAAAAGATAAAAACAAGGAAAACAAATGAAAGTAGAAATTAATACACAGAGCTATAAAGAAATTTTTTGCATAGGAGAAATGGCAACACAGGCAAATGGTTCAGTGCTTTTGCAAGTGAATAAAACAGTACTTCTTGCTACTGTTTGTAGTGATTTTATGCAAGATAGCAATGAGGATTTTTTACCTCTTACTGTGCAGTATATTGAAAAAAGCTATGCTTCTGGAAAATTCCCGGGGGGATTTATTAAACGAGAATCAAAACCAAGCGAATATGAAACTCTTACTTCAAGAATTATTGATCGTACTTTAAGACCTCTTTTTCCTCAAGGCTATAATTATCCCACACAAATCACTGTTCTTGTTTTAAGCAGTGATGGAATAACAGATTTGCAAGTTTTGGCACTTAATGCTGCTTCTGCAGCACTTTTCTTATCTGATATTCCTATTAGGCAACCAGCAATTGGTTTGCGTATTGGTAAAGTCAATGGTGAATACAAAATTAATCCCTCTATCCAAGAATTACAAGAGAGTACTTTAGATCTTTTTGTTTCAGGTGTATATAAAGATATTTTGATGATTGAAATGCGTTCTATCAGCTCTCAAGAAAATAGCAGTGTATTGTCTGGCGGTTATGGAGTGCTCGGGGTTGATGTTGTACCTCAAGAAATTTTTCATGATGCTAATGAAGTTAGCGAAGATGAATTGTTGCATATTTTAGAGATTGCTCAAAAAGAGCTTAATACTTTGGGTGAGCTATATACTAGCTCCTTTGAGCCCTATGCAAAAGACAATATAGCGGTAAATCTCAAAGAGGAACTATATTCAGAAGTAATATATTGTTTTATAAAACAGCACTTTTTATCTCAAATAGAAAAAGCCATACAAGTGATGGCAAAGAGTGAGCGTAATGATGCACTTAATACATTGTTGCTCTCTATTATGAATACAGATGAAGTGAAAAAAAATGAATGGACAGAAGATATAGTGAGTGCTATGCTGTGGAAATGCAAAAGAGAATGTGTACGCACTATGGCACTTAAGCAAAAAATAAGAGCTGATGGGAGAGGGCTAAAAGATGTACGCCCCATATCTATACAAACAAATATATTGCCTATGGCTCATTCTTCAGCTCTTTTTAAAAGAGGTGAAACACAGGCATTAGTCATAGCAACCTTGGGCGGAGATTCTGATGCACAAAGCTATGAATTACTGAATGATAAAATCAGCCAAAAAGAACGCTTTATGCTTCATTATAATTTCCCCCCCTTTAGCGTAGGTGAAGTGGGGGCAATAGGCACACCCGGAAGAAGAGAGCTAGGGCATGGGAATTTAGCAAAACGCGCCTTAGAACCCACTATTATAAATAAAGAAGCTCAAACAATTCGTTTAGTTTCAGAGATATTAGAATCTAATGGTTCTAGCTCTATGGCAACAGTATGCGGTGGCTCTTTAGCACTTTGTGCAGCTGATATTGATATAAGCAATTTGGTTGCTGGTGTAGCTATGGGGCTTATAAGCCATGAAGAACAATATGTTATTTTAACAGATATTATGGGGTTAGAAGATCATGATGGCGATATGGACTTTAAAGTTGCAGGCACTATAAAAGGCATTACAGCCATGCAAATGGATATTAAGCTTGGCGGTTTATCGCTCCACATTCTTAAAGAAGCTCTTATGCAAGCAAAAGAAGCTCGAATACATATATTAAACCTTATGGAGCAAGCAAGGAAAGACATTGTAGTTAATTATGATATACTCCCTGCTTCGCAGATATTTTTTATCAACCCGAATAAAGTTGTTGATGTAATAGGACAGGCGGGCAAAACAATTAAGGATATTATAGAGAAATTTGGCGTTGCTATTGATTTGAATCGTGATAATGGAGAAGTCAAGGTTATTGGCGAAAACAAAGAGAGAGTCTCTGGAGCAAAGGATTATATTTTACAAGTGGTGAGTGCTGATGGAGGGATTCAAAAAGTTAAAATAAAAGATTTATATGTACCCGGTGAAAAATATAAGGGAAAAGTAAAAAAAATTGTTGAATTTGGAGCTTTTGTTGAGCTTCCAAAAGGGGGAGATGGCTTATTGCATATTTCAAAAATTGTTAAAAGAGGAGAATCAATACAATCTGTATTTCAAGAAAATGATGAAATATATGTAGAGATAATTTCTATTAATAAAAACAAGATTGAATTAGGTTTTTTACATAAAGCGTGAATTACTCCTATTTAAAATGGGAGTTTCTAACCCATGGTATTCATTTATGTTTCAAGTATTTATATGTATTGTTCTTGCTCTTTAGGTGTGGGTTATTTTAATATTTTTTTTGCAATGAAACGATTGATTATAAGTTTCAACTTGCAAAAAGCAATGCTATTTGCAAGTTTGTTATACCTTATTATTGATTAATGATGCTGATTATTTTTGTCTGGTTGTTGTCATCTTTGGTGGTATCAAATGTAATATCACAACCTTCTTTAATGTTGCCCTGCAGTATAAGCTCTGCAAGATGGTCTTCAATTGTTTCATACAAGGCTCTTTTGAGTGGTCTTGCTCCATATACAGGATCAAAACCTGCTTGGGCTATAAATGCCTTTGCATTTTCGCTTAAGTGAATGTTTATTTCCTTTTCTTGAAGTTTATCAGCAATGCGAGAAAATAAAATTTCTACTATTGAGCATATCTCTTCCATGCCTAAAGGATTAAATATAATTTTATCATCAAGTCTATTGAGGAATTCTGGTTTAAAATAATGTTTAAGCTCCTCATTGATTGCTTGTTCTAGCACTTCTTTGCTTTGAATTGTTAAAATTTTTTCGCTTGCAATATTGCTTGTAAGGATAATGATAGTGTTGCGAAAATCTACATTTACTCCCTTTCCATCAGTAAGCCTTCCTTCATCAAGCACTTGAAGTAAAACATTAAATATATCTGAATGTGCCTTCTCAATTTCATCAAAGAGTATAACAGAGTAGGGCTTTCTTCGTACTGCTTCAGTAAGCTGCCCACCTTCTTCATAGCCAACATAGCCCGGAGGAGCACCAATAAGGCGACTAAGAGAATGTTTTTCCATGTATTCACTCATATCTATGCGTATAAGGTTTTTTTCACTATCAAATAAAAATTGTGCAAGGCTTTTAGCACTTTCTGTTTTTCCTACCCCTGTTGGACCAAGAAATAAAAAGCTTCCTATTGGGCGGTTTGCATCGCTTAGCCCTGCTCTGTTTCTTTTTATTGCTCTTGATATGGATTTGAGGGCAGAATCTTGCCCTACAACCATTTTTTGTAATTCTTGCTCCATATATAATATTTTTTCTTTTTCACTTTGAAGCATTTTTTGAATAGGAATTTGTGTCCATCTACTTACAATTTGTGCAATACTCTCTGGGGTAACAGCATTTTTGAGCAATGTTCCATTTTCTTGCATTCGTTCCCAATTTTTATTAAGCTCTTGTTCTTTTTTTTCCAAATCAGGAATTTCTCCATAATCAATTTTAGCAGCCTTATCAAATTCACTATCTCGCTTTGCCCTTTCTGATTCTTTGCGAAGTGAATCAATTTTTGTTTTAATTTGGGCAATTTCATTGAATACATTTTTTTCAGCTTCAAATTGAGATTCTAATTTGCGTTTATTTTCATTGTTGTCAGCAATCTCTTTTTCAATTTCCTTAAGACGAGGTTCATCTTTTGGGTTTTTTTCCATTAATAATGCCTGTTTTTCTACTTCAAGTCTTGCAATCTCTCGCTTTACCTTTGAGAGCTCGCTTGGTTCTGATTCTATTTGCATTTTAAGTTCGGCAGCGGCTTCATCAATGAGGTCAATAGCCTTATCAGGCAAAAATCTATCTGTAATATAGCGATGAGAGAGTTTTGCTGCTGCAACAAGAGCTGAATCGAGGATGCTTACATTGTGATGGGCTTCAAGCCTTTGTTTGATGCCTCTTAATATCTGTAAAGCTTCATTGACATTAGGCTCATTGAATGTTACAGGTTGAAACCGTCTTTGCAATGCGGCATCTTTTTCAAAGTATTTACGATACTCTTTAAGGGTTGTTGCTCCAATGGTATGGAGTTCCCCTCGTGCAAGTGCTGGTTTGAGTATGTTGGCAGCATCCATGCTCCCTTCGCTTGCACCTGCACCAACAATAGTATGAATTTCATCAATAAATAAAATGATATTACCCGCTTTTTTTACTTCATCAATAACTTTTTTTAGTCTGTCTTCAAACTCTCCGCGATATTTTGTTCCAGCAATGAGTGCGCTCATATCCAAGGTAATCACTTTCTTGTTTTGTAATGAAAGTGGCACTTCTTTTTTAATAATTCTTTGTGCTAAGCCTTCAACAGCAGCAGTTTTACCTACGCCCGGTTCGCCTAATAAAATAGGGTTATTTTTAGTTTTGCGAATAAGAATTTGCATGATATGATGAACCTCTTCATCTCTGCCTATAACTGGATCAAGTTCATTTTGTAAAGCCTTTTGTGTTAAATCAATACCAAATTTCGCCAACGCTTCTAAATTTTCATCTCCTGATGCGGTCTCGATTTTTTGCCCATGGCGTATAGACTGTAAATCTTTTTTTAGCTCCATAGTATCTACATATTTTCCAATAATATTCATAAAGTCATGATTCTTATGCTCTATAAGAGAAATAATAAAAATATCTACCGCTATAAATTTATCACCATTTTTAACACTTAAGGCTTCCGCATATCCAAGAGCATCTATAAAATCTCTTGAGAGCTGCATATTTTCTTGTTTGATAATGGAGCTTTTAGGCATTTTATCTACGCTTGAGCGTGCTTCAAGCTCCATAATATTTTTATCAACATTAAGATGTTGAAGAGATTGATTTAAAACAGATTGAGAATCTATAAGTAAAGCCCATAAAATATGGGGAATATTTATTTCTTGATTCTTAGAATGCAATGCTAATGATGCAGCTTGCTCTAAAGATTGTCGTAAATTGTTAGTAAGTTTTTCAGAAATATTCATTTTATACTCCTTTTTATATCAATAAAATTTATATAGTTAGTATTATATAATATGAGTGTATAAATGTCAAGTTTTTTTATTGATATTGCTAAATTTTAGAATAGGTGCTGCTTGTTTTGAGTGCAAATCAAGTAATTTTTACAATTTGTAAGTAATTTAAAAAATATTAGGCGTGAGATATTATAATTCATTTTTAAACACAAAAAAAAAGGATAGCCATGCTTTTAGAAAATAACTTAACTCAAGCTAAAAATGGTGATAAAATTGATGCATTAGGTTATGCAGTAGCCCACAAGAATGACACCTTTAAGCCCTTTAGTTTCAAGCGACATGCAATGGGCGAAAATGATATTCTTGTTGAAATTCTTTATGCTGGAATCTGCCATAGCGATATACATTCTGCACGAAGTGAGTGGAAAGAGGGAATATATCCCATGGTGCCCGGACATGAAATTGCTGGAAGAGTTGTAGCAGTAGGGAATAAAGTTTCTCGGTTTAAAATTGGGGATTATGCTGGGGTGGGTTGCATGGTGAATAGCTGTGGTGCATGTGAGGCATGCAAAATAAGCCATGAGCAGTTTTGTGAAAATGGTAAAGTAGTTTTTACTTATGATTGTCTTGATTGTTTTCATGAAAACACTCCAACTTATGGTGGGTATTCTAATAATATTGTTGTGCATGAACATTTTGCAGTAAATGTCCCACAAAATGCCCCTCTTGATAAGGTTGCACCATTGCTTTGTGCCGGAATTACTACTTATTCTCCCTTAAAGTTTAGCAAAGTCAAAAAGGGCGATAAAGTTGCAGTAGCTGGGTTTGGGGGGCTTGGCGTTATGGCATTAAAATATGCCTTGTATCTTGGGGCAGAAGTAAGTATCTTTGCGAGAAATGATATTAAAAAAAATGAGGCATTGCGACTAGGGGCAAAAGCTCTTTATGCTAACACAAAGACATGCAAAGAACGATTTGATTTTATTATTTCCACTATTCCAACAGCCTATAATGTCAATAACTATATTGCACTTTTGCGTTATGGAGGTGAAATGGCAATAGTTGGACTACCGCCTGTGGAAGATAAAATTCAGATTGATTTAACAAAGCTTGTTTTTACTGCAGGGAAAAAAGTTTATGGCTCACTTATTGGTGGTATGCAAGAAACACAAGAAATGCTCAATATTTCTGTACAAAATAAAATTTATCCAGAAACTGAAATTATTGGTATCAATGATATAAATATTGCATATCAAAATCTTACAAGTGGTAAGGCAAAGTTTAGATATGTAATTGATATGAGTAGTTTAAAGGCTTAGATTATAATCAGTAAGCAATAAAATTTTAATGCAATATAATGGCTAAATCTTAGCCTTAATAAGAGTGCAAATGTTAAAAGGCTTTACTCAATACTCCATAGGGCACAATAAAGGTATAAGAACCATTAAAGTACTTAAAATAAGTAAGAACAATATAAATAAGAGATAATTATAAGGAGATAGTGAATACAAACTTTAAGCCCTTGCAATAAGTATAATGCTTTTCATAAAAACAACAGAGCACTTAACACAAGAGCATGAGTACTCAATAGCTCAATTCCCATAAAGTCTAATCATATTAGAATCTCTATCATCACCAAAGGTTATCTTATCTTGCAATTTGAGCTTTTATCAATGGAAGATTATTTTAATACCATTTAAGCATCTTTGCAAGTATCATGAAATTTTTAATACAAAAGGATTTTATTACAATTTTAGGCAAGAAAATCCTCGCCTCTTAGGCAGGGGTAATTCATATTTGAAAACTCATCTAGTTTGCATCCACTTTAAATTATATTAACTAGGATAAAGTTGATCATCGTCACCATCATTACAATCATTTTATAAAACTTAAAAGTATTATATTATATTTTGTATCCCAACAATATAAACTTATAATAGGGGTTAATAAGTTTATATTGTGCTAGTAGGCTAATAGCATGGAAATGAGAAATATTTATTTGAGTGCCTGTGCATATCTAGGAGCATATGACTTACTCTTTATTTGTTGATTTTATTAAAAAAATGCTTTAATGTTTGAATCCTAGTGGGTGTTTGTAAAAAAAGTAGCTCTTCTAGTGTTAATATATAGCTATCTTGAATAATAAAGGTGTATTGATTGAAAATGTTATTAAGAATCAAGATTAGTACCTAGAGTTATTTGTTTTAGTCCCTTTTTAAATTACTCTATGCTAAAATTAAATTTTTCAGGGGGATTTTGTGTAGAGAAGCAAAATAGATAAGGAGGATTTTTTCTTAATGCCTTTACGATTTCTTTTTCTCTTGGAAAAAGAAGAGAATATTTTGAAGGCATATGTACGCCTTCTTGTATCCATAATATATCTTTAAAAATAAACCAATAGTGATTTACTCCTTTAATGAATGGTGTTGAGAATAGGGTTTCACCCCCCCGATTTAGGATTGGAGTTTTGTTTTTTTGCATATTTTTCTCTTTTTGAAAATATTTTTATTATTATACAATTTTTTTAATTAATAGATACACAAATTTAATATTTATAATAAAATTAAGCTAATTTTTATTTTTAATATTATACACTTGTTTTATGCTTATTAAAAGAATACAAAATTACATATTAACTCCTAGAAAACTTTTTAAAATAGGTTTTATTAGTTTAATTATCTTGATTATTCAAAAGATAGCTATATTTTTTAGATTGCATGAAGTTATATTATATGTTGTTGTATATTTAGGTTTTTTGGCTTCTATAGGAATCTGCTTTTCAATATCTACACTGATTTTACTGAAAGGGTTTGGAGAAAAATCCAAAGCCATCTTACTCTTATCTTTTATGTCTTATTTGTTGAGTGTTATTTTTCTAGTTTATACTTCTTTTTTTCCTAGCATTGAAAAAGTACTAACTTTAGGCGTAATCTTTTATATAGTTTTTGTATGTTTTGGTGACAGGAAAATTTTGAAAGAAATAGTAACAAAAGATATTTTTTTTCCTAAAGCTTTTGTTTATATAGGGATTGTGAGTTATATTATTCTTTATATAGAAAGACTTGCTAGAGGAGTTTATTTTATAAAAGATGGTGAAGTTGGAATACTTACCTTTTTGAGTTACTTTGCTTCTACAATTCTTTGCGTAACTACAGCCACTCTATATGGCATTAAATCTCTCCAAGATGATTCCAAAATACTCCGATTTTTTTCTTATGCTATCTTTTTATTTACGATTATATATATGCAGTTTATGTTTGATAGCTCTATTTATTTTCCGCTCTATATATTAGCTCTGTTTTGGAGTCAATTATTTATTTATGTTGCAAGTAGAGTAGTAAAATTTGAACATGAGTTTGAGCGTAATAACCTTAATTTTATGATATTTATAATTTTCTTATTATGTTTTGGTATTTTTGTGGTTTATGCTATCTTAAAATGGTTTTTCCTTCATTTTTAGATAGATATTGTAGGTATTTAAATTAAAGTCCCTCAAAAAAGGGGCTGGTTAGCAATTTATAGAACTTGAGAAGTAGTTAAAACTAAAATTTTGTTTATCTTTCATATTAAAAAGGAATTGCGACAGGAGGGTAAGGCTTTCGCCAAACCCCCCTCATAACTTGAATGTAAATTAATACAAGCAAGTTACGATTAAGCACAGCAGTGCTATAATAATCGCAATTTTAATGAGCATTATTTATTTTTCCTCCTTTCCGCCACACAACACAGAGATTAGGACTCTGTGGTGGCAAAATTGAGAGGTCAAACAATGCTCCCTGTGAGGTGCTAACTCACATGGAGCTTTAACCTCACAAGACTATTATAGCTATAAAATTCATTGATATAGATAAAAATGCCTACATACTTCTTTAAGTGGGTGTGATTCACAGCTTAAAATAGTTTCATTTAATTAAGCTATAAACGCCCTTCCCGCTAATTTGCTTTCCAATCCTTGTGAGATGATTTCTTCTTTGTTTTCAAGCCCTAACATAGAAAAAGTCCAGCCGGGTCCTGAAATGATAAGTTTCCATATAACATAACTCCCTGCTAATATAGAAAACATTTGGAATAAAGCAATAACAGCCGCCACAAAAATACGAGCATAAAAATCGCCATCGCTAATATCTACTGAAGCAAATTGTTCGATTGAAATAAATAGAAAGATTTCTGTTACAAGTGTGTATAAAAACAAGGATAAATATATAAAGATTACAATCAAAATAGGTTTAAAGAATATTATAATTCCATTAATTAAAAAGTCTATAATTTTATCCATTTTCCTTGTAGCTAAAGAAAAAGCAACAACAAAAGGCGATATAAAAAAATATTTGCCCAATGATACAATATACCCAGAAAAAGCAATCACTCCTGCTGTGGCACAAATCAGCATTGGTAGATAGCTGAATACTTTTTGCATTATAAAGATTGCAACTGCATAACCTATTATAGATCCTGAGATACTACCTAAAATGCCTAATATAATACCTCCTGCAGTCGATCCTATGACAGTACCCAAACCTGGAACTAGAGAACCTATATAAGCTCCACCTGCAGATCCTATAAAAGCCATAATTTTTCCCGCATTATCCTTCACAAAATCTTTAATCTGTGTTGCTCCTGGTAAGCTCATCCAAACTAGTGAACCTATCAATGACCCATAGGTTGTATCTTGAACATTTTCATCACCTTCATAAGAAAGTTTCTGATCTTTTAAAGAATCTTTGAGATTCTTAATATCTTCTTTTCGAGCGGTTTCCATATCCACTTTATCTACTCGATAACTATTATTAAACTTAGCAACATCTAGCAAAATAGCGGTTGCAGGGACAATGATAGAATTTATCCAGCCCATTTGTTCCTCTCTCTTAGTCAAATAAGAATCAATTTTTAGAATAGATTTTGAAAGCTCTGCATTTTCATAATAGTTCATTGCTCCATTAATTTTGTCTTCTGTTTTTTTGATTTCCATTTTAGCTTCATTAATTTTTCTTTCGGTTGACAAGCAAGCCTCTATCGTAATATCTTTATCAGTCCCAGCTACTTGATTTCTATCTAAATTAAAAATATTAGTTATTTTTTCTTTGACATCTTCAGGTAATTTAATGAAATCTTTTTCGCTTTTTAGCTCTGAAGGTTTTTCATACCGTACAGAGCAGGTGTTTTTATATATCTTTTCACCTTCTTGGATGGTGAATTTTGAAGAGGCTAGGCTTTCATTAAGCATATTAATGCCTGTTTCTCCATATCCTCCCAAGGTTTTATAGAGTTTGTCTATATATGTTTTAGCTGCTATAGCACTTGCCATATCAGCAATTTTTGTGGATTCTCTTGTGAAATACCTAATGGTATTTTGAATAATAGTGCTTTCTGATTGCCCACCATACTCAGGGATAGGCATAAAAAAGAATCCCACCATAATCATAGGTATATAAAATTTATGCAAATAAGGTTCATTTTGAGAGGTTTCGCCTCTGTTTTCTAAATAAAATTGCAATTTTTTAGTTCCAATTGTGGCTAAAAAGAATCCACCAACAATTACAAATAATAAGATTTGCAAGTGCTTGTAAATGTCTCTAAAATTTGTATATAAGTTACTAAAATAAGCCATATTTGCTTTATTGAAACCATCTAAGATTGAAGTTGATTTATATATTTCTTCTGCTGTATCTATTTCTCCGAAGAATGGAATATATTTTGTTTCTTTTAATATTATGTTTTCTGTTTTTTGCATTTCAATGCCATCTCTAAAGGTGATTTCTCCAAGCTCTTTTGTTTTCTCTTTGTCAATAATATTGGGGTCGAGTGTCATTAGTGCAGAGAAAAATCCCGATAATGACAATTTATTTTCATCATTTTTATAGGCAATATTTGAATTCACATTCACATCAAAATTTTTAATGTAGTTTTTAATCGTATTTATTCTTGAATCTGGGGTTTGATTTCTCAACTCCTTATAACAAGATATGTTCTGTTGATTTGCGTTATATCGTAAGGCTACATCCAGGTTCACTTTTTCAAAAACATTACAATAAGTCATTCCATTTTTAAAGTTAAAGCCTGATATTTGTGTTACATATCCAGGATTAACTTCTCGGCATTTCCAAGAGCATTTTCCAGGCTCTACGACTTTGTCATTTTTGGGAAAAATCTTTTGCAATTCTTGTTCAGTATTATCTGCACCAAAAACTACATTTAAAAATATAATAAAACAAATCAAATAACGCATATGTTGCTCCTTATTGCCTCAATTTCCTTTTAACTTCATTGGTATTGTTTTCATCTAAAGAATCAGACTTTTCAGGCCTCTTAAATATTTTATCAAGAGAATCGGAAAGTTTTTGCATAACCTTATGCTTTTCAGGATCTTCACGACAAAGCTTTTTTAAATAATCAACATTCTCTTTATCCTCTAAAAGCTTTGCTAATCTTCTATACATTCTAAAAAATTCTCTCATTTTATCACTCAGAATTATGTTATGCTTTTGTATATACATTTCGAATTCTTCATCACTCATCATTGTATGACTCCTTTTTTTTGATAGCTCATTGCTTTAAATTCTTTTTGATTTGTAAAATATTGTCTTTTTCGTTAAAATCCTTTGATTCTGCTTTAAAATCATTTACAAATTTGTTTTCTTGTGCTATGATTTTAATAGCCGATGAAATGTTCTTTTGAACCAGTCGCTCGTCAAGACTTTGGGCTTGAGTGTAGGAGTTGGGCGTCCCTACCATCGGCTTTCTATATACGACCTCTTTTTTATACAATTGTTTTATTTTTTTGACATTTTTTTCATTTGCGTGAAAAATTTTATTAATATTTTCATCTTTACGAATGCCTACTTCCCCCATTTTTTTATCATTAAGCTTCTTTCCTGCCATGTAATCTTTTTTGCTTTTTGGAGTTGGATTCTTGATGATGATATCAGGATCACTGACAACTTTTTTAATTAAATCAGAAACTTCTTCCCTGTTTTTAAACATTTCAGTATGTCTTTCTAATAAAATTTGCATATCAGCAATAGCAAACCTTTCTCCTAAAAGCTCTGATAAAATATCGCAAAGTTCAAAAATTTCTAATTGGCTATCGCTCATTTAATTTCTCTTTAAATTTCATATACTTGAAATATAAAACAGCCCCTTTTCTTTTCATATTAAATAAAAAGGTTAAATCCAAAGCTCCTATAAATTCTCTTTCCACATCATTTGTGGCTAAGATTTCTAAATATGCAATGCCTATGTTTACTTTTTTTGAATAGGTTTCCCAGAGGTTTAATAAAAAGAATTCTACATAGTTATCGTGTTTCTTTAAAATCTCCTCATAATGAACAACAGCTTCTGCATTATTAATCATTTCTTTTACTTTTTTGAATACAGCTGTGTAGAGTTTGCTTTTTTCTATCGCCTCAAGATTTTCTATCTTTGTTGGCTCTAAGCGATAATAATCCATAATGAATTGTGGAGTGATAATTCCTTTTTCGAAAAGTATATTTTTTTCATTCACTAAAACATTTACTCTGTTTTTTAGTTCTTGTTTTCTTACAGAGTAAAAATTATAGACATCTTGAGGAGTAATTTCATTCCAATAGCGTTGTTGTTTAGCTACTACTTCTAATGGTGTTGGTTTTGTTTTTTCTTGAATGTAAAGAATAATGAGTATAAAAAATAAACTTAAAAGACAAAATAAAGGATTAATATTGCTGTAGTCTTTTTTAGAAATAAACAGCAAAACAAAGATTAATATGGCAGAAATACCAAGTATCATAGCTAAGTTTAAAAAACTGCTTTTAGATTCGTGATAATAGCTTCTTGATTGCAAAAAAAAGAATCCAGAAATTAAAATCAAAAAGATTGCAATTAACATTTTGCTCCTTTAAACATATTTTTCGTGTATTTTAAGCTTTATCATTATTGAGGCTTTTCAAAAGTAGAATATTTACATTGTGGATAATTACTGCAAGAATACAGTGTATAGGGACGATTGTTTTTTTTACTAATACCATTTTTCTCAATGAGTTTTGAATGACACTCAGGGCATTCAAAATTTGTTAAATTAGGTTTTTCTTTTGAAACAGGCTTTCCATCTACGCATTTCATCGTAAATTTGCAACCCTCTTTTGTTTGTGCGTTGTAATTATTGCAGGCAAAAAAATCTCCATAAGCTCCTTTTTTTAATATCATAATGCCATTTTTACATTCAGGACATTGCATTGCATTTTCATCTTGCATATTATTTTCTTTTTGATTTTGTGTGTTTTGAGATAGGCTTTTAATTTCTTTTGCAACTTGTTCTTTAACTTCAATTAAAAAGTCGTTCAAGCTCAATTCTCTATTAGAAATCTGATTTTGTTGCTCACTCCATAGAGCTGTTAGTTCTGGGGTTGTTAAAAATTTTGGTAGTGTTTCTATTAGCCATAAGCCTTTGGCTGTAGCGGTGATGGTTTGCTTTTTATCCTTAGAGACATTAATATATCCCCTTAGAATCAAATTGCTAATATGGTTGCTTCTTGTGGCAGGTGTGCCTATTCCTCCGTTTTCGCCTTTTTTGCCTTTGTCCTTTTCTTGTAAAAGCTTTTTTATTTTTTCATCTTTGACATATTTAGCTACAGACGCCAAATCTTTCAATAATGTTGCCATTGTATATTTAGGCTTAGGTTTTGTTTGCATAGGATTTATAGCAATATATTTTGCTATAAAGTTAGGATTTTTTAGCAAACTCATATCTATGTTTGTATTTTGTTCTTCTTCATCGTCATTGGTATATTTTTCTTTAAAACCTTTCTGTTTAATTTCTTTAATTGTCTTGCAAAATTCATAAGAACTTATTTTAAAAGAAAGTTGATGTTCTTTATAAAGACAAGGCTTAAGAAATTGCATAAGAAAGCGTTTTGCGATGAGCGAATAGATTTCTTTTTGTGATTCATTCATTTCATTAAGATTGACTTTAGTGGCTAAGGGAATGATCCCATAGTGTGCGGTAATCTTAGAATCATCAAAAGCTTTGCTTTTAATATTTATATCAATGGAATTTTGTCCTATGTCTGTGAGACCAAAATTATTTTTAATACAATTGATAATACTTTTTCTATCATCAAATATGTTTGTTGGTAGATAATTACAATCGCTCCGATTGTATGAAATGCATTGAAATTTTTCTCTTAATTCTTGAGTAATTTTCAATACCTCATCGGGTTTATAGCCTTTTTTAGCTAATTCGGCTTGTAAATCAAGTAAATTATAAGGTAAAGGTGGATTCTCTGTTTTGTCCTGACTCTTAATTTCAAAAATAGCGGGTTTATTAAGGCAACTATTGTATATTTGTTTAGCCTCCTCCTCTGTTTCAATCATTTCTTCTGTTTTGAGAGTTGCTTCTATGCTTATTTTGCCATTATCAAAGTTTGAAACTAAGATAAAATATTCTTTGCTCGTGTGATTTTTATTTTCTAAATCCCTATTAACCACCAAAGCCAATATGGGTGTCTGCACCCTACCTACACTGATAATACCTTTGAAATCATTTTTATTACCATAGGCTATAGTGTAGGCTCTCGTTAAGTTTAAACCTACTATCCAATCAGCATAAGATCTTGCAAAACCTCTCTGCGATATACCAAAAAATTCTTTGTTATCTTTCAAATTTGCGATTTCTTGTTGAATCGCTTTAGGAGTTAAATCATTAATCAAACAACGCTTAACAGGTTTATTGCTCTTTGAGTATTCGATAATTTCATCAATAAGAATTTGTCCTTCATCATCAGCGTCACCACAATGAATAATTTCAGTAATTTCTTTGCTTTTAATTAAGTCCAATATGACCTTTAACTGGTCTTTAGAATTCTTTTTGGGTTTATATTTAAAATGCTCTTTTTGAAAAATACTAAAAGGCAATGTGTTAATGTTCCAAGTTTTGTATTTTTCATCGTATTCGTGAGGCTCTTGCAATTCTAGAATGTGTCCTAAAGCCCAAGTAATATAATTGCTATCCTTTTGAATATAGCCTTGCTTTTTACTTTCTGTGCCACTAATAGCTACTGCAATAGCTCTTGCTAATTCTGGCTTTTCTGCAATAAAGAGACGCATTAGCGTTTCTTTCTCTTTTGTTGTTTTTCTTCATTTTCTTCAGTCAATAATTGTTCTCTCACTTCTTTCTCTATTGTTTTAAAAAGATGTTCAGTGTGTTCTAAAACTTTCTCTTTTAATTCTAAAAACTTTTTTAATGTTTCCTCTTCAACTTCATTTGCTTTGATATTTGTAAAAAGAGACGGATAATTTTTATACATGTCGTAAGCATTAATTCTTCCTTTAATAAAATATTGTATATCACTCCAACTATTTATTTGTTTTAAATCTTCCATTTCCATAAAACTGTAAATTGTTAAAAAGAAATCTTCTTCCTCTTCATTTGAAATAACTTCTGAAATTCTATGTTTTTCTTTTATGGTTTCATAGCAAATTTGATAAAATATTTGTTCTTTAAACCTATTTAGGCAGAAATCCCAACTGCTTTAGCGGTTGGGCTGAATGCCTTAGCGAGTTTTATCCTTGATTTTCTATATAAGCCTTGATTGTTTCAGGGTTTGCTATGTGCTTTTAGATTGT
>JARHYY010000124.1 GCA_029258405.1 Helicobacteraceae bacterium | reverse complement strand
TGCTTGAGTTTGTTTTTACAATGAGCTTATAATATAACTTTATATAGTGGAGTTAAGTAAGTTCTTTAAGGTTTATTCTGTTATTTGAATTTTTGGACTCTAAGGTTTATTGCTTGTTTGAGGTTTGAGGTTTGGGTATAGTATAATTGAGGGTTGTTGGATTGTTAGGTAGTGTTTGGGGAGAGCTATACAAAGCTCTTATTATATTTTATGGTGGCAGAATGCTCTGATGGCTTCAAGCAGGGTAAAAACTTTTTTAGAGGCAATAATATCTTTTGCCATAAAAAAACCATCACGAATGTTATTGCACATGTCATACAGATAAAGACCACAAGCCATATTTAAAGCCACCAAGTCTAATTTTGGTGAGGATATATTATTGAAAATATCCATAGCAATATGGAGATTTTTATATTTATCACCCCCTGTAAGTAATGAATGCTCCACATATTCTAATCCTATTTCCATAGGAGTGAAATCATAGCTTGTGATAGAGCCTTTGTTTAATTCAGTGATTTTAGTAGGGGCACAAAGAGAAATTTCATCATAACCATCAAAACCACTAACCACCATTGCACGCTTAATACCTAAAATGCTTAAAGCTTCTGCTATTATTTCTGTGTATTGTTTGTCAAAAACACCAATAAATTGGTGTGTAACATTTGCTGGGTTACTTAAGGGACCTAAGAGATTAAATGCTGTTTTAAAACCTAAGCTTTTTCGTGCATTAGAGGCAAAACGAAGTGCTGCATGGTATTTAACAGCATAAAGAAAAGTAAAGTTAAGTTGTTCATATAGGGCAATGGATTGCTCTACAGTCATATTAATATTCATGCCTAATGCTTCTAATAAATCAGCACTGCCACTTTTGCTCGTTACTGCTTTATTGCCATGCTTGATAATATTCACTCCTGCACTTGCTAAAAGAAGGCTAGAGGTGGTGGAAACATTGAAAGTTTTAGATGAGCTACCCCCTGTACCTACGATGTCTAATCGTTTTTCTTGTGTTTGTGGGAGCGGAAAAGCTACTGCTTTTTTTTTGAGCAGACTTGCAAAGCCAGCCAATTCCTCACCATTAACCCCCTTAACCTCTAAAAGACTAAAAAGAGCCCCTATTTGTGCATCAGTCATATCCCCTTGTGTGAGTTCATCCATAATATCATATGCTTCTTTGAAGGTAAAATCTTTGAGCATGAGTGCTTTTTTGAGATAATTTTGCATAGGAGGGAGCTCGCGTTGATAATGTAAAAAATTAAGTAGCATGCGTTCCCCATCTTCTGTGCCTATTGATTCGGGGTGGAATTGTAACCCAATGAGATGATATGAGGAATGCTCAACTGCTAATACATCTCCATCAAGGCTTGTAGCAGCAATGATAAATTCTTCACTAATTTCATCTTTGTTACCTACTAATGAATGGTATCGAGCGACTTTTGTATGCTCTTTAATATGGCGGAATATGCCTTTAGCATGGTGTTTTATGGATTCAACTTTTCCATGCACAATTCTTTGGGCATTGATAATGCTTGTACCAAATGCAGCAAGAATTGCTTGATGCCCAAGACAAATTCCAAGTATGGGGCATTTTCCTGCAAAATGCTGAACTATGGCGATAGATATCCCTGCATCTTGTGGCTTTCCTGGTCCAGGACCAATGATAATATGAGAGGGTTTCATTGATGCAATTTCTGCGATAGTAATTTTATCACTACGAACAACTTTAAGAGGGTAGTGTAGGCGACTAAATGCTTGAGCTATATTGTAGGTAAAGGAATCGTAATTATCAATGAGTAAAATCATGATTATTTTCCTTCTTCTTGCATAATGGCTTTATAGAGTGATTGCATTTTGTTTTCTGTTTCAAGCCATTCAGATTGAGGGTTTGAATCATATACTATGCCACTCCCTGCTTGGAGATAATACACCCCCTGTTTATAAAGAGCGGTACGAATGGTTATGCAGCTGTTAAAATTGTTTTTAGAATCAATATATCCTACACAGCCCGCATAAAATCCACGACTATATGGCTCTAATGAAGCGATCGTTTTAATGGCGGCAATTTTTGGCGCACCGCTTACTGTACCCGCTGGAAAGGTGGCATAAATAACATCTTTTATATTTTTATTATCTTCAATGGTAGAGTTAATCTCTGAAGCAATATGTGTAATTCGTGCATAACGCTCTATTGTGCAAAATTCTTTGACTTTGACACTCCCAGCTTTGCTTACTTTTCCTAAGTCATTTCTACCTAAATCAACTAACATAAGGTGTTCAGCATTTTCTTTGGGATCATTAAGTAGCTGTTGTTCAAGAAGTTCATCTTCTGCTAAGTTTCTGCCCCTTTTGCAGCTTCCAGCAATGGGTCGCAAAATAAGATTAGAATCTTCTACTTTAACCATTATCTCTGGGCTTGCACCTATGATAATAAACGCTCCAAAATCACAATAAAACATATATGGGCTTGGGTTTTCATGTCGTAAGTTTCTATAAGCTTCCATAGGGGGCAGGTTGGTATGTATTTCAACAGAGCGAGAAGGAACACATTGCATAAGGTTGCCTTTATAGATTTCTTCTTGAATATGTGTAACAAAGTTTTGATAGGGAATATTATGATCAATAAGGGTAGATGGATAGGTTTTTTTCTGCGTTTGTTTGGGCTGTATAGCACGAATATCATGTATGAGATGTTGCAAATGCTCTTTTGAAGGCTTATAGCTTTCGGTTCCATAGCTTACACAAAATATATATGCCTCATCATAGAGATGATCAAAAACCATCATATCGCGTGCAAAAATAAAAGCACAATCATAATGTTCTACTCGTTTTTTATTCTTAAATTGTATATCTTCTATTTCACTAAAAAACTCAAAACCTAAGTAACCAATGCCTCCTAAGGGCAATGGGCATGGCAGCTCTGTTTCTGGGGCAAGATCTTTAAGGAGCAAAAGCCAATCTAAATAGCGATAAGTTGGGTTGAGCTGCCCTAAATCATGCCTTTGTTGTTTGGAGTCTATGAGTATATATTGTCCTTTATCCTTGATGAGCATGAAAGCGATATTTAATACCAAGAGAGAATAGCGACCTTTTCCCATTTGGATATGGGCAGATTCAAGGAGTGCCTTTGCTTGAAAATTTTCAAGGACACAGAGAGGGGTTAATAAGTCGGCAGGTATTTTCTCATATATAAGGCTTCCTTTTGTTGTGGGATTTTGTTGGAATTCAGATAGTGGTAGCATTATATACAAGCTCCTTTAGTTAAAATAGACAATAACAGATTGTAGCTTATAAAAGCTTAATATTTACTACTTGATGGGTACAATACCTCATATTTTAAGTATAATTATAGAATGAGATTTATAAAAAGGTTGTTGAATGTGTATAGACTTGCATAACCATACATTGCGTTGTAATCATGCTACAGGGAATATGCATGAATATGTTGATAGAGCTCTATTCCAAGGTGTTACTGTATATGGATTTTCATGCCATGCCCCTATGGAATATGATATGAAATTTCGCATGGGTTTTGATGAGCTGAAAGATTATTTAAAAGATATTGAAGAAATGCAAAAGAGATATGAGGGAATATGTGAAATACGCTCAGGATTTGAGGTAGATTTTTTAGAGGGCTATATAGATAATAGGGTTATTGATGCAAAAGTAGATTATCTTATTGGTTCTGTTCATTTTTTGGGGCATTGGGGTTTTGATAATCCAGAGTTTATTGCAGAATATGCAAAAAAAGATATGAATGAATGTTGGTTAAAGTATCTTTTAGCTCTTCAGCACATGGCAAAAAGTCGCCTTTTTGATATTGTTGGGCATTTTGACTTGCTTAAGATATTTAACTATCCACCAAGTTCCATGCTCAATGAAGCTATTTATGAAACTTTAGAGTGCATTAAAATGGCAGATATGGTGCTAGAGATTAATACAGCTGGGCTTAGAAAACCAATAGCAGAAATGTATCCAAGCATGGATATTCTTAAGATAGCTCATTCTTTAGGCATTCCTATCACCATAGGTAGTGATGCTCATTCTGTTGAGCAGGTGGGTTTTGGTAGGATAAAGGCTTTGCAAGCAGCCCTAGATGCGGGCTATAAGGAAATTGTAGATATTAAAGAGCATGAGAGAATCCCATTATCCATAGAGTATTGTATGGATATGTTACAATAAGGATATTGAATGAAATATTTTGTTTTTTCTACATTTTTTGCAGCAGTAGGAATTTTTATTACTTTTTTATTTCTTGGAGGGGTTGGTGCAGCGTATATCGTGCTTTTGCTTGCATTATTAGAAGTTTCTATTTCTTTTGATAATGCAGTTATTAACGCAAAAGTTTTAAATGAAATGAGCGAGCAATGGAAGCATAGGTTTATTGTATATGGAATCCCTATAGCTGTATTTGGTGTGCGATTTATTTTGCCTATCATTATTGTAGCTGTGGCAAGTTCTTCAGGTTTTATAGAGATCGCCCAACTTGCTTTAAATGATTCATCAGCTTATGCCTTATTGCTTCATGATGTTATGGGTAAAATTTATGCTTTTGGGGGTGCATTTTTATTGATGGTATTTTTAGAATTTTTCTTTGATGCACATAGAGAAGTTGTATGGATCTCATCTTTAGAGCAAAATGTTTTTGTTCAAAGAATGAGCAAAGTTAATTTTGTGGAGCTTTTTGTAGCATCTGTTGCAGGTATTATTCTGCTTGCTATTTCTCAAGATATTGCCATAGGCATTTCTTATTTTATTGGTTTAGCATTATACGCATTGATAAGGAGCATTGATTCTGCCTTGGCAAAAGGTGGTGCTAAAAGTGGCTTTATAGGTTTTTTGTATTTAGAAATTCTTGATGCAAGTTTTTCTCTTGATGGTGTTATTGGAGCATTTGCCTTAAGTAATAATGTGTTTATTATCATGATTGGTTTGGCTATTGGGGCATTTTATGTTCGTTCTTTAACAATTTATTTTGTAGAAAAGAAAGTTCTTTCAGAGTTTATTTATTTAGAACATGGAGCAAGATATGCCATTTTATTTCTTGCGGTACTTATGTTTGTGCAGATTTTTTACCATATCCCTGAAATAGTTGTAGGAAGTGTTGGAATTATCATTATCGCTACTTCCTTGATACATTCTATTATATATAATCGTTCATATAAAGGCAGCAAATGAAAAAGGCAAGCAAAAACGAGATACAAGAAATTAAAAAGCTTTTTTTGGAAAAATATGCTAATGCAAGAACAGAATTACAATTTAACAATCTCTATGAACTGCTTATTGCTGTAATGCTCTCTGCACAATGCACGGATAAACGCGTGAATCTTATCACACCTGCCTTATTTAAGAAGTTTCCAGACATACAAACACTAGCTAATGCACATTTAGATGATGTGAGAGCATTGCTAGCGAGCTGTTCTTTTTATAATAATAAATCAAAGAATATTATCACTATGGCAAAAGATGTTATGGAGCGATTTGGTGGCAAGATACCTTTAGAGCGAGATTTACTCATGACACTTTGTGGTGTAGGGCAAAAAACAGCTAATGTTGTATTGATTGAGTATCAACAGGCTAATTATATTGCAGTAGATACTCATGTATTCCGTACATCTCATCGTTTAGGTTTAAGTGCTTCATTAACCCCACATGCAACAGAAAAAGATTTAACGCATATTTTTCAAGATAATCTCGCTACACTTCATCAAGCAATGGTGCTTTTTGGGCGATATATTTGCAAGGCACAAAAGCCTTTATGTGATTTATGTTTTTTGAAAATGTATTGCAAAACAAAAAATAATTTTAAACCCACTTGATATATCTTGAGTATAAACGATTTTATTGATACAATTAGGTATATAATAGTGAGTTTGTAGCGGTGAGAGGAGTTAATAGTTATTATGGAAAAAGAAAAATTAGCACGCAAAGAAGTAAAGCTTGATGCCACAGCGTTATATCAGCTTGAGCTTTCTAAGTATCTTGATGGAGTAATGCAGAAATATACGGGGCTATTAGATATGGAGGTTGTTTTTACAGCAGAGCTAGGAGCAACAAGGGTAACATTAGCAGAGATTCTCAAGTTTGAAAAAGGTTCTATCATTGATCTACAAAAGCCTGCTGGAGAGAGTGTTGAAACCTTTGTTGATGGAAGGATTATTGGCAAGGGAGAGGTAATGGTATATGAAAAAAATCTTGCTATTCGTATCAATGAAATTCTTGATTCTAATGCTATTATCTATTACTTGGTAAGAGAGAAAATTTAAGTGCGATTTTTATATGCTTTGCTGTTTATGTTTTCACTGCTCTATGCAAATGAAGTGCAAGGCATAAATGTCAGGAATATAGAGGTGTATAGCCGTCCTCCAGAACGCGTGGATATTATGCTTGCCTTTGATGCTCCTTATGTAGAAGATATTCAACAAGAAACAAAAGAAGGCTATGAAACTATTATTCTCAAAAATACAGCAATACAACAAGAGGAAACAAAAAGCATCAAAGCTCTTGGAATTGAAGCAATACAAATTACTCAACTTGGTAATGATGTGTATATAATATTGCTCAATAAAGAGCCAATAAACATTCAAGCTTCAAAAATTGTTGATGGCTATGGTTTGCGTTTTAGGGTTACTACTAAGCCTAATAAACCAGTTGATAGAATCAAAGAGGGGCTTAAAAGTTTAAGCCCTACAGAATAATAAAGGTGTTATGTGCAAGAAAATCAAGTGCAATTTACGAGCTTTATGGGTGGGGTAGAATATTTTATTTTACTTGCTTGCATGGTTGTTATTATTGCTAGCTTGTTCTTATGGCGACAAAAGATAATGGGCGGTGCAAATAATTTTAATTTTTTACAAAAAAATAAAACAGATGATATTAAAATTATTGCCCAAAGGGTTTTAGATGTAAAAAACCGTTTGTTATTGATTGAATGCGAAGGTAATCGCTATTTAATTATATTAGGAACAAACCATTCCTCCCTAATAGATAAATTGCCTATCCATTCAAATCAAATGGATTTTTCTGAATATCTAAAAAAGCAAAGTAGGAGTGATGAATCGTCAGGTTAAAGCCCTTTTACTTTCTGTATTCATACATGCAATTATTGCATCTATTATATATTTTTTATTTTTTTATGCAGACAAAATAGAGCCGATTGAAAAAATTTCTTTAGGCAGTTTAAATATTAAAGAAAAAGAAAGCCCAGCACCTCTTTCATCTTTTGATTCGACTTTATCTACTGATTCGACTTTATCTGCCCAAGAGCAACCTTTATCAGAAATACCCAAAGATCCTACCCCAAGCATACAAGAAACCAAACCAAAAAAGCAAACACCCCCTAAAACCCAACAAAAACAGCAAAAAGAAATTATTGCACCCAAAAAGCAAGAGCATTCAGGTACATTAAATGCTCATTCGCCTTCTTTGCCTTCATTTTATAGCCTTATGAATCAAGAACTTGAAAGCGAACTTAAAAAACTTTATGGTACAGATTTTTATTCTTTGAGTGAAGAAGATAAAAAATATCTTGATGAAAATTATCGGCTTATTTATGAGATTACACAAAGAAATTTAAAATACCCCTATGAAGCAGGTAGGTTAAGATTAGAGGGTGTAAATCGCATAGAATTTTATTTGCACCCCAATGGAAATATTAGTGATTTAAAGCTTGTTTCATCTTCTGGTTATCAAATTTTAGATAAAAATAGTTTGCATACTATTAATATATCATATAAGGATTATCCCTATCCTCAACATCGTTTGAAAATTATTTTTCTTATTCATTATCGCATTTATTAATTTTAAAAAATCTTTGAACTATCAAAAAATGTATAACTCAATAAAATTATAACAAATATTTTTTAGCCTTTCTCCAGATTCATTAATAATAAATTTAATAGACTTGAATGAATAGCATATTTGTTTCATTTTGTAATATATATATATATATATATATATATATATATATTACAATAACTTTTTATAATAATTTATAATATTTTATGCAATAATAAAAAATCATAATTTGAAATTTTAAGGGGTATTTATGTTGAGTTCTCTAAGTAGCAAGCTTACCTTTAGCTCTATAATAATATTTCTCATTGTTATAATTGCTATCAGTGCATTTAATTTCATCAAAACTTCTCAAGATGTAAAAAGTCTCTATGAGGGCATACAGAAACAAACTTTAAATTCCGCTGTTACAAGCATATCTATAACAATGATTGATGAATTGCAAGAGCATTTAAAGGTATTAGCAAGAGATATAGCTCGTGTAGATAAAAATG
>JARHYY010000010.1 GCA_029258405.1 Helicobacteraceae bacterium | reverse complement strand
AAAGCTAAGCATAAAGCCTAATTAAAAAAGAAAGGATCAACATGAAAGAAGAAAAAATTGTAGTAACCATAAATGAAGATGGTAGCCTTGATTTAAAGAGTGATGGCATAAAGGGTGAAGCTTGTATAGCAGAGGTAGAAGCCTTATTAAGTGAGGATATGGATATAAAATCTGATAAGAAAACAGATGAATATTATCAAAAAACTACACAAAATCAAAGCATAGAAATAAGGAGCAAAAAATGAGCAGACGAGTAACCACAAGAACACCTATCTTAGATAGAGAATGTTTGATAGAGGCATTAGATGCTTGTAATTATCAATATGATATACAAGGGGATACAATAGTGGTAAGGGCAAACTATTATAATATTGAATACAAACCAAAAAATACACATTATAGCGTAAGCTATTATGGTGATCATATCAATGAAAAAAACATGGTAGATTCTATTGAATCGCACTATCTAAAGTTTTATAAAGCAAAGCTAGAGCGATTAGAGAGAGAAAGACTAGAAGAAGAGGCACGAAAAGAAAGAGAGCGATTAGAGGCATATAAACAAGCACAAAAAGAGCAAATCATAGCCAAAGCACAGCAAAGAGGCTATAAGGTAAAAGAAGTAAAAAAGGGAGATAAGATTCAGCTTGTATGCGTAAGATATACATAGTTCATTATTACACAATATATTAAGAGTATAGACTTTTATCATTTACATAAATAAAAACTTTTACCTATAAAAGGTTTCAATAAAACACAATGATAAAATAAGCATGCAAGATAAATAAGAGATTAAAAATATAAAATTTATATAAAATGAAACAAAAAACGAGTAAAATAACAAATATAGTTTAATACAAATCAATCATATGAGGAATCACATGACAAGCTTTACAATAGCAAGTAATAAGGATAATGCAAAATCTATTCTATCAAGCACTCTATTAGATATACTCAATGAGACAAGAATAGCATTAAATGAGCTTGATAGAGATTTTAATAAAACTAGTGCAAGCCAATCATCAACACAAATCATAGAGAACATATACTCACTAGGAGATGAAAATATAGATACTGATAAACTTTGCAGATTTATATATACAGAACTTTTTAAAAATTTAGATTTTTATATTCGTATGAGCAATGAAGTGGTGCAGGTAAATTCATATGCAGACTTTTTTGAGATGCAGGATTTTAATATTTATTGTGTATTATTCAATGAGACGAAACATCTTAGGGGGTTTTTGCTCTCTTTTCTCTATTGCATTAGCATAACCAGCAATTCCTCCTTAGTAGCCAAAGTCGCAGACGAAATCAAAACACCCTATGATTTTATTGTATTTGCAGGGACATTAAGAGCAATGCCTAGGCTTAATTCAACACTACAACTTCATAGAACAATCTTAAGATGCTATATAAAACCTCTTATAAATCAGCCAGAGAACTTATTACATTTTATATATATTTATATGGGAACATCTCTCCATATTAATCTTATTGAGGATTATGAGCAAGTACAAAGGCATTATAATACAATATTCCACAATAATAATAATGCAAAAAAAGAGCTTACAATAGGTAGCTTAACATTATGTGCTCTTGAAAAATATATACAAGAAAATAAGCTTAATTTATTGAGAGCATTAAAAATATGTTTCCCTACCATAGCTATAAATGCTAAGCAAACTCATAAGAGCAATGAAACAAATCATATAAAAGATTCTAAAAAATCTATTGAACAATCATATAAAGAGCATTTATTAAATAATACATTTCATATTGATGATGAATATAAAGAAGAGATAATGCAAAAAATTGATGAAGCATTTGTTAACAGTAATGATATAGAGAAAATATTAACACAGGATTTTAATCAATTTGAAGATATTTTAATAAAAAATAATGATTACAGCACATATACAGATAAGCAAAAAGAGATAGTAGAGAATCTGAAAAATATGTATATAGTGCTCAATAATGCGATAGATTCTCTATATACTACATTAAGCGATGATAGGGCTAATGAAAGCCCTAGAGCTAAAAGGAGAAACTATCTAAGGGCTATACAAGAATATAATAAAACAATAGACTCATTATATCTCAAAACACAAACAGATAAGCCAATGGGCAATCCATTCCTAGATCCTACATTAAACCCTAGAATCAATGAATGATTATATGAAGTGATAATTAAAGGTTCTGTATGAAAATATCAAGTTTTAAGGAATATTCAGAAATCTATGGCTTTGAGCCTTGTTTTGTGCTATGGATGCAAGGTTGCCCTATACAATGCAAGGGTTGTTGGAATACACAAACTTGGGATTTTAAAGGTGGCTATGAAATGGATATAGAATCCATATTTACACTCATTAAAAAACAAAGAGATTCTAAAGAATGGGACATTAAGGCACTTACTATTTTGGGGGGTGAGCCATTTTTTCAATATGATGAGCTTTATCATTTAGTATCATTAGTAAAAACATTAGATATAGGTATTATCGTGTATAGTGGCTATGAGAAAGAAGAGTTAATACAAGCTCAAAAAGATTCTATATTTAATCTCATTGATGTGCTTATATATGGGCGATATATAGAATCTATGCGTGATACTCATCTCTTTTTACGCGGTTCTACTAATCAAGTGATTGATTTTTTAAGCACTCGTTATAATGCAAGCCAAATCAGAGATGGCAATTATATAGAAATTGATATTGATCATTTTGGGGGGCTTGATATAGTAGGCTATATTGAAACGACAGATTCTCTATTAACTTCAAAGTAATATAAGTACAAATTTGTATTAGCAGTATCAAATATTTTTTTTGATAAAATCAACAAATTTTCTATAAAGGAGTTCATATGGGATATGCCCAAGAAGATGATGGACATAATTATCAAGACAGTTTTTTAAAAAGTTTTCTCAATGTTAAAAATATAGCTATATTAGGGCTTTCTAGCGACAAAACAAAACCAAGTTATGAGATTGCTGAATATTTGCTTGCTCATGGTTACACAATATTCCCTATCCACCCAAAAGCAAAAGAAATATTGGGCTTAAAAGTATATGCTCATATTCATGAGCTTCCTTGCTGTGTGGATATACTTAATGTTTTTCGTAAAAGCGAAGCTATTTTTGATATTGCTCAAGAAGCCATTGAATCAGGTAAAGTCAAAAGTATATGGGTGCAACTTGGTATTCAAAATACACAGGCACTTATGCTATGCAAAAAAGCTCATATGCCATATGTAGAAGATCGTTGCATACTCCTTGAGCATAAAAGGTTATGCTTATGATACCATTATCAAGCATTATAGAAGCCTATGAGCGTATCTCTAAAATAGCTCATCATACACGATTAGCCTTTGCTCCTTATTTAAGTGAAATGACAAAGGCAAATATTTATCTCAAACAAGAAAACCTCCAACACACAGGTGCATACAAATTAAGAGGTGCGTTCAATCGCATTGCCTTAATGAGCAAAGACGAACAGGCAAAAGGCGTTATCGCCTCAAGTGCGGGCAATCACGCACAAGGTGTGGCATATAGTGCGAAACATTTTAACATGAGGGCGGTTATTGTCATGCCTGAAGCAACACCATTATTAAAAGTTAGTGGCGTGAAGCGATTGGGGGCAGAAATTATTTTAAAAGGCGATAATTATGACGAGGCATATTCCTATGCCCTTAAATATGCAGAAGAGCAAAACCTCTTTTTTATCCATCCTTTTGCAGATGATATAGTTATTGCTGGGCAAGCAACAGTGGGGCTTGAAATCATACGCGAAAAAAGTAATATAGATACCATTATCTTGCCTGTTGGTGGGGGTGGCTTAATCAGCGGTGTGGCAGCACTCTATAAGCAAATGAAACCTAATGTAAGAATCATTGGTGTAGTTGCACAGGGTGCACCTGCTATGTATCATTCTTTTATGAGTAAAAAAATACAAACTATTAAAAATGTCCATACAATCGCTGATGGAATTGCTGTTCGTGATGTTAATCCAAAAAATTTTGGCTATATACTTGAGAGTGTTGATGAAATGCTTATGGTTGATGATGAAGAGATAGCTAATGCTATACTCTATCTCCTTGAAAATCAAAAAGTTATCGTAGAAGGAGCGGGAGCAGTAGGCGTTGCAGCATTATTGCAACACAAAATAAATCTTAAACCTCATGAAAATGTAGCCATAATTTTAAGCGGAGGGAATATAGATGTTACTATGCTTGGAGTGATTATTGAAAAAGGTTTGCTTAAATCACAGCGAAAGATGAAAATATCTATCGTGCTTATAGATAAACCCGGTAGCCTCAAAAGACTCACAGATATTTTAAGCAAGGTGGGTGCGAATATTGTCCAAATTGATTATGATAGAACTTCAACTTCTCTTGATTATGGGAATGCTATTGTTACGCTTTCCATTGAAACAAGGGGCGGGGAACACCAAAAAGAAATACGAGCAGAATTAGAAAAGCATAAATTCGAGGTTAATGATGTTACTTAGGGTATGATATGGTATATACTCAAAAAGGCAAAATACACCTATATGCCTTTATTTTGATGCTCTTAAATGGGTTATTATTGCTCTATGCAGTGCAACATATTAGCCTAAGTATCTATGAATTAAACTATATTCAGAATAATTTTATTGGGAATTTCTTTTTTTACAAAAGCATTGCTATTCTTGGGAATAATCCTCTAGCCCATAGGCTTCCTTTTATTATTATACATTTGTGTAACCTTGTACTATTTTACCATCTCTCTTGTCAAATGCTTAAAAAGCATATTGATTCGCTATGGGCTTTAGTGCTCTTTATGCTCTTGCCTGCAACACAGCTTGCAGGCATCTTGGTAAGCCAAAGTGGTATTATTATGCTTTTACTTTTGTTAATTATATACAGCGAAACACAACAAAAACAATGGCTTCTTTATCCTCTTCTTTTTCTTGTTTTATGGATAGATTTTAGCTTTATGATTCTTTATATATCATTCTGTTTTTATTCATTTTTTCAAAAAAAATATTTTCTAATGTTTGTGTCCCTTTTGCTCCTTATAGCAAGAATTAATCTTGGTACAGATGTTTTTGGTGTGCCAAAAGGATTTTTTTTAGATACGCTTGCTATTTTTGGCATGCTCTTTTCCCCATTGCTCTTTGTTTATTATACTTATGTGCTCTATAGAATATTTGTTAAGGAGGATAAAAAAATACTATGGTATATTTGTGCTGTTTCATTAATCTGTTCCTTATTACTCTCTATGAGGCAAAAAATCCCTTTGCAATCTTTTGTGCCATTTTTTAGCTTAGGTATTATATTATGTGTGCAAGTTTTTATGTCTGGGCTAAGGGTGCGATTAAAGCCCTTTAGAAAAACTTATATGATTTATTTCAAAATAACATTTGCCACCCTTTTAGTATTCTTTTTTGCTTTGGTATGTAATAAAATCTTTTATGTATTCTTGAATGACCCAAGGGATCATTTTGCGTATAAATTTCATATTGCACATGAGCTTTCATCTGCACTCAAACAAAGGGGCATTACTTCTTTAAATACAGATACAACCTTACAAAAACGCTTAGCATTTTATGGTATTAGCACAGGGGAAGAATATACTTTGAGCACAACGCCACAACCGCAGGCTGAAGTCATTAAAATATATTATATAGGCACTCTTGTTGGGGAATATTATCTTTATTAAAAAAACAACTTTATCTGCATTAAGTATGATAGAATTTCTTTTTATACTCATTATAATATGTATTTTAGCATCATTGGCTGTTGTTACCCATAGCGATTATTCCTTACAAAGAGCCAAACAACAACTTCAACAAGATTTAAAGCTTACAAAATCTTTAGCCTTATCTGATAAAAGAAATCTTTTAAGAGATTTTAATAAACCATTCCGAGCACAACAACAAGCAGCTTTACAATATCAGCATTTGCAATTATGGAGACTACAATTTCATACTATTTCTAATAAAGTCGAGGGCTATATAGGCACTACTTATTCCATATTCGCTAAACGCCCAAGACGAGATGGCAGTATAGATAATAAGCCTATGGGCTATGTAAGCATAGCTAAGAATCCGTTAAACGGAAAGTGCATGTCATGGTATAATTATGGAGATGTTCCTAAAGAATGCCGCGATATACGCGATGAACGATTAAAGATAGAGCAGCTCTATGGTATCACAGATGTATATTTTGAATGGCATACTCAAGGTTGCAAAAAAGTGCATAAAACAATTTTTTATGATTCATTTGGGCAGGCATATTGTGGTAGTAGCTCCTTACAGCCTATAAGCAAAAATGCTATACTTGTACTGCAGCACAAAAAGTATAAGACATTTCGCATTAAGCTTGTTGATATATTATAATGCTCTATTTCTTTATGTATCTTTTTTGATAAAATATTCTATGCTTTCCTCTTGTATTTCTGCATGATGGGATATATAATAAACATCTCCTCTGTTGCCTAGATGCATTACCACAACTATGAGGCTTATGCCAAAAGGATTATCCTCTATTTTTTGGCGAAGTGCGACTTCTTGTTTTATTGATGGAGGATTAAAAACCAAAGAGGTAATATCGGGATAGTTTTTTTGCATACATTCATTAAAGTAGTGCAAATCAATAAAAATTACTTCAGAACTCCCATATGCTATATGCCCTCTAATGGTTTCTATTTTTATTTTTTGTGTTCTTTTATGGGGAAAGAGCGAGTAGCTCAATGTGTGGCATAATAAATTATTTTTATGAGAATCTGCTATATGTGTATAAAATGGATAATAAAACATTTGTCTTTTTTTACAAATTTCATAATCAATGCCCTGCTCTTCCCATTTCATTCGTTGTTTATAGAGTGCAATTCTTCTTTGAATGGGGTATTCAAGATAGCGACTATAAGAAATAGGGCAGAATAATTCATATGGTTTTTTATGTGCTCTCTCTCGCTGTTTGCTCAAAGCATGCAAACAACCACAATAATTTTGGCGATATAATTTTGCATCTTTGCATAGAATCTGCTGTTTTTGTGTCCCTCCTTTAGAGCGAGTATCTAAAGAAATAAAGCCTATATCATACCACGATGCTACTTCTGCCCCCAAGGCAAAAAGCTCTTGCTGTGGTTTCATCGGGCTTGTGAGCAAGGTGGTGCTTATCCACTCAATGCCTAATTCTTTCGCTTTTCGTGCTGTTTTATGCAAACGCACATCAAAACAAATAGCACAACGCTCCCCTTTTTCCTCTGCATCTTCATAACCAGTTGTTTCTCTAAGCCAATTATGTACATCATATTCATCATCAATTAATTCTATGCCTAACATATCGCAGCTTCTTTGAACATCAAGCCATCGCAGTTGATATTCTTCAAAAGGATGAATATTTGGATTATAAAAAAAACCAATAATCTTTGCAGATGGATATATGTTATGTAATTCACTTAAAAAATAATGACTATCCACACTGCAACAAATATGGACTAATATATGTGATTTAAAATCTTGATCAACATAAGGAGCAATCATAAATAACCTTTTTAAAAAATTTCATGGAGCTTATGGGCATCTTTAAGCCACTGATAAAGAGCATCCCACTCATCTCGTATAATCATATCTTGAGATTTTTGAATTTCTCTACCAAAAATTTCTAAACTCTCTAAAAGATTCTCTTTATTTTGCTTAAATACATCTGTCCACATTCGTGGCGAACTTTTAGAGATTCTCACCATTCCCTTAAAACCCCCAGCAGCCAAGGCTAAAATGCTCCTTAGATCTTCTTGCTTGAGCACAGCATTTGCCAAGGCAAAACTTATAACATGGGGAAGATGGCTAATAAAAGCGGCATGGTGATCATGCTCATTAAAATTCATTTTGACAATCTTCATGCCCAATGCTAAAAAAACTTCTTTAGTGAATGCTTTTTGAAATTCTCCGCTTTCTTCTTTATCAAATAAAATGACTAAATTTCCATTATAAAGCTCCTTAAAAGCTGCCTTTGGTCCAGAATGCTCAATGCCACACATAGGATGAGCGGGAACAAAATTTTTTTGTATCTCTTTGGGTACAGAATCAATAATTTTGCTCTTTGTGCTCCCTAAATCCACAATGGTTACATGAGAATGAACAGGAGGGATAACTTTAAGGATTTCAACAATGCCATCAACAGGGACAGCAAGGAATATAATATCACATTTTTTAATCTCTTCAAAGGTTAGTATTTCATCAACCAAACCAAAACTTAACGCCTGCTGCTCATGCAAAGAATCAACATCTAAGCCAACAATGCTTTTAAACATCTTTGTTTCTTTGAGAGCCAAACCCAAAGAGCCACCCATAAGCCCTAAACCAATAATACCTGCTTGCATAAATTCCTTTCTCGATATTTATGCAAATTATAGCCAATTTTTAAAAGACATTAACCACAATGATATATAATCTCATTTTATGTAATCAATTAAAAAAATTTATATACAAAAATTAATTAATATTCTTTAAAGGTTTATGCTTAAGGCTGTTTTTGGTGAAAAGATGTTTTTCAATAATAATTTATATTGCATTTAATTTTGCTGGTTTATCCTTTTTGTTTGCTCAAACTGATACTTCAACCTCTAATGCTCCCATTATCAAATCTGTAAAGTACGAAGGGCTTATATACATATCACCTACAATAGCTCATGAAATTAGTCAGATTAAAATAGGTGAGAAACTTGACAGAGAACAAGTCGATGAATCAATCATGAATTTTTACAAACAAGGCTATTTTGAAGATATTTGGGTGAGTGAAGACAATGGGGTTTTAACTTATCATTTCACAGAAAAACCCTCTATCGCAAAAATTGAAGTTAATGGTTATGGAAGTGGGGCTGATGCAGAAACTCTATCTAAAGAAATAGGTATTAAAAAAGGTGATACTTATGACGAAGTCAAGATTCAAAAAGTAAAGCAAAAAATCATATCTATACTTGAGGCTAAAGGCTATTACGATACCATAGTAGAAACACAAACAGAACCTGTTGGAGAAAAAGCCATAAAACTTATCATCAATGTTAATCAAGGAGAAGAAATTATTATTAAACAAGCCGACTACAAAGGGGCTCAATCATTATCCCCCTCACAAATAGAAACAGTAACTATTAACAGAGAGGCAGAATTTTTGGGTTGGTTATGGGGCTTTAATAATGGCAAACTTCATGTAAATGAGCTTGAAAATGATAGCAGACGCATTAAAGATTATTATATGCGTAAAGGTTTTT
The DNA here is from genome assembly GCA_029258405.1 of Helicobacteraceae bacterium. Classification (GTDB taxonomy): domain Bacteria; phylum Campylobacterota; class Campylobacteria; order Campylobacterales; family Helicobacteraceae; genus NHYN01. The sequence goes on along the minus strand of JARHYY010000010.1, from coordinate 14,622 downwards.
TAGATGCACAAGTAAATACGCCATTGCTTGAAGCTGATTTTGATAACTATCAAGCAAAGCTCTCATACAATATTGAAGAAGGTGAAATATATTATGTAGGCGGTGTAGATATTGAGCTTGATAATCCTGTTATTGAAACTACCATATTAATGGAATCTCTCATATTAGCACCTGCAAAACGGTTTAATATTGAAAGTGTACGCAAAGATATAGAGCATATACGAGAAATCATTGGGGATTTAGGTTATGCCTTTGTGCGAGTTGATCCGCAGCTTGACACAAACAAAGAGAGGAGCGAAGTTTTTATTACTTATAAAATCTCAACAGGTAATAAGGTGTATATTAACGATGTACTCATTTCAGGCAATACAAGAACATTAGATAGGGTTATTAGGAGAGAGATAACCTTTTCTCCAGGGGAGCTTTATCAAGCCTCTAAGCTCAAAGTATCTCGCAATAGCCTTACACAATTAGGCTTTTTTGATAATATAGAGATTGAAGAGAAAAGAGTTGGTGAGAACAGTTTAGATATTCTTGTTAAAGTGAGCGAAACATTTACAGGTGAGCTCTTGTTTGGTCTTGGTTATGGTGCTTATGATGGCTTAATAGGGAATCTTTCTGCTAAAGAACGCAATGCTTTTGGGAGCGGAATCACTTTTGGAGTTTATGCCGATAAGAGCAAAAAAGAAGGGAGCTATCGCTTAAATATTTATAATCCAAGGGTGCTTGATTCTCGTTATAGTCTTTCTTCAGATATTTACAAAAGAGATTATATCACCTATGATTACACAGAAAATAGTGCAGGAATAGCACTAACAGCGGGGAGGCGTTTTTTTGATTATGTACATGCAACATTAGGTTATGCCTATATTAAAACAGAGCTTACTGATTTTTCGGGCAATCTTGCTGAACTCTATCAGCCCTATTTTTTGCAAGGGTTTTATACTAAAAGCTCAATAATACCCGGTTTAAATTTTGATAGTACTGATGATTATTACTTCCCTCGTAGCGGAATTTCTGCATCATCTTTTATAGAGTTTGCAGGAATTGGTGGCGATGAAGATTTTATCAAATACTTTGGGCGATTTGTATGGTATAATAATTTAGATGATTTTGATGATGTGGATATTATATTCCGCATTAAGGGTCGAGCTGGCTTCATTGATGAGAGTGGTTATTTGCCTATAAATGAAAAATTTTATCTAGGGGGTTCGGGTGCTCTTAGAGGTTATCGCTCTAATTCGGTTACCCCCCTTGGTACAAATGGTGTTCGTATTGGGGGTAAATATATGGCATTAGGAAGCGTAGAAACAAGTTTTGGCTTGTTTGAAGCAGTGCGAATGCGTTTTATGGTTTTCTTTGATTATGGGATTATTGGGCAAAACAGTTTTTCAGAAATCCAACGCTCATCTGTTGGTGCAGGTATAGAATGGGTTTCTCCTTTGGGTCCTTTGAGCTTTGTTTTTCCTTTTGCACTCAATCTTCAACCGGGTGATAAAAGAGAAACATTTGAATTCAATATGGGCACACGTTTTTAAAGGACAGATATGAATAGGATAACAGATACTCAAATTATGGACATTATGCAAAAAACACCTTTGAAAGAACTCGGCAAAGAAGCTCTAAGGATAAAAAGACAACTCCACCCCGATAAAATCACATCTTTTGTTGTGGATAGGAATATAAACTACACCAATATTTGCTGGATTGATTGCAAATTTTGTGCTTTCAAAAGAGATTTAAGCGATAAAGATGAAGGATATATTCTCTCTTTTGAACAAATTGATACAAAAATTGATGAGCTCTTAGCCATAGGTGGTACGCAAATACTTTTTCAAGGCGGGGTGCATCCAAAACTTAAAATAGAATGGTATGAAGATCTCGTGCGGCATATTTCTCAAAAATATCCTACTATTACCATACATGGATTTTCAGCCGTTGAAATAGATTATATTGCTAAAATATCTCGCATTTCTCTTCAAGAAACATTACAGAGGCTTAAGGATGCTGGGCTCTCTTCAATACCTGGAGCTGGAGCAGAAATTTTAAGCGATAGGGTGAGGGATATTATCGCACCTAAAAAAATCGATGCAAATCGCTGGATTGAGATACATAAAATAGCTCATAACACGGGCATTAAAAGCACAGCGACTATGATGTTTGGCACATTAGAAAATGATGAAGATATTATAGAGCATTGGCGAAGAATAAGGGATTTACAAGATGAAACAGGAGGATTTAGGGCGTTTATAATGTGGTCTTTTCAACCAGATAATACCCCATTAAAAAAAGAATTTCCCCATATCCAAAAGGCATCTTCTAATCGCTATTTAAAGCTCCTTGCATCAAGTCGTATCTATTTAGATAATTTTCCTAATATACAAAGCTCATGGGTTACACAAGGAAGCCATATAGGGCAATTGGCACTACTTTTTGGGGCTAATGACTTAGGAAGTACCATGCTTGAAGAAAATGTTGTAGCAGCAGCAGGGGCAAAAAATAGCATGAATCAAGCCGAAATGATACAGCTCATTAAAGACATAGGAGAGATTCCAGCAAAAAGGGATACAACTTATACTATTTTGGAGAAATACGAATGAAACTTTTAGCTACAATATCACAAAAATTCCTAGGCATATGTGTAGCAGCAACAATTTATTATTCAGGAGAGGCTATGGCAGCAAATTTAGAAACAATCACTATTAACAATGTAGATATTCCTATCATTTATGAAGAATCTTCCCTTGCACCTGTATTTGATATGAAACTTATATTTCAAGGGGGCGGTATATTAGGGACATATATGGCAACCAACAAAGCATATTCAAGCTCTATTAGTGAGCTAGGGGCTGCCTTGCTCAATGAGGGCACTAAAGAGCTAGGAAGTGTAAAGTTTGCACAAAAACTCGAAGAAAAAGCTATTGATATAAGTGTTAGCAGTGGCACAGAAACACTCTCTATCTCATTAACATCGCTCAAAGAAGATGCACAAGATGCTATTAACTTTCTTGATTCCTTATTGAAATCTCCAAACCTTACAGAAAACGCACTTAATAATGTAAAACAAGATGCTATTTCAGCCATCTTACAAAAGGAAACAGATTTTGATGAAGTTGCTAATGATATGCTCAAAGAGCTATTATTTAAAGGAACACCTTGTGCACAAATACCTACACAAAGTAGCATTAAAAAGGTTACGCTTCAAGATATACAATCTTATTATAAGCGGCATATTGTTTTGAATAATCTTACTATTTTAGCGGGCGGTGATATGCCTTTTGAAGATTTCAAAAAACATATTACCCCTATGCTCTCTCAATTTAAAAAAGGGGATAGCTATCCTATACAAAAATGTAATGTAGCAACTACTCCATCAACAAAAACCATTCAAAAGCCAACGCAACAAGCTTATATCTCTTTTGGTTCTCCACTAAGCGTTAATGATTATGCTACAGAAAATTATAAGATGCGTATTGCTGCTTTTGTGCTTGGTGCAGGAGGGTTTGGTAGTCGCCTTTTAGAAGAGGTGCGCGTAAAAAAAGGTTTAGCCTATTCAGCTTATTGGCGTAGCCAAAATACAAAATCTGCTACTTATGCATTGGGTTATTTACAAACTAAACTAGAGAGCAAAGATGAGGCTATTGACATAGTTAAGAACACTATTAAAGAGTTTGTAGAGCATGGCATAACACAAAAAGAACTTGAAAGTGCAAAAAAATTTATTTTAGGGAGCGAACCTCTCAATCAAGAGAAACTTTCTCAACGGTTATCTCGAGCCTATAACGCATATTATCATGGAATGCCTATAAGCTACAATAAAGATGAACTCAAGAAAATACAATCAGTACAACTTCAAGAAATTAATGATTATATCAAGAAGCATGATGAAATTTTACATATGAGCTTTGCTATTGTGGAGAATGAAAAATAGCTCATTCATTGGAAACTTTATTTAAAAAACTCAATTGTAAGGATATTATTGATCTAACTTTATTCGTGCCTAAAGATTATGAGAATACTTTTTTCTCAAAAACGCTTTCAGAAACACCCCTAATTGTTAAAGTTATTATACAATCTTATACAGCTGGGCATAATAAAATGGCTAAAATTGATGCTTGGCTGCCATTATTCCAACAAAAAATAGAATTGATTATATTCCACCCAAGCAGTTACCATAAACAAAAATTTTCAATAGGTTCAGAGCATATTATCTCTGGCAAACCCAATTATTATAACCATATCCTCCAAATTATACAACCTAAGATAATCAACCAAACAGAGGATATTGTGCCCATTTTTCCAACATTAAAAGGGCTCTCGCAAAAAAATATAAGAGTTTCATTAGCAAATATTATTACTGTAGAGAATCTTGTAGCTCATAATATCCCTCTGCACTATGCACAAGAATTACAAAAGATATATTTGCCCGATAAACCTTTTTTTGAGCAATATAAAAAACAAGGCGGGTTTCCTCCCCTAACACTTAGGGCATTAAAATTTGTAGAAATTTATCGCTATTTACTTAAACTGCGTTCAAAAAACAAGAAATATAAAGCACCAAAAATAGCTCCAAGAAACCCTCAACAATTCATTGATTCATTGCCATTTGTCCTTACAACAGATCAAATTCAAGCTATCCATGATATTGAAAAAGACTTTCACAAACAAACTTCTACAAGACGAGTAGTGGTTGGAGATGTTGGCTGCGGCAAGAGCCTTGTTATTTTCGCAGCTGCTTATATGATATATCCTAAACGATGTTTGCTCATGGCACCTACTTCTTTGCTTGCTCATCAGCTCTATGAAGAATCAAAAAAATATTTGCCTCAAGATATAAATATTGTTCTTGTAAATACTGAAAAAAATATGAATTATGATTCTGCCCATATCATTATTGGCACACATGCTCTCTTGTGGAAAGAATTCAGCAATATTGCATTAGTCATGATAGATGAACAACATCGCTTTGGTGTAAAGCATAGGCATATACTAGCACAGCATTCAGCAAAAACGCAAGATGATGAGGCTGTGTTTGAAAAAATAATAAACAATCCAAATAAAAACCATATACACCCCCATGTAATACAGTTTTCTGCAACGCCCATTCCACGAACATTAGCAATGATAGAATCAAGTTTTGTAGATTTTAGCTTCATCAAAAAAGGACCTTTTAAAAGAGAGGTATCAACTATTATCATCAAAAAAAATAACTTTGCCCAATTACTTGGACATATACAGCAAGAAATTAGGCATCATAGACAAATAGCTATCATTTATCCTTCGATCAATGAAAGTGAAACTTCGCCATACCGCTCTTTGAGTGAATCTCAAGAATTTTGGTATAAGCATTTTAAAAATGTCTATACTACACATGGAAAAGATAAGGATAAGGAGTTAATTTTAAATGAATTTAAAGAAAAAGGTGATATTTTACTAACCACCACCATTATTGAAGTGGGAATTTCATTACCGAGGCTTTGCACAATTATTATTTCTGGTGCAGAGCATTTTGGTTTAGCAACATTGCATCAGCTTAGAGGTCGTGTAAGCAGAAATGGGCTTAAGGGATATTGTTTTTTATTTACACATAGAGAAAAAACAGAGAGATTGCAATTATTTATACAATGTCAAAACGGATTTGAAGTAGCAGAGCTTGATTTATCTCTAAGAAAAAGTGGAGATATTCTCCATGGAATGCGACAAAGTGGTGAAGAATTTCATTTTTTAAGTCTTAGTGATGATATTGATATTATACAAGAAGCTAAACAATTTATTCAAAATATCCCTAAAAAACAAATGCTAAGCGAATAATACAAATCCTTTTAATATTTCATATACTTTTAGTTATTTTTTGTTAAAATAGAGTTTCTATTTATCTTTGAAGGATTGCTATCAATGGAATTTAATATAAAAAGAATCAGAGAAATTTTACCCCATCGTTTTCCTTTGCTTTTGGTGGATAGAGTAGTGCATATGGATTTAGACAAAAAGATTGAAGCATATAAAAATATTACTATAAATGAAGAGGTATTTTGTGGGCATTTTCCGGGCAAGCCTATTTATCCGGGCGTATTCATCATTGAAGGTTTAGCTCAAGCTGGAGGCATTCTTGCTTTTAGTAGTATGTTTGGAACAGATACAACAGGTGATGGAAAGATTGTCTATTTTATGAGTATTGATAAAGCTAAATTTCGTAGCCCTGTTGAACCGGGAGATAGGTTAGATTATCATTTAAATGTTCTTAAACACAAAGGTGGCATATGGCTTTTAAATGGGCAAGCCTATGTTGGAGATAAGCTTGTTGCTCAAGCAGAATTAATGGCAAAGATTATCGATAATATCGATGGAGAAAAAATATGAAAATAATAGCACCAACAGCTATTATTGAAGAAGGAGCACAAATTGGGGATAATGTCATTATTGGGCATTTTTGCGTTATTGGTGCAGAAGTAAGTATAGGTGTTGGTACAAAATTGTATAATAATGTTACCGTACTAGGTAAAACAACATTAGGAGAAAACAACAACATATTTCCGGGTGCAGTATTAGGCACACAACCTCAAGACCTTAAGTATAAGGGTGAAAAGAGCGAGCTCATCATAGGCAATAATAATACCATTAGAGAATATGCCATGCTCAATCCCGGAACTGCTGGCGATAAAAATAAAACTCTTATAGGCGACAATAATCTTCTCATGGCATATACACATATTGCTCATGATTGTTGCATTGGCGATCATTGTATTTTATCTAATAATGCTACATTAGCTGGACATATTCATTTGGGCAATTATGTAACCATTGGAGGGCTTACAGGTATTCACCAATTTGTAAAAGTTGGTGATGGGGCTATGATCGCTGGTGCTTCAGCATTAGGGCAAGATGTTCCGCCTTTTTGTATTGCCGAGGGTAATAGGGCTGTGCTTAAAGGACTTAATCGCTATCGATTGCGATTGATGTTTGAAAGTGAAGAAATAGATAGAATTTCTACTTTGTATAAGAAGCTTTTTTCTGGGCAAAGAATCATTAAAGAGGTAGCAGAAGAAGAGCTTCATAATAACAAACCTTTTAGCCCCAATATCGCTAAAATGTGCCAATTTATCCTAGAGTCATCTCGTGGCATACCAGTTATAAATCGCCAACACAAAAAATAAATACTCACCGAAGGAATAATTTATGAACAATAAAAAATGTAGTTTTTGTGGAAACCAAGAAACAGCAGAAAACACAGTACTCGCGGGCAGAACTGGCAGTCGTGTTTATATATGTAAAAATTGTGTTATCGCAGCCAATCATTTACTTTGTAATGGTAGCAAAGAAACCTTTAATGAGATAAATGCAAAAGCTGAAATACAACCAAACTTGCCTACCCCTAAAGAGCTTAAAGCTGCTTTAGATGAATATGTCATAGGTCAAGAAAAGGCAAAAAAGGTATTTTCTGTGGCGGTATATAATCACTATAAACGAATTTTTAAACAAAACAATATAGAAGATACTACAGAAATCTCTAAAAGCAATGTCCTGCTTATTGGTGCTACGGGGAGCGGCAAAACCCTTATGGCTCAAACATTGACTCGTTTTTTAGATGTGCCTATAGCTATTAGCGATGCTACAAGCTTGACTGAAGCAGGATATGTTGGTGAAGATGTTGAAAACATTCTTACACGATTATTGCAAACAGCAGGTGGAGATCCAAAAAAAGCAGAAAAAGGGATTGTTTTTATTGATGAAATTGACAAAATATCTCGACTTTCTGAAAACCGCTCTATCACAAGAGATGTTTCTGGAGAAGGAGTGCAACAGGCACTTTTAAAGATTATAGAAGGTAGCGTTGTAAATATCCCACCAAAAGGGGGCAGAAAGCATCCTAATCAGGATTTTGTACAAATTGACACAAGCCATATTCTCTTTATTTGTGGTGGTGCTTTTGATGGTATATTAGATATTATCAAAAGAAGATTGGGTGGCAATACGCTTGGTTTTCATGGAGAGAAACGAGGCAAAAGCGAAGAAAATGAAGTGCTCTCACTTATTGAAGCCGATGATTTAATAAGCTATGGTTTAATTCCAGAACTTGTAGGGAGATTGCATGTAGTTACTACATTAAATGAGCTCAATAAAGATGATATGGTAAAAATATTACAAGAGCCTAAAAACGCCCTTATTCGTCAATATAAAAAATTATTTGCCATGGATAAAGTTGAGCTCACCTTTCATGATGAGGCATTAGAAGAAATTGCTTCTATGGCTATTCAATGCAAAACAGGAGCAAGAGGGCTTAGAGCAATTATTGAAAACATTATGCTTGATATCATGTATGAACTTCCAGATTTACAAGATTATGAAGTAATTATTACAAAATCAACAGTTGTAAATAAAGAAAAACCCCTACTTATAAACAAAAAAGGCAAAAGAAGTGCTTAATATTACATTAATTTAAGGAATAAACATGTTACTTGATAAAGTCATCGGTATGTTTTCTTATGATATTTCTATTGATTTAGGAACGGCAAACACAATCGTATCAGTTAAAGGACGAGGCATTGTTATCAATGAACCATCAGTAGTAGCCGTCCAAAACGACAAATACGGCAAGAATAAAATACTAGCTGTGGGTAAAGAAGCAAAAGAAATGGTAGGCAAAACACCAGGTGGCATACAAGCAATCCGCCCAATGAAAGATGGAGTTATTGCTGATTTTGATATGACTGAAAAAATGATACGATACTTTATAGAAAAAACGCATAAGAGAAAAACTTTTATGAGACCTAGAATTATTGTTTGTGTTCCTTATGGTCTTACAGGCGTAGAGAGAAAAGCAGTTAAAGAATCAGCCATGAGTGCAGGAGCAAGAGAAGTTTTTTTAATCGAAGAGCCAATGGCGGCAGCTATTGGAGCTGGATTGCCTATTAAGGAGCCTAAGGGAAATTTAGTGGTGGATATTGGCGGTGGAACAACAGAAATTGGTGTTATTTCTTTAGGTGGGTTGGTTATAAGCAAATCCATACGAGTTGCTGGTGATAAATTTGATATGGCTATTGTAGATCATGTACGCCGAAAATATAATTTGCTGATTGGGGAACGAACAGGAGAAGAAATTAAAATTGAAATTGGTTCTGCTATCAACTTAGATACTCCATTAAAAATGCAAGTAAAAGGGAGGGACCAAGTAAGTGGTTTGCTTGATGCCATAGAGCTTACAAGCGACGATGTCCAAGAAGCCATAAAAGAATCCTTAAAAGAAATTAGCAATGCTCTTAAGGATATACTTGAGAGCATGCCACCTGATTTAGCAGGAGATATTGTAGAAGATGGAATAGCACTTACTGGAGGGGGTGCTCTCATTAGAGGGCTTGATCGTTATCTCTCTGGAATTGTCAAACTTCCTGTTTATGTTACTGAAGAACCTCTTTTAGCAGTCGCAAAAGGCACAGGAAGAGCATTAGAAGAAATTGACCTTTTGCAACAACTTGCTTATGATTAAAGCTGATGGCTACAATAAACTCTTGTAATGTTTAAAAAACTTTTTTTATGGATAATTTCTATTGCTATTGTTTTTTTTGTTTCTCTTAAGATAGGCAATACTGTTCATACGCAACTCCTTAATTTAGGGGATTATGTAAAAATTTTCATTTTAAACACATCAGAAAAAATGGGAGCATATTGGAAAGAGTATTTTAATCAAGCAGATGAAATAAAATATTTAAGAGAACAATTAAAATATATAGAAAAAACATCTTTAAGAAATATTGCCTTAGAGGCAGAAAATAGACATATACGAGACATCTTAAAAAGCCATGAAAATCTTTATATGAATAGTGATATACATTTAGTTAAAGTTCTTTCTTATGCAGAATTAGGCAATTATAGAAAGGTATGGCTTGAGCACAACTTGCAAGATTTACCTGAAGGAAAAATATTTGGCTTAAGCCTTGATAACACTGCGGTGGGCATTGCTATTGTTACTGAAAAAAGATTATTAGGTGTTTTTAATGGCGATCAAAATAGCGTTTATAGTGTTTATATAGGAAAAAACAAAGTGCCCGGTATCATTAAAACACAAAAGGGCAAAGAAAATATTTTTGCTAACTATATCCCTTCATGGCTCCAAGTGGGTATTGGAGATGAAGTTATTACAAGTGGATTAGATGGAATTTTTTTTGAAGGAATTAGGGTAGGAAAGGTTGTTTCCTTAGAAAGCTCTCGCGGATATTTCATTGCAGAAATTAAACCAGAAACACAGGTGCATGACTTACGCTACCTTTGGCTTATTAGCATGCAAGAAAATCAGCAAATAGATACGAGCAATATAACAAATATAGATATGGATACTTTCATTCAAGAATCACTTGAATCAAATACTACAAAAAAGGAAGATGCACAATGACTATAACAAGATTCGCCCCATCACCCACAGGAAACCTCCATATAGGGGGTTTAAGAACAGCTATTTTTAACTATCTCCATGCACGAGCACATAATGGTAAGTTTTTGCTTCGCATTGAAGATACTGATTTTAAGAGAAATTCTATTAATGCAAAAGAGGGGATTTTACAGGCATTTGAATGGGTTGGTCTTGAATATGACGGTGAAGTTATCTATCAAAGTCAGAGGATGGATATTTATAAGCAGTATATACAAAAACTCTTAGACAGCAAACAAGCATATTATTGTTATATGAGCAAGGAAGAGCTAGAGCAATTACGAGAAGAGCAAAGACATAGGGGAGAGAAACCTCACTATGACAAACGCTATCGAGATTTTATGGGTACGCCCCCAAATAATATTACTCCTAGCATACGAATCAAAGCACCATTAGATGGAAAAATTGTCTTTAATGATAAAATTAAAGGCACAATCACAATAGATGCACAAGAACTTGATGATTTTATCATTGCTAGAAGTGATGGAACACCTACTTATAATTTTACCGTGGCTATTGATGATGCACTGATGAATATTACTGATATTATTAGAGGAGATGATCACTTAAGCAACACGCCTAAGCAGATTATTATTTATAATGCTTTGGGTTTTAAGATTCCAGAGTTTTGCCATATCCCCATGATACATAATGACAAAGGAAAAAAACTAAGCAAGCGAGAAGGTGCTATGGGGGTTATGGATTATAAAGAACAAGGTTATTTGCCTGAAGCAGTTTTAAATTTTCTTGTACGGCTTGGGTGGAGCCATGGCGATGATGAAATATTTTCACTTTCTGAACTCATTAAATATTTTAATTGCAATGATATTAATAAATCGGCATCTATTTTTAATCCTAGCAAGCTCTTATGGCTTAATCATCATTATATCAATCAAAAAAGCAATGAGGAAATTCTTGCACTCCTTGAAACAAATACATTAAATATTACACCAAATATTCAGGAAAACCTCTTTGATGCCCTTAAAGAAAGATCTAAAACCTTAGTAGAATTTGAAAAAAATTTGCAAGAAATATTAAACGCCCCACAAGAATATGATATAAAATTGCTAAAAACAGATTCGACATCAAAAATTATAGAGCTCTTAGAGCATTGCTTATCCATATTGCAAGAAATTTCTTTTGATATTTCAAGTCAAGATTTACATGAAATATTTAGTGAAAAAATAGCAACATATATAAAACCTAATAAAGCTTTACTTCCTTTAAGGTTAGGTTTGCTAGGCAAAGGTGGTGGTGTACCTATATTTAATGCAATGCTTGCCTTGGGAAAAGAGGAGAGTTTAAGGAGGTTAGAATATTTTAAGCTTTTTATGCAAAATCCAAGCAACAAAAACTCTTAAATAAAAAATGAATTATTTAGCATCCTTATGCGATTGAATGGAATACACTCCACATGAATAATTTTTTCATTACATAACAATAAATAAACATAAATTTGTTCTTTGTATGCTTTATTGTTTTCTCAAGTAACTTAAGCTCAATAATAATTTGACTTAATAATAGTTGAATGCTATAATATAAGTAGATCCTTTATCAGAGACATAGATTAGAATATAGATGAGAATAATCATAGCATAGTTTTGCTCAAAAAAGCATTTACAATATCTAGAACAAGGAGTATAAATGACCAATCAAGAACGAGATGAACAATATGTATTACACACCTACAATCGTAATTATGTTGAATTTGAATATGGGAATGGAGCTACTTTATATGATAAAGCAGGTAAAGATTATATTGATTTTGTAGCTGGTATTGCCGTATGTAGTGTTGGGCATGGCAATAAGAAGCTTGCACAAGCAATAAGCGAACAATCACAAAAGCTTATACATATTAGCAATCTTTATGCCATTGAACATCAAGCAAAACTTGCCCAAAAGCTTATACACTTAAGTGGCGTTGATGGGAGAGTATTTTTTTGTAATTCTGGTGCCGAAGCCAATGAGGCTGCTCTTAAAATAGCACGCAAGTATGGTGCTTTTTTACCAGAAAAGCCCTATAAAATTATTACACTTAAAAACTCTTTTCATGGGCGTACTATTAGCACCCTTAAGGCTACTGGACAAGAAAGCATGCATCGTTTTTTTGGTCCGTATCCTGATGGGTTTGTGTATGCCCACGATATAGAACATATATATTCTTTGCTTGATAAAAAAACATGTGCAGTGTTTATTGAGCTTATTCAAGGTGAAGGAGGTTTAGATACACAAAATATACAGGATTTGCAAAAACTTGCACAGACACTTAAGGAAAAAGAAATTTTATTTATGGTTGATGAAATACAAACCGGGGTATATCGTTTGGGTGAGTTTTTGGGCTCTCAGGTGTATGGTATAATGCCTGATGTTGTTACCCTTGCTAAAGGTTTAGCTGGTGGCGTGCCTATTGGTGCTGCAATAACTTCTCTTAAAGATATTTTTTTATATAGCGAGCATGGAAGTACTTTTGGAGGCAATCCTTTAAGCACTAAAGCTGCTTTGAGTGTTCTTAGCATTTTAGAAGAAGAGATGGACTCAGGAAGGTTGCATAACATTATATCTCTATTTGATAAAGAGCTTGATGATACCATTCGCCTTTTTGGAAGTATTTTTTCTCATAAACTAGGTATTGGACTTATGCGTGGATTGCAACTTAAAAATGAGCAATGGCAAGCAAGAATAATTCAAGAATCATTTAAGAATCGTTTGCTTGTTGTTCGTTCTGGTCAGTTGGCTATACGATTTGTTCCCCCTCTTACAATTACACAGCAAGAATTAGAAGAAGGTTTTAGGAGATTTAAAGAGGCATGCAGCGGGTTTGAAAAATAAATATGCAGTTATTTTCTTGTATAATGAAAAAGGCTCTATATGGAGATGAGGGATATTATAAAAAAGCATTGATTGGTAAAGATGGTGATTTTTATACTTCTGTAAGTACAGGAGAATTATTTGGCTTTACCATAGCATCAGCAATTGCAAGAAGTGTATATGCAAATAATTATCCTGTGAGCATTATTGAAATAGCAGCACAAAAGGGCTATCTGATAGTTGATATAGTATTATATTTACTCAAGTATGAATCAAAGGCTTTTGAATTGCTACATTTTTTCATTGTAGAACCACTTCAGGAATTAAGAATAATGCAGCAGGAATATATAGATTCTAAAGGATTAGGAGCATATATTACCATATTATCAGAATATCAACATTTTCACTTACCACTTTTTATTGCAAATGAACTTTTTGATTCTGTGCCCTGTGATTTAGTTTATAACAATACATTAGCTGTTTATGATAAACAGCATATCGCATTTGCACCTTTAGAAGAATGCCCAGATAAACCAAGGGCTTTAGAAATTTTAGATTTAGCAAATGATTTTTGTGTGCATAAAGGAGAAATTTCCCAAGAAACAGCTTTTCTCATAAGAAAAATTTTGAGCTTCCAAAAAGATTGGAGCTTTTTGCTGTTTGATTATGGAGAGGATTATTTTAGGAATGAATTTTCTTTGCGATTTTTTAAGCAACATCATGTATTTTCATTTGAAGATTTTTTAAATAACCCTGCTTCTTTTTTGATTCATGCTGACATAACTTACGATGTTGTTTTTAGCTATTTAGATAGATTTTTTATGCAAGAGCATGGATGGAGGTATTATTATCATCGTCAAAACAGAGCTTTGATAAAGATGGGTATTATTGATGTTTTTGAGAAAGTAATTGCTCATAGTGATGTTTTAAGTAAGCATTATATTCATTATAGCTCTATACTCAAAACATTACTTACGCCAAGTTTGCTTGGAGATAGGTTTAAATGTGCGTTGTATGGTAGTAAGAACATAAAATTTTTAAGAAACTTTATCTAAATAGATAATGTTTTCACAGTTTTTTAAGAAAAAACTTTTAATAAGAGATACATTACTAGTGTTTTAACAATTAAAATAATTTGTAATTACACCCAAAAATGCTTTATTGTGAGATATGCTCGATTGATTGTAAAATATTGTGTAAAAACTATAGACAATCACATAAACATAAAAATATAAGAGCTATTAAAGCATTTAGAAATAAGCAGCACCCCCCCCCAACAACCCTCAATTATACTATACCCAAACCTCAAAACTCAAACAAGCAATAAACCTTAGAGTCCAAAAATTCAAATAACAGAATAAACCTTAAAGAACTTACTTAACTCCACTATA
>JARHYY010000099.1 GCA_029258405.1 Helicobacteraceae bacterium | reverse complement strand
AAAAAAGTTAAAAAGTCATTGAGTTTAAAAATTAAAGCATTCTTTGTTGTGATAAAAAATCTAGTTTTAAATTCATCTTTATATATGCTTTGCTCTAAAAGATAATCTAATAATCTTTCATCATAATTTTGTGCTAAGTTTCTAATGTGATTTAGCGTTTCAAAATGATTCTCTAAATCTTGTAATAATTCATTTTTCATATATGCTCCTAACTGCAAAATACAATGTGTAAATATCTATAATTTTAGAATATTTATTATTACCTTGTTTAAAACCTAATATTACTAACACTTCTTTAAAGTTATCTTTTGTTATCATAGGCTGAACTCCACAGTATCTCCTAGCGTTTCATGCACTATCTTTAAGTGCTCTTTAAAACACTCTCTAAATTTAAATAAATTTCTAAAGTCATATGCTCATAGGCAATGTTTTACCATCTTGCAAAGCTAATTTTAACGCCCTTTATAAAGTTTTTAAATATAGTTATACTTTTTGTTCATAGCCTAGCAATACCCTATTATATTGTAGCATTCTTTCTTGTAAAGAAGTTTTATAGCGGATATTATCAGTATATTTTAAAACTATCTCATCACCTACAAGATTATCAAGCACAGCATCTAAGTTGTTAAAATTAAGTCGTATAGCTCTTTTTACATTTTTATCAAGGGTAAAGATTTTATGAGAATTAGCATCAATATAAATGAGATTTTGCCAATTATCAATGGCTTTTAATGCATCAATATCTTTTGCATAATAAAAAGGCACAATGTGGTGCAATTCAAAACATATATCTTTTTGCACTTCATGTTGTTTAAAGTATTCTTGTTTAATTACATTGCTTCGTTTAAATGCAATTTTTTCACCATTTATATTTGCCTTAAGTAACAATCTCTGTTTCTCTCTATCATATTCAAATACAGCCATTAAATCAAAACTATCAAACAATGTTTGTGTTTCATTTTTCCAATTATGAAAATCTCGTTTTTGTATTTTATTTCCATTAAAATTTTCAGGTATGCAAAATTCATTTATTACTTCTTCTACAACCTTTTGCCTAGCCTTTAAACTTCTAAATTCATTAATAAACTCTATGATTATATCTTTTGTCAATACCCTGCCTTGATAATCTTTACCAAGATATGTTACAAAAAACATCATTTCACTAACACTTATATATTGTGGATTTAATGTATTTATTATATCTAGCACATCTTGCACTATCCCACCAAAAACAAAATCTAATGCGATACCTAAATTCCTTTGCTATTCAAAAATATTTTTAGATTCTAAAAAATCTAAACCTCTATGTGTGATTTTTACACATTGGTATTGGGATTTTTTGCGTATATCGCATAATTCTTGTTTCTTATTAAACCTATCAATAAGTCCCATTCTTTGCAAATTTACAAAAATAATTTTCCGCATACCCATATCTGTAATACTTTTTTGGATTGTTGATAAATCCTTATTGACATTGTTTAAATATTGGCAAAACTCTAATTCATCACTGCTATATCTATAATCATCATTAATATCACCCTGTGTATGTAGCAATAAGCGATTTTTTGGTAAATATTTTAAAACAATTTTAATATATTCTACACTCCAGCGATAATGTTGTAGCTTGTGTATGCCTCTATAATCATCTTGAAGTACTCTAAGGTAAAGAAATCTTAAACATTCTAGGGCAGGATTTATACATAATAATGATTCTTTAAATTCTTCTTGCGTCATGTTAATGCTCCTTTATGTTTAAGCTAGAATCTACATATTCTTTATTGAACTCACAGCCGATAAAATCACGCTCTAAATCTCTTGCTACAAGGCTTGTCATTCCACTTCCACTAAATAAGTCTAATACTAAATCCCCCTTCTTAGAGCTTGCTTTAATCATTCTTTCTATTATTTCTTTTGGTTTTATTGTTGGGTGGTGTAGTTTTTGCGTCTTACCATTTATTTTTTGCTTATGTCTTTGGCTGACTATCTCCCAAACATCAGGGCATAATTTACCATTTTCATTTGGATACCATCTTTTGCCATTTTTTAAGATTCCATTTTTGTGTGCGTGTGCTATGCGACTTGTTGATGCATAAGGCACACGCACAGATTCACAATCAAAATAGTATTTTTTGCAATCCATTGTATAAAATAAAATACTTTCTTGATTATTTACAAATCGTTTTTTTGTATAGCTTAAGCCATCTTTTTTATACCAAGTGATAAAGTTTTGAAACACTGCTTTTTCTTGTAAATAGTGCAAAAATAATGCACAATGATAAGGCGTATTAAAAATATAAAAACTCCCACTCTTTTTTATTTTTAGTAATAACAAATCTATCCATTTAAAGCTAAAATCTAAAAAATCTTTTTGGCTTTTAAAGCTATCCCATGTAGCAACATTAAGGTTATAGGGTGGGTCGATAATAGCTAAATCAATGCTAGAATCTTCTAAAGATTCTAAAAAGCTAAAAACATCTTGTATATGAATAGTATTTAGCATGGCACAACCTTAAATGCTGTAAGCTTCGTTAAGTTTTTCTTCAATCACACTTTTATAGTGCGTATAAAGCTCATAACCTATAAAGTTCCGTTTTAGAGCCTTTGCCACCTTAAGTGTAGTCCCACTTCCTGCAAATGGATCTAGCACAATATCGCCTACAAAAGAATACAATTTAATCAAACGATGGGGTATTTCTTCTGGCATAATTGCTGCATGTTTGCCAAAGGCACTATCGCTTTTATTTGGGATAGGTATATCCCAAATTTGTTTTGTGTATTCAACCCATTCTTTTTGAGCAAGCTTACTTTGCTCTTTTATATGTTTAGAAACATTTTTAGATTTGCCATCTTTAACATAAATTGTAATAAATTCACTTGTATTTTGTGCATAGAAATTGGGCGGATAAGGATAGCTCCCAAACATTAGTTTTTTAGTATTATTTGTGCGATTCCAAATATATAAATCTAGCAAAAAAAGCGAAGTAGATTCTAAAATGCTATGCTGTATATCGCTTTGCAAATCAAAAATATGGCGGTTATAATGTGTGTTGAAATCTCTTTTAAGCATTGGCATTAAAGGCACATTAATGCAAAGCTTACCATTTGGTTTTAAAACCCTCTCGCATTCACACCACACCTTTAAAAGTGCATTTATATATGTTTTATAATTATTAATTGTGCCTAAATCTGCATTATGCGAAACTGAATGTATAGAATCTTGGTAGCCATTTTTTGCATAATCTTTAATATTAAAATAAGGCGGACTTGTGATAATTAAATCTACACTAGAATCTAACACTTCAAACATAGGCGTATTTGATTTAAAAAAAACTTTTCCTAATGGTTCATCAATTTTTAACTCTTTATCCATATCAACTTCTAGCAATTCTACTCTCCTATCTTTTAGCATTTTGGTTACAATCAT
>JARHYY010000060.1 GCA_029258405.1 Helicobacteraceae bacterium | reverse complement strand
GATCATAATGACTTTTAATATTTTTACTCTCCTGTCCTTGTGAAATATTGCTTAAAATATCTTTTTTACCTTTGAGATATTTGCGATTGGAGAAAAAATACAAGACTTTAGCGATTTCATCATAATCCCCCTCTATGTCCAATTTTCCTTTCATATAATATTCCGCAAACATTAAACTTGTATCTCGGAATAAATCACTCAATTCTATCTTTTCGTGAAAAATTAAAGAAAATTTCGGTGTATTTTTGCTACTGCGAACTTCCTCTTTATCCCAAAAAACAATTTTAAAATCACCATACATCCATCGTTTGACTATTTTTTTGATCAATCTCTTTGCGAGCATATTACCCTCTAATTAATAATTTTTATCATCTGATATTATATATTTTAAATATTAATATTTGATTAAAATTTTACAAACAAACACTAAAACAACAAAATATTAATGATGTAAATCATATTTATATTATACAACATTTTAAATCTCATCTTAGCAAGCAGAATGTTACTTCATCTTCATATAAGAGGATTTAAAGGTAATTTTATTTATGACTTAATAATTGCCATGCTCAAATTATCGCCTATTGGCATTTTATGTACATATTTATTATCTTGAATAAATTCTTCTACGGCTTCTCTAACCCCTACATAACCACAAAAAAAATATTCATGCACTAAAATTACCCCCTTACTTACCATCTTAGGATAAAAAAATCTTAACCCGGCTAAAATTGGTTCATACAAATCACAATCCAAATTCACAAAACAAAAGCTCTCATGCTCTAAGTCCTTTGCACTTTGCGGAAACCAACCTTTTTTTATTATACATTGCTCAGGATAAGGCATTTTGCTAAGCACCAATTCAACGCTCGTATTTGCAAAATGCTTTGCACCTAAACACTTTGCCATATCAGTATCTTTTTGCACATCTTCTTGAGAAAAGCCCTCAAAGGTATCAAAAAGATATAAAACTTTATCTCTAAAACTTTCATTAATATATCTTGCAAAATCACCTCTATAAACACCAAGAGAGGCAACATTGCCCCCTAAATGTTGTGAGATTTTTGCAAAATCTTGCAAAAAAGCGATGCGAGCTTTTACGCTTAACTCAATATAGCTCACATCAATCTTTGCTTGCTCAATACCCATTGCTATAAGCTGCTCGCCTATTTCATCAAGCCCTGTAAATGTACCTATAATAATTCTATCATATTCCATTCTTTTAAGCATAGAAGATGCATATACCATAATTCTGCCCCCCCCCGATAGCTCTAATGTGATTCCTTGCTTTGAAGAATCATTATCCACAAAACCCAAAAGCCTTACATGTGGCTGTTGCAAAAGTTTGTTAGCTATTAGTCTCCCACAATTTCCTGCACCAAAAATGATGACCTTTTCTTTGTGCATTCTATCCTCCTATATTGTTCCGGGTATCAATGCAAGAATATCTTTTATGCTCATACATTGCGTTTCTATTTCTTTGCTCCTGTCAAATTCCAAAATCCCAGAGGCAACCTTGCTCATAGCCACAAAAGATGCTCTCAAGAGATGATTTGCATAAATGATAATATTTGCTCCAGCATCTCCTAGTTCTTTTGCTTTTATGGTATTAAAACTTGTGGGCACAACTATAATAGGTGTTTGAGAATCTTTTGCTCTAAAAGAAGCGATAAAAGATAATATTTCATCAGGGCTTTTCTTTCTTGAGTGTATCATAATGCCATCAGCTCCTGCATTAATATAAGCAAAGGCTCTATTTAATGCATCATCTTGCCCTTTGTCTAAAATAAGCGATTCAATACGAGCAATGATCATAAAATCTTTTGTTATTTGTGCTTTTTTACCAGCAGTAATTTTATCGCAAAAGTATTGAATATCTTCTTGTGCTTGTTTTACATCATTACCTAAAAGAGAATTTTTCTTAAGCCCTGTTTTATCTTCAATAATAACTGCTCATACTCCTGTGCGCTCCAAACTCCTTATAGCAAAAACAAAATGTTCTATCTTGCCG
Organism: Helicobacteraceae bacterium; assembly: GCA_029258405.1. GTDB lineage: Bacteria > Campylobacterota > Campylobacteria > Campylobacterales > Helicobacteraceae > NHYN01. The sequence continues at coordinate 3,493 of JARHYY010000060.1, read as the reverse complement.
CCGGTATCAGCATCATAAATAAGCGGCTTAGAGGTTACTTCAAAAATTTCATTAATGGTATTCAGTCGGCTTGCAAGCTCTACTGCTTCAATATCTGGTTTGCCACGACTTGTAGAATCTGTAAGGCTAGAACTCCAAAAGCCATCAAACTCAAATCGCATGCCATTATTATTAATAAAATAAGCATTTTCTACAACCAAAGCAGAGATAGCAGAATGAGCCTCACAGATTCGTAATGGAGCTTTAGCTTTAATAAGACGCCTCAAGAGTGAAAGCCTTGCATTTGTGCTAATGCCAATCGCCCTAGCATCAGCGTTTAACTGTGTAGAAGATATACCCTCTGTATAATTTGGCTCAAGCAATTCCCCGCAACCAAGCTCATTTAAGGTATCAATTACATTTTGTCGTACAGCACTTTGTGGTCCTTGCTTCCAATCATCACCATGGATAACATATCTCGGTTTAAGCATACGAATATTATGTTCATAGCTTAAAGTTTCTTGTGCAATTACCCTATCTATTTCTTTAAGATGGCTTACTACTTCATATCGCTGATGATAGCTCATATAAGGCAATCGCTTATATGAAGCAATAGCGCGATCCGTAAGCAAACCTAGCACCAATTCACCACTAATGCTATCAGCATATTTTCTTGCAATTTTTAAAATATTAATATGTCCCGGATGGATTAAGTCTGCAGCCATAGCAACATAAACAACTTGTGGAGCATTACACATAAACACACACCTTATTTTTACGGCAATACTTATTCATTAATGACTCTCCTAAAAAACAAATGCTATAATTATAAACAAAATTTGCATCTATTTTAACATATTTTAAATTCTTTTATAATATATATAACTTAATTTCATGATGAATCAAAAAATTATTTAAATATTAATTCATTATTATTTAAGGATATTGCCTTTATAATTCACCTTATGGGTATCCTAAAAATAGTTATAAAAAATTTGAAAGGAGTTTGATGAATAGCATCAAATTAAAAATACCTATCGTCGTTACTGTTATTATGCTTATAGGCTTTGCCATATTGCAAACATTTAACATAATCACCAACAAAAATAATTTATTTGAAAAATCTACACAAGCTGAAATTGATTATGTTCAAATGACAAGTTTAGCGGCTGATATGTTTAGCCAAGATAGAATAGATTCAATAGAATTAATGGCACAATATATCCTTACTCTACCTGAAGATCAATTAAGCTCTACAGAAGCTTTGGCTACTAATGTTGGTCCTTTGTTGCATGGGTTTAAGCTTGGCGGGGCACATTTAGCTGCTTATATAGGTGTTGCTGATGGTAGCATGATTGTAAGCGATATAGAATCTGATGCTGCAAAAGTTACCTTTAGGACTTATGGAAAAGGCACAGGAAAGGTAGAAGAATTTGATTCAAGAACACGAGGTTGGTATCAGAGTGCTGTAAAAAATAATGCTGCGATTATGACTCCTGTATATGAAGATTTTGTAACCAAATTGCCAACATTTACATTTTCTATTCCTTTGGTAAAAAATGGAAAAGTTCTTGGAGTGCTCTCTATAGATACTCCATTATTAAACCTGCAAAAACAATTTGAAAAAATGCCCTCAAGGATTTTTGGATTTGATGAGGAACAAAAAGTTTTTGTATCTTCAGACAAAAATGTACCTTTTTTGCATGTTACAGAAAGTACGCAAAAATTTATTCAACAATCTCGTGAAAAGGGCAATATGCAACCCTTTGAATATATTCCAATAGATACAGGCATAAAAAGATTAGGGGTATGCAATCATGTTGAGAAAAATAGCATATCGTATTCTATATGTGCAGCTGAAGCGATGGATAAAGTTGAACAAGACTCATATAAAGGGCTTGCACTAGGTATAATTGTATTAATTATCATCAGCTTTTCCTCAACCATTATCATTTATCTTGTGTTGCAAAAATCTCTTAAGCCTATTGATATTATAGAAAAAGGTTTAGAATCATTTTTTGCTTACATCAACCATAAAAATAATAATATAGAGCTCATTAAACTGCACTCTAAAGATGAATTAGGCAGAATGGCACAACAAATTAATGCTAACATTGCATTAACACAAAAAAACATTGAAGATGATAAAAAATTCATCGATGAAGTCCTTCATATCACCAACAAGGCAAAACATGGAGTATTTAATAACATCATAACATCAAACACCACTTCACCACAATTAAATGAACTAAAAAATATCATCAACAGTTTACTTGAGATTCTTGAGAGCAACATTGCAAGCATCTCACACACACTTAATACTTATTCGCAAAATGATTACACCACAAGAGCAAACACAGAAAACCTACATGGTAGAATCCTTGAAATGGCAGAAAATATTAATTCTTTGGGTACAAGTATCTCCCAAATGTTAAATAATTCAAGTAATATCGCTAAAAACCTCGACAGCAATGCAAGCAATCTCTTTAATATGGTACAAAACCTCATCAAAACATCACAACAACAAGTAGATTCTCTTACAGAAAACACTCAATCAGTAGAGCAAGTAAGTAATTCTATGCAAAATGTTTCCCAATCTATGAATGACCTCACAAGAGAAACTGATGAAATTAAATCAATGATCAATATCATTAAAGATATTGCAGACCAAACCAACCTACTAGCTCTCAATGCCGCCATAGAAGCAGCTAGGGCTGGAGAATATGGTAGAGGTTTTGCTGTAGTAGCAGATGAAGTAAGGCAGCTTGCCGAAAGAACAAATAAATCATTAAGTGAAATTGAGGGCAATGCTAATGCCCTTATTAATTCAGTGAATGAAATGGCACATTCTATTAAAGAGCAAACAAAAGATATTGCTCATATATCTAATATAACAACACAACTTGAAGAAATAACAAAACAAAATGCTCAAATAGCAAACCAAACAGATACCATAGCACAGGATATACAGAGTATTGTAACAGATATTTTAGAAGATTCTAAAAAGCATAAGTTTTAAAAGTATAACCACCATAAGCCTTGAATCACTCCCACTTTTTAGCGAGATAGGTAACTTTTTGATGTTATCTCCAAGCAAGCTTACAGCACATAGCCTTGCCATTGCTTTTAAATTATCATTTTTGCCTAAACAAAGAATCTTTTATATATAGAGATTAATTACTTACATTATTGCATTCTTTATTCATAAAACCTACTAGCTCTTTTTAAGGTTTTTTAATATGCACTCTTATAATAATCTTTTATTGCTCTTGTTGCATTCCTATAATTCAATACAACAACTCAAAAAGTTATTGTTCTTATTATAAAAGATCTCATGCTTATGTCTTCTACAATAAAGATAAGAGATTTAAGAGCTCTCTATTTATATATCTTAAATACTCTATATTATCAGTTTATATGACTTCTTATCTTTTATATGAATTTGTTGCTTAAATACGAGTTCTATACTCTTAGGTAGTAAGAGCTCAATAATGTCTATAACATTATAAGATAT
>JARHYY010000014.1 GCA_029258405.1 Helicobacteraceae bacterium | reverse complement strand
ATCATAGGCATGATATATTAGAAATTTTGAAAATTATAATTTAAGTAAAAATAAATATGGCATAATACAAAAAATATATAACCACAAAAGGAATATAAATGAAAGCAGTAGAAAGTAGTTTTAGTTTCATAGAGCAAGAAAGCTTAATTGAAATTCCATTTTTTCAGAGAACTTACTTTATGTATGGAGAGATAGTATTTATGCAGAATGCTAGGAAGCTATATTTGAATAGTGAAGAGAGGTTTTTCATTTTAGCATATATAATAATCTTTTATTGCTCTTGTTACATTCCTGTAATTCAATACAACAACTCAAAAAGTTATTGTTCTTATTATAAAAGCTCTCATGCTTATGTCTTCTACAATAAGATAAGAGATTTAAGAGCTCTCTATTTATATATCTTAAATACTCTATATTATCAGTTTATATGACTTTTTATCTTTTATATGAATTTGTTGCTTAAATACGAGTTCTATACTCTTAGGTAGTAAGAGCTTAATAATGTCTATAACATTATAAGATATTGTATAATAATTAACTCATCATACTATTGCATAATAAATATTGCTCTCTCTATATAGACTCTTAATGCACTATTTATGAGTGTATAAACATATTTTTAAGAGGTATTCATAGCATTAAAGTATTTACTCCTTTCATATCAATAACTCACTGTTTCATGTGAGATGTGCTTGTTATGATGTAGAGATTAAACCTATAAAAGTAGGCGAGATTTATTTATTGATACGAGAAAGCTTAGTTTTTTAGCATGAGGTATGTTGTCATTTTAGATTAAAAATAATCACTAAAATATGCTTTACCTTCAGGTAAAATTTCTTCAAGTATATTTATGGTATTATTATCTGCCTTTAATCGTCCTACTTGCCTTAAATACAAAGGTCTCTTATATCCAAAAAGCATCGTAGCTAATGTTTGAATATCAAGATAAACAATATTTTCATATTCTTCTTTATCAATTTTAAGTTGTATATGGTTTTTTCTTATCATAAGAACAAAGTTTTTATTGTTCCATTCCAATAGAGGGTCACTTAAGGCAAAGCATAAATCTGCATTAAAATCAACTACTTCAAAAGGATATTGCGACAAAAACTGCCATGCATCAACAACTCTTGCCATAATATAAGGTTGTGTTGTTTCTTTGATATGTCCATCTTCAAGTAAAAAAGCAAGATTATGATTACTATAGTTTGCACCTTCTACCTTATCAAACATCGATTGATGGGCATTGATATAGCCCCAAATACCATGCCTTGCTTCTTCATTAAGATAAACCATTTCTTTTATTTTAAAAATATCTTTTTCAAGCAAATACACAATATAACCTGTTGCTTGGTTATGCTCATTGTAATAGAGTGCTACTATTTCATCCTCTACATCCCATCGCCAATATTCATCCCATTCAAGTTTATTGCGTATAAGGCAACCATGTGTTTGATGTGCAAAAGTATTGTGAAGACAAATTAAATCTGGATGTTCTTTCTCTACTCTTTGCATCATCCCATTAACCTGAATAATTTTAGGTATTTGTCTATCTTGTAAGCTAAAAGTCATCTTATCGCTTATAATTTCCCAACCACGAGAACGATAATAGGGAATAGAGTAAGGATATAGGCATGAAATGCTTTGTTGATTATTTCTCATAATTTTTAAAATTTCATACATTAAATCATTCATTAAACCAATGCCTGTGTATTCAGGATAAGTTGCTACAGCAGTGATTCCACCCATATTAAAAATTTTATTATAAATATTAATCTGCATAGGATAGAGGGCAATTTGTGAAACAAGTTTTTCTTGATTAAACCAGCCAAGAACATAGGCATTTTTTAAAATGGGATATTTGGATTGTGTAATTTCCTCATTATTCCAACCAAATTTTAATAAATCACTATCTGTAACTTGAAATGCATAGCGTAAAAGTTTATTGAATTGCTCAATATTCTCAGTCGTTACTTGTTTAATAGATAATTTCTGTCTTACCTCTTGCTTTTTCATAAACTTTCCTTTTATTTTATTGTTTAACATTCAAAATCAATTTTTTTGCAATATGCCAATATGGAATGTACGCTCATAAAATTTTCTTAACAATATTTTTGAATTTAACATTTTTATAATTAAATTTTCATAATTTTGCATAAGAGCATAGGTTTAAACTCTCATTAATGTATTTTAATGTACATTTACTTTTCTAAAATTTATTATGTTATAATAATATGCTTTATTATTTAGCTATATATTATTATGTCAATCAAAAGGGGTATATAATGAACAAGATTATTAGTTTTTTGGGGCTTTATGCTTTTATGATTAGTGTTGTATATGCAGATATTAATTTGTATGGTCCGGGTGGTCCGCATACAGCATTGCAAGATATAGCAACAAAATATACACAGAAAACAGGGGTAAAGGTGAATGTTAATTTTGGTCCCCAAGCAAAGTGGTTTGAAAATGCTAAAAAAGATGCAAATATTTTATTTGGTGCATCAGAGCAATCTGCTCTTGCTATAGCTACAGATTTTGGCGATGAATTTGATTCTAAAAAGATAAAACCTCTTTATTTTAGAGAAGCCATCATATTAACAAAAAAAGGGAATCCGCTGCAAATAAAAGGGTTAAGAGATTTGGCTACTAAAAATATTCGCATTGTTGTCAATGATGGTGCAGGCAAAAGTAATACTTCAGGAACAGGTGTTTGGGAAGATATGATAGGGAGAACAAACAATATTGCAAATATACAAGGTTTTAGAAAAAATATTGTAGCATTTGCACCAAATAGCGGAACTGCAAAAGCCATATTTATGGATGATAAAGCAGATGTTTGGATTACTTGGATTGACTGGTCAAAAAGTAATCCAGATATAGGAACTGCTGTACCAATAGAAAAAGATTTAGTTGTATATAGAACTTTTAATGTTGTTGCTAGAGAAGGTTCAAATAAGGATGTGCAAGATTTTATAGATTATCTAAGCACCAAAGAATCAAGAGAAGTTTTTGCAAAATATGGTTGGCAATAAGCAAGTACAATTTATAGTGAATAAATTCTAAATTTATATTAAAGGCACAAGCTATCCCCAGCACTAAAGGTGATTGGGGTAGCGGTTTATGTGATAGCATTGAATATTTTTTCCAAAAGAACTAACCTAAATTCATATTTAAGAAAAATTAGAACCAATTTTTTGCTATTCCTCAATATATTATAGTTTCTAAAGAATCTATATTTATACATTCTAAGAAAATATATAAAGACAAAGCATGTATAACCCAAAGAGATAAACAAGCAATTAAAAAGGTTTTTATATGATTTGCCTTATTGTATTAAAATTTTTTAAAAAGGTATAAATATGCACATTCCTGTACTTGCTCCTTATACACTTGAGCATTATAATGCACTCAAACAATATTTTAATAATATGCTCATGAACTGTTCTTTGCCTTGTTATGAAGTTTTTGTGCAAGAAAACCAGCAAAAATCACAATATATAACCGTTTTAAAGCCCCTAAACGCTATAAGCCTAGAACAACTTATACATCATTTTAATGGACAAATAATAAAAATTCCACAACAAATAAGTATGCTCTGCCTTAATCAAGTTTTGCATCGTACACCAAATCCTATTGATATTTTTCGTCCTTTATTGCCTTACATAGAATCACAAGGTTATTTAGTAATTATAGAGTTTATGCTTAGTCAGCATAATCCATATCCACCCATGACAGCAGGCGTTTTTGCATATGGTTCAAAGCCAGAAAATATTTGTAATTGGCTTGAAGAGTGCTATTATAAAACCATAGATATTTTTTATGCCGGTCCTTTATATATGCTTGTAGCACAATCACTCTAATAAAGTAATGATATATTTATAGCTATTTTTAAAGCTATACACCTTGTTAGAAATGATAATATTTTAAGCTATTTAAACCCTCTTGACTTTTTTTAAAACATACATTATAATGGTTATTATTTTTGAATTTTAAAGGATAAATTAGTGAATCGTTTTAAGGTAAATATTTTTATAATTTTTATGATAAGCATAACTTCCTTATGTGCATATGCTGAAACAAAAATTATTAAAGATGTGCTTGGCAGAGAAGTTAAGGTTAATTATCCCCTTAAACGAATTGTGCTTGGATTTTACTATACAGATTTTTTAGCTGTAGGTGGGGTTGAGGCATTAGATAATGTGGTTGGTTTTTCAAAAGCGGTATGGACAGATTGGACACCAAAAAGTTGGGAACTGTACAGCAAAACATTACCAAAGCTTAACAAGCTTGAAGATATTGGAGAGGTTGAGGTAGGTACATTTTCTATTGAAAAAGTGCTCTCGTTAAAGCCAGATTTACTTATCTTGGCTGATTGGCAGTATAGTATTTTAGAATTTGATTTAGAGCCTGTGCAAAAAGCAGGGATTCCTATTGTAGTGCTTGATTATAATCGTGAAACCATACAACGACATGAAGCAAGCACAAAAGCACTCGGGCAAATTACAGGTAATGAAAAAAGAGCACAAGAGCTTGTAGAGTTTTATAAAAATATAGCATTAGATGTGGAACAAAGAATCGCTAGAGCAAATCCAAAAAAGCAAAAAATATATATAGAATTTGGCAATAAGGGACCTAATGAAATTGGCTTTACTTATGGAAAAGATATGTGGGGTTCTCTTGTTGAGCTTGCTGGAGGAGAAAATATTGCTGTACCTTTTGTAGAAAAATGGTCCCCTATGAATCCTGAGCAAGTTATTATTTCAAAACCTGATGTTATAATGATATCTGGGAGAGAAACAGAGCTCAACAAGAATAAAGAATCTATGGTTATGGGCATAGGAATTGATAAGAAAGAAGCCTTAAGGCGGTTGAATGCTTACAAAAAGCGTCCAGCTTGGGACACTCTTCCTGCGATTAAAGATAATCGACTTTATGGGTTGTATATGGGTGCAAGTAGAACCCTTGCTGATGCAGCTATGATACAATATATTGCTAAAGCCCTGTATCCAGAGCTTTTTAAAGATATTGAACCCATCAAAACCTATATTGATTTTCATAAAAAATATCTTCCAGTAGTGCCCAAAGGAACATTTATTTTACAAGCAACAAAATAACTTAGTAGGTACAATTATGGACAATAAAGCTATACAACAAACATTGCAAGAGCATAGAGCAAGAGAATGGAAACGGTTGATTATTATCCTTATATTCTTGATTTTTGCTTTTATATCACTAGTGTTTGACATTGCCACAGGACCATCAATGCTAAACCCAAGCGAGGTATTAGAAGCACTTTTTGCCCCTTTGTTTGATATAGACGATGTGAGCAAAACGGCTTTAGTTATTATTCATGACCTGCGTTTGCCAATGGCACTGATGGCTTTAATAGTTGGGGCAGCTTTAGGTGTTGGTGGGGCAGAAATACAAACTTTGCTCAATAATCCTATGGCAAGCCCATATACTTTAGGCTTGGCTGCGGCTGCTGGCTTTGGTGCTTCATTAGTTATTGCCTTTGGTAGTTTTGGCTTGCCTTTGATGGCAGCTGTTCCAATAGGTGCTTTTATAATGACTATGGCTGCTGCTAGCGTTCTTTTTAGTTTTGCTTCTTTAAAACAGTTTAATTCTTCTATGCTTGTGCTAGTAGGTATTGCATTGCTATTTTTGTTTCAATCTTTTCTTTCTTTGGTGCAGTATCTCTCTTCTCCTGAAATTTCGCAACAAATATTATTTTGGCTCTTTGGAAGCTTACAAAAAGCTAACTGGACAAATCTCTTGGTTGTTTTTGTAGTTAGTGCAGTATGTATAACATTACTTATGCGTGATAGTTGGGCATTAACAGCATTAAGAATGGGTGAGGCAAGGGCTGCTAGCATGGGCATTAATCTTAGTGCCTTGAGGTTTAAAACATTGATTCTTGTATCCATAATGACAGCCACAGCTATAAGTTTTGTTGGAGTTATAGGTTTTATTGGGCTTGTTTCTCCTCATATAGCTCGTATGCTCGTAGGGGAGGACCAACGCTTTTTTCTCCCTAGTGCTTGTTTTATTGGGGCAGCATTTCTTTCTTTTTCATCTGTGCTTTCAAAAGTGATTATACCCGGGGCACTTTTTCCTGTTGGTATTATTACCTCATTTGTGGGCGTGCCTTTTTTCTTTTGGATAATTTTTTCAAGGAAATCAGCATGCTAGAACTTCATAATGTAAGTATTTACAGAGGGATTCTATGTGTTGCTCATCAAATAAATCTTAAATGTCAAAAAGGCAAGGTTTATTCACTTCTAGGACCAAATGGTGCTGGAAAATCATCGCTCATTGGGGCTATTTTTGGAACAATCAAACATACAGGCTCTATAACATTCAATGGGCAATCATTAGGGCTTACAAATTATATGGAATGGAATAAATCCATCGGATACATGCCCCAAGATAATACTGTTGATGCAAGCTTGAGTGCATTAGAGGTTGTTTTGCTTGGGCTTATTAATCATCTAGGCATGTATTTAAGTGATGAGCAAGTAAAGCTTGGAGCAGAAATTATGCAAGAACTAGGCATACTTCACCTTGCACAACGAGATATTATGAGTCTTTCAGGCGGACAAAGGCAGATGGTACTATTTGCACAAGTTTTGCTTAAAAACCCTCAACTCTTATTGCTTGATGAACCTGTAAGTGCTTTAGATATGCATCATCAGTGTGTTTTGCTTGATTGCGTTAAAACTTATACAAAGAAACATAACCTTACCACCCTTATGGTCTTGCATGATCTCTCTTTAAGTGCGCAATTTGCTGATGAACTTATTGTACTCTCAAATGCACATGTAGAAGCACAAGGAGATCCTCGTTCTGTGCTTACGCAAGAACTTATTGAGCGTCTTTATCATGTGCATGTTGATATATTTTATGATAAAGACAAGTTACCAATTATTGTAGCAAAAAAAGCCCTAAAACAAAGGAGTTTAAAGTGAAAAAAATATTTATGGCAATATTTCTTTTCCATACTTTTATCTTAGCAAAAGATTATGAAATTAAAATGCTTGACATAGATAAAGATGGTAAAACTATGGTGTTTGAACCAGCTTATGTACATATTGAACAAGGAGATAGTGTAACCTTTGTGCCTACACATAAATCACATTGGGCAAAAAGCCTTGTAGTTCCAGAAGGTGCAGAAAAATTTGAAAGCAAGCTTGATGAAAAAGCTACTTTTGTTTTTGAAAAAGAAGGGGTATATCTCTATGTTTGCCCACCTCATCAAATGATGAGTATGGTTGGCATTATCCAAGTAGGTAGAGCCACAAACATAGACAAGATTGAAGATGCACTACCTAAACTTGAGCGAAAATCCATGAGCAACAAAGGTCGTTGGGAAGAATATGCTAAACATATTGTGCAATAATGCAAACTATTATAATTGCTACATGCAAGGCATACCCAAAGGGTAATAAAACCTTAGAAGAACTTTGTGCTTTTTTATGCCATAATGGCTTTAATGCAACTTTGCAAATATGGCAGGATATTGTTCCATATGTATTGCCAAAAAATGCTATAATTTTACCATTAGCTGTATGGGATTACAGCTTGCATGTGCAACAGTTTTTAGACTTTTTGCACATATTACATGCTTGCAACATAGCTATTTTTAATAACATAGATGCAATACAGTGGAACATATCTAAAACATACCTCCTCAAACTCAAGGAACATGGTATTCCAATTATACCAAGCATAATTTTACAGCCTTACCAAAATTGGGAATATACAATTCAATCGTTAAAATGGGAAAAGCCAATAATCAAACCACTTATTGGGCAAAGTGGAAAAAATGTTTGCTTTCTTCATGAATGTGATTACAAGCATTATACACATGGGGCAATAATTCAACCTTTTATGAAATCAATAATAACTCATGGAGAAGTATGCCTTATATTTTTCAACAATATCTTTAGCCACTGCATACACAGAATACCATCAAAAGACGACTGGAGAGCCAATTCTGCATATAATGTGCAAATAAAAAGCATACAGCCAAAAGAGCAATGGCTGCAAATTGCCTATAAAGCTTTATCTCTCATTCCTTTTTATACACTCTATGCCCGCATTGATATATTACCAAATAATGATACACCACTTATTAGTGAAATAGAAATTATAGAGCCATCTTTATATTTTGAATATAAAAAAAATAGTATGACAACATTTTTAAAATGTTTTTTAGAAATTTTAGATAAAAATACATAATTTATAAGGCTTACAACTTATAGCCTCAATATATTCTAAAGGATTGTTATGTATGCAGATTCTGCATTAAGCTTAGTTGTCCCTATTTGTGTTGTTGCTCTTGTTATCCTTACAAGAAAAGTGGTGCTTTCTCTATTTGTTGGCATTATAATTGCCGGGCTTATGATAAATTTTTCTTCTCATGAGGGCTTTATTCAATCATTACTAGCCACTATAAGCTATGTGTATCAAGCAATAGCAAGTGTATTTTATAGCTCAACAGACTCTGGTATTGAAATTGAAATTTCAAGCCTCTATGTTTTTGGTTTTTTGTTTATACTAGGCATTCTTACACAAATCATATCCCATTCAGGAGGCATCTCTGCTTTTGTGAAATGGGCAAGAAACAAGATATCCACAGCTAGAGGTTCAGAATTTTTAGCATTCATTGCAGGTATTGTTATTTTTATCGATGATTATTTTAACGCCCTTACAGTCGGGCAGCTTACTAAATCGCTTAATGATGCTAATCATTCCACAAGAGAACGATTAGCATATATAGTGGATTCTACCTCTGCTCCTGTATGTATTCTCATGCCTATATCAAGCTGGGGTGCATATATATTAGGCATTATGGCAACGCTTGGAGAGGGGCAAAATCTCCTTGTGCTGTTTTCAAGCATATGGGGCAATTATTATGCTTGGTTTGCTCTTTTGGCTGTATTCCTTACTATTTACTGGCAAATTAATCTCCCATCAATGCAAAAAAATAAAAACATAGGCGTAACTGATTTTTTAGATTCACAACAAAAAGAAGGGAGCAGTATATTTTTACTCATTATACCCATAATCTCGCTCATGTTTTTTGTGGGCTTTCTTATCCTATATAGTGGCTATCAAGCTTCTGGGAGTTTAAATATTATTGAAATTCTTGCCAATACAAATACAAACTTTTCGCTTTTTTGGGGCGGGGTAGCGAGCTTATTATTAAGCATTATCATTTCATGGAAGCATTTGGATACATATTCATTTTTTCCCATATTAAAATCAGGTATTATTTCTATGTTACCTGCAAATCTCATCCTTGTTTTAGCATGGAGCATAGGTCCTGTTATTAAAGGTGATTTACAAACAGGTATATATCTTGCTGACCTCTCAAAAGAATGGCTTGAAACAAGCAATCTTGATGTGCATATAGCCATTCCTCTTGCTGCCTTTCTTATCTCTAGTTTTATTGCCTTTTGCACAGGTACAAGCTGGGGAACATTTGCCATCATGCTCCCCATTGGCTTTAGCCTTTCAGATGCAAATAATGTTGAATTTAGTCTTGTTATGTCTGCTGTGCTCTCTGGAGCGGTATATGGAGATCATGCCTCTCCCATTTCAGACACTACCATACTTTCTGCCACAGGGGCTGGTTGCTCTGTGCAAAGCCATTTTATTACACAGCTCCCTTATGTGAGCATAACAGCTCTAGTAGCCTTTATAAGTTTTGGAGTAGCAAGCATATTACAATCACTTATTAGCGGATATATTATAGGTTTCATCTGCATTGTAGGTATTTTCTATTCTCTCAAAAAATAGTTACCCTTTTCTTTGAGCAAGCTTTTTTGCTTGCTCTTATGAGCGATACCCTATCTCAAAGTTATGCAAGCATTTCACATATAACTTATTGCATAATGAGTTATATTATTCCTTTAAGACTTACTCTTAGGTATTTGTAGGTGAGTAAGTTTATTTTACATATGCTATTCTTGCTTTACTCTATTTATTAGTGCTTTAGACTCTTGCTTTTATTGTTTTGTTGGTGTTTTTATATGCTCTTAGGTATTGCATTCTCATCTAAAAAGTTACTAAACAATTTATTTCTTATTTAAGAAGTTTCTTGCTTATGGATAAAAGTCTTTAAAAATGTTTTATTAACATTGCGTTTGTTAAAATTGTTCATATTATGCTGTGCAAAGCAAAAAGATATCTCAATCTCATAATAACCTTGCACAAATCATGTATAATATTTTCTAACCAAATCGTCCTGTAATATAATCCTCTGTTTTTTTATTTTTGGGTTTTGAAAACATTTGTGTTGTAACATCAAATTCAACTACCTCGCCTAAAAGAAAAAAAGCTGTTTTGTCAGAAATTCTATGGGCTTGTTGCATATTATGGGTTACTATAACAATAGTATAATCTTTTTTAAGTTTAGCTACTAAATCTTCTATTTTTAATGTCGAGATAGGATCTAGTGCACTAGTAGGTTCATCCATTAAAATAACTTCGGGATTGACTGCTAGAGTTCTTGCAATACATAATCTTTGCTGCTGTCCTCCACTAAGCCCTAATGCTGATTGCTTAAGTCTGTCTTTTAAGTCATCCCATAATACAGCATCTCTTAAAGAGCGTTCAATAATATCATTAAGGATGGATTTCTTTTTAATGCCATGTGTCCTTGGACCAAAAGCAATATTATCATAAATACTCATTGGAAAAGGATTTGGCTTTTGAAAAACCATGCCTACTCTTTTACGCAAAAGGTTGATATTGCAATTTTTATAAATATCTTCACCATCAAGAAGTATTTTACCTGTAATTTTACACTCTTCCACTAGATCATTCATACGATTGAGAGTTTTAATAAAGGTTGATTTACCACAACCACTCGGTCCAATAAATGCTGTAACCTCACCCCTATTAATTTTCATATTAATATTTTTAAGAGCATGAAATTTTCCATAATAGAGATTTACATCTTCAATACTGAAACAAACTTTATCTAACATAAACTATCCTTTTGTTATTTTTTTGGCAATTAAATTTGAAAATATATTCATAGCCAGCACAATCAAGATAAGCACCATAGCTGTACTATAAGCTTGATTTATATATTGCCCTTCACTTGAAAGAGCATACATATGCACACTCAATGTCCTCCCTGAATCCATAAGCCCAGCAACCTTTGCTACACTCCCAGATGTATATAATAAAGCTGCACTTTCTCCAACAATCCTCCCAATACTTAAGATAACTCCTGCTAATATGCCCGGAATAGCAGCAGGAATAATAATAGAAAAAATGGTGCGTAATTTTCCTGCTCCCAATGCTAAGCTTGCTTCCCTATATGCAAGAGGTACAGATTTTAATGCCTCTTCTGAACTCCTTAAAATCAATGGAAGCACCATAATGGCAAGCGTCAGTACCCCCGCGATAAAACTTATTTTAAAACCAAAATAAATCACAAAAGCCAAATAACCAAATAAGCCATACACAATAGAAGGAATGCCTACAAGTGTTTCAGAAGCAACACGAACAAGCATAAGAATTTTGCTTTGCTGCTTTCCATACTCTGTCAAAAACACTGCACCAAAGATGCCAAATGGCATAGCAAATAATAAGGAAAGAATAATCATGCCCAAAGTATTAATAATAGCCGGCATCATAGAAACATTAGAGCTATTATACTCCCACTCAAAAAGACTAGGCGTAACATACTGTATGCCATGATAAAAAATAAAACCAATCAAAAGAAAAAAAGCACCTAAAACTATTATTGTGGATATTTGTATGGCACAAGAAAATATAATTGAAAAATAATCTCTTTGCACTTATATTCCTTTTTTGAGGGAATTAAAGCTTATGTTAATGATTAAAATAAACACAAACAAAACACAGGCATTGGCAACCAAAACCTCTTTATGTAAATCTACTGCATAACCCATTTCTAAAACAATATTAGTTGTAAGCGTACGCACACCTTCAAGTACATTTGATGGAATTTGCACTTGATTTCCAGCAACCATAATAACAGCCATCGCTTCGCCAATAGCTCTACCAACGCCTAAAATAACAGATGCCAAAATCCCAGATTTTGCTGCTGGCAAAAGAGCAAAAAACACACTTCGTTCAGGGCTAGCACCCAAAGCTAAAGCACCTTCATAGTAGCTTTCAGGCAAGGCATCAATAGCAGCTTTTGAAACAAGGATAATTGTAGGCAAAACCATGATAGAAAGAATTAATGAGGCTGCAAGAATGCTTTTTCCAGAAATTCCTCCAAAAAGATCTGCTAAAAATGGAACAATAACAACCAGCCCAAAAAAACCATATACCACAGAAGGAATTGCACCTAAGAGCTCTATAGCAGGCATAATAAAATATTTTATCTTTGGAGGGCAAAACCGTGAGAGATAAATCGCACTGCATACCCCAATAGGCACACCAATAAGGATTGCAAGAGCAGTTACATAAAGACTCCCCACAATCATGGGGAAAATGCCAAAAATCTCTTCTGTGGGATACCAGTCTTGACCAAAAATAAATTCAAAAAAGCCCACCTGAAAGATGGTTGGTACGGCATTCACAAACAAAAAAAAGCAGATCATTAAAACAGCAATAATTGATACCAATGCACAAAAGGCAAAAAATCCTTTTGCTAATACTTCTTTAAGCATATTCAAGCCCCTATGCTATATACTCACTTAACTTGCTCCCATGTATTGATCTCCCCCATAAAAATTTTTCTAACATTCTCTTTAGAAATATTATCTATAGGGTTAGAGTTATTAACAATAACTGCTAATCCATCAATTGCTAAGACTTTTTGACTAATACCTTTTTTTACTTCGCTTTCTTTTACTTCTCGAGATACCATTCCAATGTCAGCAACACCTTCTACGACAGAATTTACACCTGTTGTAGAATCTGATTGTTGTACTTCAATGGTAACAGTCGGATTAATAGTTTTATAGGCTTCTGCAAGTTTTTCCATAAGTGGTGTAACAGAGCTAGAACCCGCAATAATAAGCTTCCCTTCTGGTTTAGTGCCTGTATATGAATCTTGTGCCACAGGAATATAGCCAGCCTTTTCAATGATAGCTTTTGCCTGTTGAGAAGCTGCATATTTTAAAAAATCTTCAATAAGAGGGTTATTGCCCTTAGTAACTACATTAAAAGGTCGTGAAACAGCATAGGCTTTCTTATTGATATTATCTACACTAGGAGATACGCCATCAATTTTTACAGCTTTAACAGTGTTGTTAAGAGAACCCAAAGAAATATAACCTATAGATTCCTTAGAATTTGCCACAGTAGTCATCATAACACCTGTAGAGTTTGTTACTTCAGCTTTATTGGTTGTGGCATCAACCTTTTTTTCTCCTACTTTTTTCTGCACCTCAAAGATTTCTACAAAAGCTCCCCTTGTTCCAGAGCCCATCTCTCTTGAGATTGGATAAATATCAGCCGCAAATACATTCGCTACTAAACTTAGCGAA
The DNA here is from genome assembly GCA_029258405.1 of Helicobacteraceae bacterium. Lineage (GTDB taxonomy): Bacteria > Campylobacterota > Campylobacteria > Campylobacterales > Helicobacteraceae > NHYN01. Next base: position 6,852 of record JARHYY010000014.1, on the reverse strand, counting down.
GCAACCATTCCTAAAAAATATTTTTTCATCATAGAAATATTCTCCCTATATAAAGTAAAATTACAATTTGAATTGCAAAGTAATTATAGCACTAAACAATAAATATTTTACAAATATCAATAATACCAGTAATTAAAATATATAAAATAGTAAATTTTAATTATTATATTTAATAAATATAATGATGAGAATAAGATGATTTATACATAGCGTTAAATAAATAAAATACATTTAAATTGATAATATTATATTATATAAAATACTTATATAAATATTTTTTATAATTTTAAATCTATATTTTTTAATTTATATTATTTCTAATAATACCTTAATATACATAATATTTAATGAAATTATTGATTTATATTTATATTTTAATATCTATACATTAAGATAATGGAAGTATATTGACAATATATAAATATTATATTATTAATAATAATATAATTAATAATATAAATATAAATATTTTAATACAAAGATATATACCAATTCAATATGCGGTATACTATTTTATATATTAAATAAAATTACTATATTAGTAATAAATATTAAATATAAAATATTAATATAATTTTTAATATATAAAATATATTAATTAAGATATATAAATAATAATATTATATATTTAAAATTATATTAAATACATTCAATTATATAATTCAGTTTTATTTAATATATAAGAATTTAAAATGAGATGGCTTGAGCATGTAGCATTTTTTTTAAAGCATATAATTCAGTTTTATTTAATATATAAAAATAATGCGATACTGCAATAAGTCTGCATAGGATGCATATTTTTATTTAAAAAATAATATGTTTATTTATGGATTAAAGTAAAAAATTCAAGAGGGGGGGGGTGGGAAAATGCCCCACCAAAAATTAAGCAAATAGAGGCTTAATGTCATTAACCCATTGGGTAATACGGTCACTTGTAAGGTCGTCTTGATTATCTTGATCAAGGACAAGTCCAACAAATTTTCCATCAACAATTGCTTTTGATTCTTCATAGTCGTAACCATCTGTTGAAGTTTGCCCGATAAGGTTTGCTTTTCCTGCTATTTTTTCATAGATTAAAAACAAAGCATCGCAAAATGTATCTCCATAGCCATCTTGATCGCCAAGCCCTACAAGAGCTAAAGTTTTTCCAGCAAAATCATCTTCACTTAAAGTAGGTAGAAAATCTTCCCAATCACTTTGCAAATCACCTTCGCCATAAGTTGGGCAAGCAAGTATAATATTATCAAAGCTAGCAATCTGCTCTTTAGATGCTTTAGCAACATTGAATAGTTCTACACCATCGCCAAAAGCTTTTTGAATTTCTTCTGCAATGCCCTCTGTATTGCCCCCATCGCTTCCATAAAAAAGTCCAATAGGTTTCATTCTTTATATCCTTTATTGTAAAATATAGTCATTAGATTAAACAAAAGTTCTTTAAAAAGAGATAAAAAATAATTCTTAATAAAGAAAGCTTATCTCATTGCCATTAATAAAATGTGGGTTATATCTGTTCAGTACGCACACATAAACTCATGGGCAAACAAAAAGACGAAATAATCTCCTGCTCCTTTTGACGATGTTCCCCATAATCATTCTCATGATCATAGCCCAATAGATGTAAAGTGCCATGTATAAACAAAAGTGCAATTTCTTCATCAATTGAATGCCCATATTTTTGTGCTTCTCTTAGGGCATATTCATAATTAATAACCACAGAGCCAAGAAAGAAGTATTGCCCATCTTCGTGAATCAAAGGAAAAGAAAGGACATCGGTTGCCAAATCTATATGGCGATATTTTTTGTTCATATTTTTCATGGTAGTATCATCAACAATAAGTAACTCGACATATTTTTTCTTGGTGCTTTGGTGTTCTGTCGTAATAATATGAGAGAGAATTTTTTCAAGCAATAATAGAGGCAAAGGGATATTTAATTGATTATCGAGCTCTATAAAACAATGTTTCTCCATAACTTATTCCTTTATGCTCAAAATTTCAAAATGTTTTTAAAGATAAATGCTATAATGCAACTTCTTTAAATTAGTTTAATTATGGATACAATAAAGGTGAATATATGGTTGATTATGGAATACCATTTTGGTCAAATAATGACTTCATCATAGAAGATGGAAAAGTAAAAGTGAATTATGGAGTTTGTCCACCCATTATTGATATTGTAAAACAGGTAAGAGAAGATGGCTATCGCGGTCCGCTTTTGATTCGCTTTCCTCACCTCATCAAAAAACAAATAAACAAAATATTCAAAGCCTTTAATAATGCTATTAAGCAATATCATTATGAAGGCTCTTTTCGTGCGGTTTTTCCTCTGAAAGTCAATCAATTCCCTCACTTTATTTTACCGCTTGTGCATTATGCTGAAAAATTTGACTATGGGCTAGAAGCAGGGAGCAAAGCAGAGCTTATTTTAGCTATGGCTTATACGAGATTAGGAGCACCTATTACTGTAAATGGCTTTAAAGATAAAGAAATGATTTCATTAGGTTTTATCGGTGCAAGTATGGGACATGATATTACACTTACCATAGAAGGACTAGGAGAGCTAGAAACAATAATTGAAGTAGCCCAAAGCATGGGCAAACCATGCCCAAACATAGGTTTAAGAATACGCTTGCATAATGGCGGTGTAGGTATATGGGCAAAAAGCGGGGGCATTAATGCAAAATTTGGACTAACAAGCACAGAATTACTAGAAGCCATTAATATGTTAGAGACCTCTTGTCTTCTTGAAAAATTTACCATGATACATTTTCATATTGGCTCACAAATTAGCGATATTTCACCGCTCAAAAAAGCCATAAGGGAGGCAGGAAATATTTATGCCGAGCTAAGAAAAATGGGTGCAAAAAACCTCAAAGGCGTTAATATTGGCGGGGGTTTAGCCGTTGAATATACGCAGCATGAAGGAGAACAGGATAAAAATTATACACTTGAAGAATTTGCAGGAGATGTTATATTTGTTCTCATGGAAATTGCTAAAAACAAAAAAGAACCAGCACCTGATATTTATACAGAATCTGGACGCTTTATTGCAGCGAGCCATGCTATTTTGGTTGCCCCTGTTTTAGAGCTTTTTTCTCAAGAATATACCGAAGATGCGTTAAACCTTAAGGAAAAGAATCCTCCACTTATTGAGGAGCTAGCAGATTTATATAACAGTATCAATGAAAGATGTGCCATAGAATATCTCCATGATAGTCTTGATCATCTTGAATCACTTTTAACACTTTTTGATTTAGGATATATTGATCTTAAAGATCGTAGCAACACAGAAGTACTTGTGCATTTAATTATTAAAAAAGTCATTAAAACTCTAAAGCATAAAAATCATAGCGATATTATTAGAATCCAAAAAGAAGTACAAGAACGATATTTATTAAATTGTTCTTTTTTTCAGAGCTTGCCAGATTTTTGGGGGCTCTCTCAAAATTTCCCTGTTATGCCTCTTGATAGACTGAATACACATCCTACGCGTTCTGCAAGCTTATGGGATATTACTTGTGATAGTGATGGTGAAATAGCCTTTAATGTTAAAAAACCACTCTATCTCCATGATATTGACATAAAAAAAGAAGAATATTTTCTTGGGTTTTTTCTTGTGGGGGCTTATCAAGAAGTCCTTGGAATGAGGCATAATCTTTTTACCCATCCTACTGAATTGAGTATTCTTTTTGATGATGATGGGCGATATAAAATTACAAATATTCAAGAAGCCCAAACGATTCTTGATGTACTTGATGATATTGATTATGATACAAAAGAAATTGAGCGCTCGCTAAAACAACGGATTGAAGATTCTATCCTCATCAATGAAGAAGAGCGAAAAGAAATTTTAGGGCAGTTATACATAATGTTAAGTGAAAATGGTTATTTACGCACAGTTTTAAATGGAGAAAAATAATGGGAATATGGAATGACATTAAAGAAGATTTTAGCATCGTAGCACAAAAAGATCCAGCGATTAACTCAAAGGTAGAACTTTTTTTTAATTACCCCGGCTTAATAGCTGTTACTCATTATCGGTTCGCTCATCTCCTTTATAAGAAAAATTGGAGAATTTTAGCACGAATCATTATGGGTTTTACGCAATTTCTTACTAATATTGATATTCATCCTGCAGCCACAATTGGAAAACGAGTTTTTATTGATCATGGAATTGGTGTAGTTATTGGAGAAACAGCCATCGTTGAAAATGATGTAACTATTTATCAAGGTGTGAGCTTAGGGGGTGTGAGCCTAGAGCGCACAAAGAGACATCCCACAATATGTGAAGGCGTAGTTATTGGTGCTGGAGCAAAAGTTTTAGGCAATATTACCATAGGTAAAAATGCTAAGATTGGAGCAAATTCTGTTGTTATCCACTCTGTACCAGATGATTCAACAGCAGTAGGCATACCAGCAAAGGTTATTAAAAAAGGTGATAATAAAGATCAATACAATATGGGTAAAATTCCTGATATCAATAAACAGCTTTTTACATTTCTCATTAAAAGGATTGAAAATATCGAGCAAGAAATAGTGCAATCAGATAATGATAACTTTAAAAATCGTGCAAAAGAACTCGAAGAGATATATGCTACCTTTCTTAAATGTATTTATAATTAAATATTTTTTGCAATCAAAAGGAATTTTATGCTCTATGTAATTGGAGATGTACATGGCTGCTATAAAAGTCTTGTGAGTCTATTAAAAAAAATACATATAAAGTCAAACGATGATGTTTATTTTGTAGGCGATGTTGTCCATAAAGGAAAAGATTCTTCAAAAGTCCTTAAGCTTATCAGAGAATCGGGCTATCACATAGTTATGGGCAACCATGAAAAAACATTTATAGAAAACTTCAAGGCAGGAAAGATAAACAAAGAAATTATAAGCTCATATAGAGGGAAAGAAGTACAACTACTTGATGACATTGCCTTCTTAAAAAAGCTACCTTATTATTATTTACCCAAACTTTTTGACAAAAATGGCAAGCAACTTCTTATAACCCACGGTTATGCCCACAGCTTATTAGGCAAAATTTCTTTTTATAGTGAAGAATTTAACAGGAGAATAATAAATGAGAGAATTCCTCCTAATCTTACACCCCAAAAAGCTGCTAAACTCAAATCAAACTATTTTAATGTTTTTGGGCATATACCATTACCATCTCCATTGATAGTATCGTGCATGGCAGGCATTGATACAGGCTGTTATAATGGAAACCACCTTTGTGCCTTTAGCTTTCCAGAGAAGAAAGTAACCCTACAAAAATCATTAGAATAATCAATGCATAATTACTTTCTACTTAAAAGCTCTTATCCAAGGTAGAATACAGTTTTAATATCTTTTATTATTATATGACTAACTTGTACAAAAACTTGCTTGCACTAAGCTTACTCTTTTAAGGGCTTTAGTGTTGTCATATATCGCTGTTCATTCAGATGCTTAATATTTGGTTATGCTGATTTTTAACTCAAAGCTAGCAACCCTTTTAAGCATTTTTATGCCCCTAGCATAGGGCTAGAGGGCTAAGGATTTACCATGTAATGCTTACTGCTGGTTTTATAAGATTTTTTGGCTTGTTTTTCATCATCGCTAAAGCCTCTTCAATTTTATCAAAGCCTTCTAATCTATGTGTAATAATAGGATTAACATCTAATTTTTTAGTTTGGAGCAAATTTGCCAATTTTTCCATGCGGTATCTTCCGCCCGGTGTTAATCCACCCTTAATGGTTTTATGCCCCATTCCAACATTCCAAGCAACTCTAGATATAGTAATATTTTCTCCGCTTCCTAAATAATTAACATTGCTGACAATCCCACCATTTTTTAAACAAACGCAAGCCTCGCCAATAGTTGTAAGCCCTCCTCCTGCTACTAAAACCTTATCGACTCCCTTGCCTTTAGTGAGCTCTAAAATTTGATCTTGAAAAGGAGCTTTTGTAAAATCTACATAATGTGTCGCTCCATAGTGTTTTTTGGCAATATCTGCTCTGAAATCAACACAATCCACAGCATAAATTTCAGCCGCTCCCATTGTGTTTGCTCCTGCAAGTGCCATTAATCCAACAGGACCAAGCCCAATAACTGCGACACTATCCCCGGGGGTAATCTCTGCATTTTCTGCACAATGAAAACCAGTAGTTACCATATCACAAAGCATAACGGCTTCAATAGGGCTAACACCATCTGGTAAATGGGCTAAATTACCATCGGCATCATTTACATGGAATCTTTCTGCAAAAACTCCATCTTTAAAATTAGAAAACTTCCACCCAGAGAGAGGACCATTGCTATGTTGTGCATAACCTCGCTGTGATTCAATAGCATTCCAATCAGGCGTAATTGCAGGGCTAATAACCTTATCGCCCACTTTGAAATCTTTAACCAAGCTTCCAACTTCAATAACTTCTCCAATAGCCTCATGCCCTAGAAACATATTATGTCGCTCACCAATTCCGCCCTCATAGCAAGTGTGTAAATCTGATGTGCAAGGAGCAACAGCGATGGGGCGGCAAATTGCATCAAGCGGTCCGCAAGGAGTGATTGCATCTTTTTCAATCCATCCAACTGCACCAATTTTAAGCATCGCAAAACCTTTAATCATATTTAATCCTTATAAATTAACTTTATGTTTGGCTATCATGCCATATTGCATTATAGCATACTTTAGATGCACATATATTAAAAATAATAATAATATCTATTTTAATTTTATTTGTAAATTTAAAGAATTTACTTAACTCCACTATATAAAGTTATATTATAAGCTCATTGTAAAAACAAACTCAAGCACAAGGTTGATATTGTCCTTACTAATATTTTGGAGTTCAAGAAACTTTATGATTAATGG
>JARHYY010000005.1 GCA_029258405.1 Helicobacteraceae bacterium | reverse complement strand
AAGTTTGCATTGTGCTTACTTATTTATAAGCACTTTAGTAGCTCTTTAGCTTTTGCTTCAATTGGGACTCACTCCCTCATTTGAATTTGTAGAATTTATAGTGAGATATAGTATATTTTACTTAAACTCACTGTTTTATGCTTGTAAATATTTGTAGGGGAACAAGTTGCACCAAGGCTATATTGAAGCTCAAGGCATTAAATTTTATCTAACATTCCCTAAACCTAGCACAATAGATAATCCAACAAGCATAAAAAAGAGGGGATTTTTATGCTTAAGCTTTTATGGCAATTATTGCACATAGCAAAACAACTTAAGAAGGAGGATTATTTAATTCTTTAATGAAATCCTCAAGCCATTGGCAATATGTGCTGCTTACTTTAGTTTGCCGATATTCTTCTTTGTGCTCTATAATATATTCTAGCTTTTCTTTTATTGCTTTTTGTAGTTTTTTATTGCTACGCTCATAAATTGTTTTGATAAAAGGAAAATAGCTTGTAGGGTATTGGAGTTCATTCTTTATTTTTTCAATTTCATTTTTTAATTCTTCAGGAATATCTATAATAAAATTTGGTTGATTATCATCAAGTACATAGATATATTGATGGATTTTATCAATAAAATTAATAATCACATTTTCATATTCTTCATCAATTTTTTGTATTTGTTTTAATATGTTTAAAAAATGTGGCATTGCTTCAAATTCATAACCACCAACTTTTTCTTCAATAAAATATTGCAAAAACGATAATACTAGATTTAAACATTTTTTAAAATCTAAATCTTTGTTTCTGGTTTGATGAGTTACAAAATCAGCAATATACTCATATTGAATAAGGCTTACTATTCTTTCTTGCATTTTTTTATTAAACTCTTCTATAATTTTATTAAATGTTTCTTGAGTAAGTTTGCAATATGAAACCAGCCTAAGAAAATTATTAAACCATGTGCTATTTCTAGTTGCAAAGAATCTATACTCTTTAAATCCATGGCAAATATTTACAAAGATGGTTTGTAAAAAAGTCTGATCAGTTTCAAATGTAGGATAGGTTTTGAGTTCTTTAATATTAAAATATTTTAAAAACATATTTTCTAATTCTTGAGTTGTAAAATATCTAATAGTATAACTTAATATTATGCTATCGAGTTTATAAATCTCTTCCTTTCCTCTTAAAAATGAAATACTTAATTCACACCAATAGCACTCAAGTGCTATTTTATAAATTTTTCTATGTTCTTCAAATCTTGGAATGCTTAAACAATTGCCAATTCTAGTTTTATCAAAATCTGTTAAAATTTGTAATGTTTTGTTTAAATTAGAGCCATTATCATAAGAAAATCCTCCTTCTTTCCAATACAAATAACTTCTATCAATTTCCATCATTGCTTGATAGAGTGATAAAAGTTGTTTATTAAAATAACACTCAAGGTTTGAAGGGTCTCTTAGCTTACCTCTTTGTGTAGATGGGAGTTTTAAAAGCTTTTCCTCCCAATCATTATTGCTATACTTTTCTTTAGCTTCATACGAAGTAAAACCCCAATATTTATTAAATTCACTTAAAACCCATATTTGATATTCTCTTTGCTTAAAAGCTTTTTTTGATATATTTTTATATTCAGAATAAAGCTGTGATAGATTCTCATCATCAGTTCTATTTTCAAAAATCAAAAAACACCTTAAAAAATTATCTTTAAGTGATGTTCTTGTGGATGTAAATAATTTCTCAATTTGTTCTTTTAGTGCATTGTCATCAAAATTTATAAGAATATTTTTTATCTTATTAATTTCATCATTATTTAAAACTGGGGCATCAGGTTCTACTTCCTCTTTTTTTTTTAATCTCTTCTAAAAAATGCTCAATTTCTTTGTTATGGTGTTCTTCATTATACAACTCCTTAAGATATAAAATATGAATATTTTTATTTTTATAAAAATCAAACTCATTTTGATCAAATGCTTTACCTGTTTTAATGAAATAAATTGGTTTAGTTGTTTTTGAGCAATCATTTACCCAATGAATAATTTGTTTTACATTTTGATCACTCAAAGAATAGCCAAGCAAAACAACAGTATCTATTGAAAAAACCCCTTTGATATAATTTTCAATCAAAGGAAAATTCTTACTATATTCTGAGTAATCCTGCTTTTTAAAGACAATATTCTTTTTATCTAAACTTCCATGCATTTTGATAAGCTTTGAGTATCCTTTTGAGATTCCAAAACCTTCATCACTTTTTATAATATCAAAAAACATTCCTTCTTCATTAATCGCTTGTTCAAAAAGATTATCCCAATTAGTAGTGATAAGATTTTTTAGATTTAATCTTACTATTTTTTTATGTAAGTCGTTTGGTTGTTTATTATTAGGAATAAATTCATTTAGCGTTTGATAATAGAAATTTTCTCCAAACTGATTATAAAATTTTTCAGCAAGAACCAGATAATCCTCATCTTTTTCTGTGTTAGCATAAAGTTTTTCTTTTAGTTTATCAATGAGTTCACTCCAATTTGGTAAGCCAGAATTAACGCTGATCCCAGCACCTGCAAATATACTTAAATAATTTTCATTGTGAGCTTTTTTGATATCTTCTATCGAATCTTCAATAAAAGATTTATGCTTCTCATTCATTTATATTCCTTTCTACTAATCTCATCTATCAAATCGACACTTTTTATAGATAAATTAATGATTTTTAAAAGAAGTTCATAAATATATCTACCGCCTTGATAATCATTTGGATTGTTTTCTATCAAGCTTTTTTTATCTATGCTTATTTGATAGCGATCAATAATCCAATCAATCGCACTTTTGCCATTGATTCTATATTCACAAGCTTTGCTAGGTATATTTTTTATAGTGATGTTTTGATTATAAAAAATATCATTTTCTAGTTTTTTCATCTTAGTAACTTTATAAAATTCATCATTGCCAACATCAGCTAAAACTCCATCTTTAAATTCTACTCCTTTAAACATTTCATTATTTTCATAGTTTAAATGTAAAGTGGCTAGCTTTTTACCCAAAATACTTAAGCTTTTAAAATCTTTGCTTATAGGCACTCTTGGGGCTTCTTTTGAAAGCTCGAATTTGTATTTTTCTAAATAGCCTTTGTGGTTTAAAATCGCATAGATATAATAAAATATATCTTCTTTGTTTATAGTTTTATCTTGTAATTGTTTTTTAAATTCATCTAAAGCAAAATCACTTATAGCATATTCTTTACTTCCATTTTCTTGATAAAAATAAAGCGGAAAAGCTTGAGTATTGGCTAAGGTTTGGAAATCTGCTATGGAATTTACTATAAAAGATGAAAATTCTTTAGTCGCCATTAAGCTTGTTAAAATCAACAAATTCTCATCTGTATTTTTAGGGAATAATTTTGGCAATTGATATTGTCTTTCATTCCAAGTTTTAACCCAGTAAAGATATTCTTTAGTAAAGGGACGATGAGAAATTTCTCTTATATTTTCTTCGTTAAATTTTTCTATTGTCTTATTGTTGATGATTTTATCTTTAAGCGAGCCAGTCCAAGAAATTTTAGTTTCATCTATGGTTATATCTTTATCATTTAACTGCTTATAAAGTTCAGACTTTTTAACATTTTTGTTTTTTTCTAAAAATGCTGTGTGATCAAATTTAGCTAAGTCTTCATTATAAGTAGCTATACATTTTTGCATAGAATTTGCAAGCTTTTCTTTAGAAAAATTATAAGCCCAGCTATCACGCCCAGTTACTACACCGCAAGAATTTATAGCAAAAATTCCATATTCATTTTTACTTGATTTTAAAGGCATTAAATTATCAAAGTCTCCTCCTCTTTGATTGATCCAATCGCCTTTTTTATTTGGGATTATATTTATAAAAGGCACATTTACTATACTTTTAAAATTTTCTAATTTATCAAGTTTAGTTTGTCTATCTAGATAATCTCCTATATCATAATAATGAATTTTATTTGTTGTGGCATTTGTATCTTTTATAAAAAATACTATAGCCACACTTGCTCTTGAGCCACTATCAAATATACCATCACCTTCTTTTTTTCTTTGTTCTCCAGAAGTTCTTGCATTACCTCTTAAATTTAAAATATAAATATCACTAAATTCTGTAGCTACACATTTTCTAAAGCCATCTGCACTTGTTGCGTCTATAAAGCCTCCATTTACCACAAAGCCTATAATGCCATTGTCTTTTATTTTATCACTTGCCATACGCAAAGCTTGGATTAATGTATCTCTAGTATTTTTAGCTAATTTTGCGTTTGATTTTTTACCATAAGTATCTTTGACGCGTTTTTCTAAATTGGGATGAGAAATATTTGCATTATTATCATTTTCGCTACTTGCTCCACCTGAATAAGGAGGATTACCTATAATGACTTTAATGTTTTCATTTGCTATTAAGTCTTTGATTTTTTTATTTTCTTCTAAATCTTTAAATTCTAAAGCAAATAAACCATTATCTTGTGTTTTTTTATCTAAATAATCAAGACTATCAGCTAAGGCTATGTTTTTAAACTTATCTAAGGTATTTATCCTTTCATTACCCGTTTGAGTGATATTAATAAGTGCTATATAATAAGCAAGCAAGATGATATCTTGAGCAAAAATTGCTTTTTCGTATTTGTTTTTGAAATTTTCATCTTTAATTAAATCATTTTCTTTGCTTAATAATCTTGTGATAAAACTTCCTGTGCCAGTAAATGGATCAAAGATTTTTACATTTTCATCGTTAAAATCTGTATTAAAATGTCTTTTTAAAAGCTCATTGACAGAATGAAGTATAAAATCAACCACTTGCATAGGAGTATAAACTATACCTAATTTTTCAGCTTGTTTTTTAAAAGCTGATCTAAAGAAAGTATCATATAGGTTTTTAATAAGTTCTTGCTTGCTTTTTTGACTTTTTGCTAATTTTACATTTTCTTCTACGCTTTTATATAAAGCTTTTAAAGATTTAGTTTCTTCCATTTCTAAACCAAAGGTATTTAGCTTTTTATTTACTTCATCAAGAGCTTTACCTATAGGATTATCATCCATATTTTTATCAAATAAAACATCAAATATAGGTTTAGTTATAATATGAGAACATATCATATCTATAGCTTCATCTTCTTTAATATTTGGATGAATGTTTTCTTTTAAGGAAGTTAAAAATTCTTGTAAAATTTCAGGATGATCTTTAAAGATAGCATTTAATCTCATATTTAATTTTTCTACTATTTTGGCTGTTTTTGTACTAAAGTTTTGCCAATAACCTTTATCACCAAGTTTAGTTGGTATGGCATTATACATCGTGTTTGCAAGCTCACTTAAGGTAAAGCTATCAAATAAGCTTGGCTCATTAGTTTTATCTGTATTGCTTGATGAATTATCATCTCCTGCATAATCAGCCACAGCTACTTTAATCTTTTCTTTAAATACAGCCTCATCTACTAAGGTATCATCATGGCTTCTTAGAGCTTTTAAGATATTCCATATATTTAAAAAATTGGTATTTTTAATAGCTTCATCTAAATTAGAAAGCTCATTTTCGCTTAATGCTAAAGGTAATATGATATAACCTGTTTCTTTATTTGGAGCTTTTCTCATAACTCTGCCCACTGATTGGATTATATCTACCATAGAATTTCTTCCATCAAAAAATACTACACTATCTAAAGCAGGTACATCCACGCCCTCACTTAAACATCTTGCATTGCTTAGTATATTGCAAGTGTTTTCTTTTGGAGAATTAAGATTGTTTAATTTATTTAATCTTACATTAGAGTTCATAGTTCCATCAACATGATCTATGCTAATATCAAGATTTTTAAAAGAATCTTTTTTTAATGCTTCATCATAGCATTGCATAATGATCTTAAAAGAATTGGTTATATTTTTAGAATCTCTTATACTTTTGCAAAAATTTATAACTCTTCTTGAAAGATTACTATCCATTTCTCCTAAAAAGTCATTATCTATTTTGTTATTTTCATCAAGAGCAACTAAATCATTTCTTGCTAAACCTTTATGCGTACCTATAATCTTAGATACAAAATCAATATCTACATATTTTTCATCTACATTTTTCTCATCTTTTAATTTTGCTATGGCTGTATTTGCTACATTTGCAATGCCTTCTTGTTTGATAGCTAAAATAATAACTTTATAATCAGTCAATAAGCCTTTTTCAACTGCTTCTCTAAAATTAATACTATAAATTTCATTTCCAAAGATTTCCTCATCATCCATAGAAAATACTTCATTATCATTTTCTAAAGCTTTGCTTTTTTGAGAGCTAGAATAAATTTTTGGAGTAGCACTCATATAAATTCTTTTTTTAGCTTTAATATTTTCATCACTATGGCATAGAGTAAATGTATTTAGTTTATCTTTTTCTTTACCTGAATATAGATTTCCTACGCTTCTGTGAGCTTCATCGCAAATGATTAGATCAATTTCATCTAAATCATTTTGTTTTTGAGCTTGCATGATTTTTTCAACACTTTGATAAGTTGAAAAAATAATCAAACGCTTTTGTTCTCTTTTGGCTTTTTCATAAGCTTTTAAAATATCATTTGTATTTGTAGAGGGTGCAATAGGAAGTTCGCTAAAGCTTATATCATCTTCACTTTGTCCTGATTTACTATCACTACAAACAATGCAAGCTATAAAAGACTCTGTTTTTTGAGTGCAATATTCTCTAAAGGTTTGCCCTACCAAAGCAATACTTGGAGCAAGAAACAAAACAATATTGGGTTTTGGCTCAAGTGTTTCAATAATCTTTAAAGAAGTGTAAGTTTTTCCTGTCCCACACGCCATAATAAGCTTACCTCTTGTATTTTCTTGTTTTTGAAAATAAGCTGTTGTTGCATTGATTGCCTCTTCTTGGTGAGGACGCGGTTTCTTTTTGGAATGTAAGGGCAAATCTTCTTGTGTTTTGGTTGGATCAATCTTTTCCCAATCAAGATTTGAATTGACAAAATCTTCTTCACTTACTAAATCAACAGGTATAGTTTTTCCGATTTGCTCTAGCTGGTCAATTGCTTTTTGGCTAAGTTCTGCTGTGGAAATGATAATTCCTTTTGAGAATGAAATTTCTCCTACGCCACTTTGAAGTTTGCTAAAAAAGGTTGCCAAATCATTAAGTGAAACTTTATTTTCATAAAACTTACATTGCACGGCAATAAATTCTCCGCTATGTGTTTCAATCACCAAATCAATCCCGCAATCAATCTCATTACCTTTAAATTTCCAATCACTCCAAAGACTAATATCTTTGTAATCCCCTGCTGTATCTCTTTCTTTCAAAAGATGTCTTGAGAGTTTTTCAAACATTGTTCCTTTGGTGCGTTGGGATAAATTCATTGTTTGAAGTTTTTCTTTAATGGCATTATAGGTATTTATTTGAGACATTAAAATGATCCTTATGGTAGGATTTATTCAAAGGATAAATTATACAATAATAAAATGTAGTTCTTAGATTTTATAGATACAAAAAAAGGTTTTTTAAAAACCAAAATATTATTTGATTGCGGCATTTAAATGTCCAACAGGATTTGATGAACCAATTTGCTTAAAAAACTTGTATCAAAGATTATCCCACCAAACGAGGAGGATTTAGCAAAAGGCATTTTAGATAATGTAGATTTTGATAGCTACCGCGTCCAACTTAGCAAGCAAAAAGATATTATTTTAGAAAGTGATGGCAAACTTATGCCTTCACAAGCTAATGGAGTAAGCAAAACAACAGAAGCTAAACTACGAACACTTATAGAAATTATCAAAGATGATATTATGCAAGATGAAGAAATGAAAAACTCTATAAAAAAATCAGATAGGCAAAATGCTTTTATCAAATTTGAAGCAGTATTAGAAAATTCATTTTTAAATCTTATGAATAAAGCA
>JARHYY010000149.1 GCA_029258405.1 Helicobacteraceae bacterium | reverse complement strand
CTCTTTAGCTTTTGCTTCAATATGCTTTAGCTAATAACATAACTATTGCATAGCGAGTTAAGTAAATTCCTTTGGGACTCACTCCCTCATTTGAATTTGTAGACTTTATAGTGAGATATAGTATATTTTACTTAAACTCACTGTTTTATGCTTGTAAATATTTGTAGGGGAACAAGTTGGGCTTATATCAATATCTTTTATTTACAATACAACATTACTTTTGTTTTCTTTAATGCAATGTATTTATTGTATATATTCATGTTTTATGCTCAAGTTTTTATGAATAAGAGATAAACTCTTATTCATAAAATACTATGTGAGAGCAAAGGAGCTCTTATCTTATTGCTTTCTTTTTGGTTGTGAGTATTGTGGATATTGTTAAAAGGTTTATAGTTCTTATATGTATATTCCATAAGAGTTATTCATATTATTTATCAGAGAAACTCTCTATTAATAACAATATGTAGTTTATTGTTATTAATTAAGCTTAATGCTCTAGCTTTAGCTTTTATTTGCTCTTAAATCCATAAGAATATATATAAAACCTTGTTTCATATATAGATTTTATTATTTGTTTTATATGTTATTATTCTTGCTCATGGTGGGTATTCCATGCTCTGTTTATCACTAAAAGTCTATATCTCAACTCGCTCTATTGATATAGGTGCATAATTCGGTAACCTGTGTTATTGGTTTAAAAAATATGAAAATTATAATTGTTCTGCTACTTTTTCAAAATTTTCTTCATAAGTTGTTTTGAGTTCTTGCAAATCCCATTGAGCATTATAAAATGATAATACATTCTCTTTTGCTACCGTTCCTACAAAGAAAAAGGGCAATTCAAATTCTTCTGTTTTTTTCTTTAAGATTTGTTCATTGCTTGGATTAATTTCAGCAAGCACTAGTGTTGGTGATTCATAAAAAAGATATGGCTGTTTTAATACGCATTTTACACCTTTGTTGCCCAAAAGAGCCATTTTTGCAAGAGTAATGGCTATCCCTCCCATACCTACTTCTTTAGCACTTACAAAGAGATTTTCCCTATTGCCTTGAATGAGAAAATCCCACAACTGCTTCTCCTTATTTAAATCCATTGATATAAGCGTCCCACAGAGTTCATTGAAAATAATTTTTTGGTATAAAGAACCAACAATTTCTTGATGATATATGCCTATGGCAAAAAGCAAGTTCCCTTCTTGTTTTAATGCACTTCTTAAAGGCGGTGCATCTTTTAAGATTCCCACCATTGCAATACTTGGGGTGGGATAAATTTCTTGCATGTCACTTCGGTTATATAATGAAACATTACCGCTCACCACAGGGACATACAAGGCTTGAGCTGCTTCTTTGATGCCAGCACAAGATTCCCTAAATTGCCACATTACTTCTGCATTCTCTGGGCTTCCAAAATTAAGGCAATCTGTAAGTGCTAATGGTTTAGCACCTCTCACAGCAATTTCTAGCCCACATTTAGCCACGGCTCTTTTAGCACCTTCTTTTGGATCAAGAAAACATAAACGAGGGTTACAGCCAATACTCAATGCCAATAAAGTATTGTTTTCTTTAATGCGAATAATACTGCTATCTCCTTCTGCATGTATTAAAGTATTGGTTTGCACACTTGAATCATATTGTTGATATATCCATGATTTTGAAGATATTTCAAGAGAACCCCATAAGGCTTCAAATACTTCTTTTGTATCTGTGTTTGTCTTACTATGAACTTGATGATAATTTGGAATAACAATTTCTTTAACAGGGCGCTCAAGCACCGGGGCAGAGCGACTTAGTGGAGCAATGGGAATCTTTGCACATAGCTCTCCATGCCAAAAAAGCCGCATTTCTTCTCCTGCACAAACTTCCCCAATTTGCACACAATCAAGCTCCCATTTATCAAATATTTTAAAAATCTCTTGCTCACAACCTTTTTTAGCACATATCAACATGCGCTCTTGACTTTCGCTAAGCATAATTTCATATGGATTCATGCCCTCTTCTCTTGTAGGTACTTTATCAAGATAGAGATTGATACCACTATTGCTTTTTCCTGCCATTTCAAAGCTTGAGCTTGTAAGCCCAGCTGCCCCCATATCTTGGATACCTATGATGAGATCTTTTTTAAAGAGCTCTAAACATGCCTCAAGGAGTAATTTTTCTACAAAAGGATCACCTAGTTGCACATTAGGGCGTAAAGATTGAGAATCATGCTTAAAGCTATCGCTACTCATCACCGCTCCGCCTAGTCCATCTCGCCCTGTTTTACTCCCAACATAGATAATGGGGTTTCCTATGCCTTGTGCTTTCGCGTAAAATATTTCATTGCTCTTAGCAATCCCTAAGGTAAAGGCATTAACTAATATATTGCCCTTATAGCACTCTTCGGTACTCAATTCACCTCCAACAGTAGGAACGCCCATACAGTTGCCATAATCGCCTATGCCTTTGACCACATTGCGTAGTAAATAGCGATGCCTCTTATCTGTATGCAAGTTCCCAAAGCGGATAGAATTTAATGATGCAACAGGTCTTGCTCCCATGGTGAAAATATCGCGCATGATTCCGCCAACCCCTGTTGCAGCACCAGCATAGGGCTCAATAAAGCTTGGGTGGTTATGCGATTCCATCTTAAACACCGCTGCATATCCACCACCTATATCTATAACCCCTGCATTTTCCCCTGGACCTTGTATAACCCAAGGTGCTTGAGTGGGAAAATCTTTAAGGTATATTTTGCTCGATTTATAGCTGCAATGCTCGCTCCACATGGCAGAAAATATACCTAGTTCTAAAAGGTTTGGCTCTCGCTTAATAATATCAAGAATGGTATTATAATCTTCTTCTGTGAGCTTGTGTTTTTTAAGTAACTCTGTTTTGTCATTAGGCAATTTCAAACCCTGCATCATATATAGCTTCTTTAAGCTGCTCTAAATGGGCGGGAGGATTAAAATCAACAAAAACTTTTTGAGCTGATAAATCAACATCAACTTGTGATACACCATCAACCTCTCCAACGAACTTTTTTATTTTTTGAATACAATGTTCGCAAGTCATACCTTTAACTATAATAACTTCTTTTTGCATGTCTATCCTTTTAATTGATAATTCCTAAAGCTCTATAAAGCGGAGCAATTTGGAGAAACTCTTCGCTTAATCTCTGTGCTTCTTTTTCATGTTGTGCCTTATCCATGATAGGCTTACCATCTTGTGAGGTGATTCGTCTATCTGTTTTATAATAAATATCACAAAGATAGCTTGAGAGCTCTTGTGCAGTTATTTTATTGTTTTCATTCAATGCTTTGAGCATAATAATGTGTATATTCGCAAATGCAAGACCACAAGCAGTCATTGGGCAAGCAAGATGGGAGTTTTCACTGAAGCCATCTATATGCTTTTGAAATATTTTTTTATTGTAAAGAGCAGTTTGGCTCTTGATTTTGGGGGTTATCTCTAATGCAGGTGCTATCACCCCTTTGTGCATAAGAATCACAATGGCATTCAGAACACGAGAGAAATCGCTATTGCATCTTTGAGCAATTTCACGCATGGTTTTTGGCTTGAATGATGATTCTTCCAGAATTTCTAAAATCGGTGCATAAATATCCTCATGCAGCTTGGCATCTCCTCGTGGGGTATTAAGGGTGTATTCAAAATTTTTTGTACTCTTTATTAAGACAAATTGTATATTAGATAATCTCTGCTCCTGTTCATAGCGAGTTAATGGTTGAATACCTTTGCAGAAAAGATCAACTCTAAACTGTTCATTAGTATAAAAATCCTTGAGTTGCTCTCTGAAGATTTTGTCTTTAATTGTATTTAAGAAAGTAATGCCCTCAGGTGCAATATGCAAATCTTCATAAAAGCTCCATGGTTTTGCACGGCATGCAAAAGAGCATTTAGCAGTTTCTAACATAGCAGCAATTTGGTGAAAATAAAAAACATTCCACTCCTCATTGAAATATTCATGGGCGATATAGTTGCAAAGTCTTGATTCTGACTTATTTACAAGGTCTTGATGCAAGTTTTTGTAAATAGGATTGGTTTCTGAATAAAGATTAAATGGTTTTGCTTTAATGAAATCTCCAAAAAAATTAACAGCATCTTGAATGGATTCTTGTGCATGCAAATTTGATGTTTGATGACGAAGAAAGAGAATCTCTCTTGCACCCATTTTAGAGCTCCAACCCGGAAAGCAGTTATAACTACAATACACAACCCCCCCAACCTTTAAGAAATCTTTAACTATTTTCATAATTATTTGTGCATTTTTGGCGTTTATCCATGATAAAACACCATGAAAAATAATATAATCAAATTTTTCTTTTTGTTGTGTTAAATATGCATAGAGCTCCTCAAAGCTATAATCAAAGAGCTCAATTTTGGCATTTGTCTCGCTTATGATTTTTTGAGCATGGAGTGCATGATTTGGGTTAAAATCTGTGCCCATAAACCGCCCTTCAAAACAAGCAGCATGAATACATAAGCTACTGCCAAGCCCAAAACCAAGCTCAAGATAAGAAAAGCCATCTTGTGGAAGAAGAGCAGAATTATTGCTCACCTTTATGTCATACCCATTGAGCAACAAAGAAAAATTTATATGTAGCGGACTCATTTCTTTGGTATAATTATCGGGATAGTTAATTTCTGAAAAATATCCCTCGCTCCATTGTATTGCACCCATAAAAAAGCAACTCCTTTCAAGTTATGGCAATATAATATTATTATAGCGTTTTGTAAATTAAAAACTTGTTAATTGAAAATGAGAAATATTTACTATTTAATTTAACTCTAACATATAATTTTTGTATTTATATTTTGTGATCCTTTATGCTTCTTGCTTTACCCCCCAAACCACATAACCATTTTAATACATAAGCACTTAACAGAGCTTACCATATGTAATATTCATGTATCTCATAAGATATATCATTTTATTTAATACAATAAACAAAGAATCTTTTATAGAGGT
>JARHYY010000072.1 GCA_029258405.1 Helicobacteraceae bacterium | reverse complement strand
TGCTACAAATGGCATAACCGCTCTTGATTTAGGTAATATACTCGCCTAAACACTTTCTCCATGCAAAAGGCATGGAGATTGCCTCTCTTAGCACTTGTCCAAGTTTTAAAAGAGGCAATTTATATTGCCTCCTCTTTTGTTTTTTCGTCCTCCTTAAGGGATTGCAAAAGATTCTTTAAATTGAAATTTGACTTTCTTAGTCATGAAGAGCAAGATAGATGCAAAAGCTATTATAGGGGATATAAGCTTTTGCTTTAAGCATAGAGAGAATTATTCATAAAGAACATTGCCTAGAATCGTGCAAGTTTGTAGAGGTGGGTATTCTTTAATGGATTTTCTCCATTCTTTACATGTAGGGGGTTCAAGCTCATCAACTTGTGGAACAATTTTGCATGAACCAATTTGTATATTAAGATGAGAAACTTCACCCCCTCGTTGAGAGCTTATGCCAGACCAAAATAATGCCTCTCTGTCAATAACCCATTCTTTATTCCAATATAAAGCTGCATTTTGTGGGCATGCATAATTAAAATATGGTTCGAGTTTTTGAAGTGTTGTAGTTATATCTTCGCCTTGCTCGAGAGATATTTTTTGTAGTTGTTTTTTTGTTTTTGTAATTTGTTGTTTAAAAAATATATTGACTTGTTTCATGGAATCATAGAATTGGTGGCTTAAGAGATATTCCCTGCTTGCAATATCACTGTTTTCAATATTGTCTTTAACAGGTTCAAAGGTTACTGAACGAGGCTCTAAGGTAACGATGAGCCTACCCATAAATAACTTAAGAGGTTTTATGGGGAGGGTTTCAAGATTGAGACAATTTTGACAAAAATTGTTTTGTGTATAAATATAGAGCACCCTTTCATTTGGGTTTGGTGCAGGGGGTGTTGGATGGGCAAGAATGGTTGTTTTATTTGTAAATAATTTTTTGATATCAGTATTTGGCTTGCTTTGATTGTCATCAAGCATTTCATCTGACAAAAGAAAGGTAGGTATGTTCAGCATAACCATTAATGTTAATATTTTTGTAATGTTCATTGGAAAACACTCCTTATATAATCTCGCTTCATATATGCCATTCTTTCACCTCACCTTTTATATGGAGTGCTGCTATAACATCTTTCAGATAGAATACATAAAAATGTGGATCATTAATATCGGTGAATCTATTATTGGTTTGCTGCACATAAAGGCTTTTTATTTCTTTATTGTCCTCAAAAACAGCTAAGGCATTAAGTCTTAACCAACTAAAATCGCTACCGCATACACAAATGCAAACATTTGGGTTTTCTTCAATCTGTTTAAACATTTGTTTATCATTAGTGGTGCAATACCAAAGCCGTTCATCGTGTAACATAAGACTCCCCATAGGGCGAGAATAAGGCATATTATTTGATAATGTAGTGAATATTTGTATTGTATTTTTATCGAGAAATTCCATAATTTCTTCTATTGGTTTCATTGGTTACTCCTATATGATTGGGCGATCAGTTCTGCCCTCTAAAAATTGAATGATCTCTTTTTTTTGGCTTTGTTTAAACTCTTCTTTTGTGCCATATTCGATAATTTTACCTTCATAAAGCATTGCTATATCATCGGCAGATTTAAAACTTTCTTTTATATCATGGCTGATTAAAACAGAGGTAACTTTTAATTCTCGTTGCAAATGTAAAATCATTTGGGTAATATGATCGCTTGAGATAGGATCTAGCCCACTTGTTGGCTCATCATATAAAATAGCTTTAGGGTTAAGAACAATGCTTCTTGCTAAGCCAACTCTCTTTTTCATTCCGCCGCTAAGCTCATCAGGAAAAAGCTTGAGTACAATATCTGGCTTAAGCCCTACAAGCTCTAATTTATTGCAGACATTGCTATATATTTCTTTTTCACTCATTTTAGTATGTTCTCGTAGCGGAAAGGCTACATTTTCAAATACATTTTTAGAATCAAACAAAGCACCTGATTGAAAGAGAAAACCGATATTTTTACGAATTTCATAGAGCCTTTTAAAAGAAACTTTTATAATGTCCTCATCATTTATTAAAACTTGCCCATAGGTAGGTTCAATAAGCCTCACCATAAGCTTAATGATTGTTGATTTTCCACCACCAGACATGCCAAAAATTACTGTTGTACGCCCTTGTTTAATTAATAAATCAACGCCACTAAGGACTTCTCTATTCCCAAATGTTTTATGTACATTTTTAAGTCTTATTTGCATCACCCCCCCTGCGCTTGGGCTATAAGCACCCCTTCTAAGAGGTCATCTAAATTGCCATCAAGAATATCAGTTGTATTATTATAGGCAAGATTACTGCGTACATCTTTAATTTGCTGATAGGGATAGAGTACATAATTACGAATCTGATACCCCCAGCCATTATCGCCTTTAATCTCTATCTCTCCTTTGTTTTTTTGTTTTAAGCTTTCAAGCTCATAGAGTCTGCTCTTAAGCATCTTGATGGCAGTAGCCTTGTTTTTATGCTGGCTACGGTCATTTTGACATTGCACAACAATGCCTGTTGGTATATGGGTGATTCTAATAGCACTTTCTGTTTTATTCACATGTTGCCCTCCTGCTCCGCTTGCTCTGTATGTATCAATACGCAAGTCTTTTTCAGCAATTTCAATTTCAATTTCATCATCAATTTCTGGGCTTACTATTACAGAGCTAAAAGAAGTATGTCTTTTACCATTTGCATCAAAAGGTGAAATACGCACTAAACGATGAATACCTGTTTCAACCTTGAGATACCCATAGGCATTTTCACCTTTAATGAGTAAAGAAACATCTTTAAGCCCTGCCTCTTCCCCTTCTTGATAATCAAGCAATTCAACCTTAAAGCCCTTACGCTCGCTATAACGAAGATACATGCGATAAAGCATGCTTGCCCAGTCTTGTGATTCTGTTCCTCCTGCTCCTGGGTGGATAGTTAAAATAGCATTAGTATTATCATGCTCCCCACAGAGCATAACTTCAACCTCTAAGCCTTTGCATTGTTTTTGCAATAATTCTGCTTCGGCAAAAAGGGTATGCAAAATTTCGTTATCTTCTTCAGCAGCTCCTATTCCAAAAAGCTCTTTGGCATCTTTAAGAGCATAGAAGCATTTTTCATATTTTTCTATAATTCTTTGAATATGCCGTTTTTCTTTTTGTATTTCTGTGCTCTTTTGAGAATCTGTCCAAAAATCTTGGCTATTTTCCATTTGAACAATATCATCAAGTCGTCTTTTTTGCTTGTCAATATTAATAATATTTTTAATATTTTCACATTTTATTTCTAATTCTTTGAGTAATTCTGAATATTCATAATTGTCCATATTATTCCTTAAAAAGAGCAATTTAAAAAGTCAAATAGTATAATAGTCGTTCCCTTAAATATTATTTTACACAACTAAGGCTTATAATGCAAATTGTCACAGATATTAAAGAGCTACAAAATAAAGTATCACAAATTAAGCATAATCATCAGAGCATAGGTTTTGTACCCACTATGGGTGCGTTACACAAAGGACATGTAAGCCTTATTATGAAAGCACAAGAAAATGATTGTGTCATTGCCTCTATTTTTGTAAATCCTAAACAGTTTGGAGAAGGGGAAGATTTTGAAAAATATCCACGAATGATAGAGGCAGATATTGATATTTGCAAAAAAGCAGGGGTGCATATACTCTTTATGCCTAAAGCAGAACAACTATATACACAAGATGATGCAATAACTATTCTTGCTCCTAGCATAAAAGGCTCTATACTTGAAGGAGCAAGAAGGGTGGGGCATTTTAATGGTGTGCTAGAAGTTCTCTTGCGTCTTTTTCATATTGCACAGCCCAATAAGGCATATTTTGGTAAAAAAGATGCCCAGCAGCTCCTTATTGTAAAACAAATGGTTGAGGAATTGTTTTTGCCTGTAGAAATTGTTTCTTGTCCGATTGTTCGAGATTCTAATGGTTTGGCTCTTAGCTCTAGAAATCGCTATCTTACTCAAGAGGGCTATCATAAAGCCCTTATTATCCCTAAAACACTTGAAGAAATAAGCAAACAAATTATGGGTGGAGAATATCGCTCTGCTATTCTCCAGCAAAAAGCATTAGAAATTTTTTCTACTCATAATATAGAAGTAGATTATATAGCCATAACAAACTATAACTTAGAAGAAATAAAAGAAATAAAAAAATCACAGAGCCTTATCCTTCTTGTGGTACGAATAGAAAGTGTGCGATTGCTTGATAACTTATGGATATAGCAATTAAAACAATGTTTAAGCCTTTTTTGCATATAATATCCTCTCTAATCAAAAAGGCTCGATAGCTCAGTCGGTAGAGCAAAGGACTGAAAATCCTTGTGTCGGCAGTTCGATTCTGCCTCGAGCCACCATTAATTTGTAAAAAGCCTATTAGTTTTTCAAGTATCTCGCTTGGTGCAAAAATATAGTTCAAATGAGTTATAAATTCTATTCAAAAAAGAATTTGTTGAAAAAATCCTTAATGAGCTAAAACTTCATGAATATATTAAAAATACTTTACTTAAAAGCTATGAGTAAAAATTGCAACACAAATAAAGATTTTAAAGAATTTAAAACTATGATATTGTTATATTGTGTAGAATCTGTTAAAATGAGCATTTAATTACCAAATAGTTTCAGGACTTACTTTTAAAGCTAACTAATAAGTTTAATGCTTTGAATACCAAAACTATAAAAATTATAGTTAATTAAAGAAATCATCTTATTTTATTTTTTATGATAAAATAAATATATAAACATTCCCTTAATTCATTAAATATTAAAAGGTTACAAATGGCGAGTCAAGCACTAAATACAGCTAAAAAAGATAAATTTGATGAATTTTATACAAAACTTACCGACATTGAAAAAGAGCTGATACATTATAAAGAGCATTTTAAAGATAAAATTGTTTTTTGCAATTGTGATGACCCACAAATTAGCAACTTTTATTTTTATTTTTCAAAAAACTTTGAAAAATTAGGCTTAAAAAAGTTAATAACAACGCATTTTGAAAACTCAAAGCCTAGTTACAAGCTTGAAATTATAAACAATATAAACAAAGATGGAAAAATTGATGAAAAAGATTCTATAAAAACACCTCTTAAACAAAATGGTGATTTTAGAAGTGATGAAGCGATAGAAATACTAAAAGAGGCTGATATTGCAGTAACTAATCCACCTTTTTCATTGCTTAGAGAATATATTTCACAACTTTTTGAATACGGTAAAAAATTTTTGATTGTGGCTAATATAAATTTAGCTACTTGCAAAGAAGTCTTTCCTCTTATAAAAGAAAATAAAATGTGGCTTGGATATAAAAGTGGGGCCTGTGAGTTTATGGTTCCTGAAAGCTACAATAGAGACAATAGCTATAAAGGCGAGGACGGACAAAAATATGCCAAATTTGGTAATATATGTTGGCTAACTAATTTAGATATTAAAAAACGACATGAAACACTTCCGCTTTACAAAATTTATAACGAAACAGAATTTAAAAAATACGACAATTACCATGCCATAGAAGTATCTAAGGTGGCAAATATACCTATAGATTATGATGGCTTAATGGGTGTGCCAATTACATTTTTATATAAACATAATCCTAAGCAATTTGAAATAGTAGGATTAGATAGATATATGGATGATAGCCCTCACTATGGAAAAAGATTTGATATTAATAAAAAAGAAACATATGCTCGGGTTATGATAAGACACCTTAGGAGTTCGTGATGAATTTCTATAACAATGATATGCTGTTGTATCTTAGGAACAATAAAACAATACATAATTACAGATTGTTATCAGAAACTGTTGGTGTTTTAGTTATTTTTGATGAAAATTTTAATGCTCTATGTATTTTAATAGAAAGCTATAATAAAGATTTAAGCAAACTAAGTGATGAGGAAAGAGACGCCCTTAATATATCAAAGTACTTTTATCAAACAATAGGACTTCCATTCTATTTTTTAAAATATAGTGATGATGATCTCACCGTTAATAGCAATATAGAATATATTATATCGGGTATGCAAACAACAAATAGTTGTTTATTAGGAGATTTTTTTACAAATATAATTAAAAATACATCTGTTAATTTTACATTAACATCAAAAAATACTCCAACAAAAGCTATAAACGATAAAACTTCAACTCCATTCCATATATGGCAACGTTCAAATTTGGGTTATAGTGGTTTTCCTGTTGATATTGATATGGTTTTTATCCAAAATAATATACTGCACTCTTTAATCGAAATAAAAAGGTCTTATATAAGAGATTGGAAGCCCTATAAAGCTGATAAAAACAATTATTTAGCTATGTGTAAATTATGTAACTTAGCTGAAATAAATTTTTTCTTGTTTTTTATACCACAACATAAAAACGGCTCTATTAAAACTGATGATTATAATAATATAGCAATTTATGATATTTTTCATAGAATAGGAAATTATAAAAATGCCGATGATATATTTTTTTCAAAACGAGCAACATTGGACTTAAGCAACTTAATAAAATTGAATTTTAGCTTTTTTAAGCAAGCTCGACAAAATAATACTTGGACAGAAAAATAAATATCGCACTAAAAGAATTTAGCATCAAAAACCTTAGAGTCCAAAAATTCAAATAACAGAATAAACCTTAAAGAACTTACTTAACTTCACTATATAAAGTTATATTATAAGCTCATTGTAAAAACAAACTCAAGCATTCCCCACTGAGCAGGGTTCCCGATGCGGGGCTCAATCCCAGGATCCTGGGATCATGACCTGAGCCGAAGGCAGATGCTTAACGACTGAGCCACGCAGGCGTCCCTTATTTATTTTTTTAAAAGATTTTATTTATTTGTTTGACAGAGAGACAGCGAGAGAGGGAGCACAAACAGGGGGAGCAGTAGAGGGAGAGGGAGAAGCAGGCTCCTCACTGAGGAAGGAGCCCGATGTGGGACTCGATCCCAGGACACTGGGATCATGACCTGAGCTGAAGGCAGACGCTTAACGACTGAGCCACCCAAGTGCCCTTTACTTGCTTTTTATTGACAGAATTTTTAACATTTGTATATTGTCCAGTGTCCAGTCTTTTTTCTTCCTTT
>JARHYY010000068.1 GCA_029258405.1 Helicobacteraceae bacterium | reverse complement strand
TAGGTGATATGGAATGCTTTCACAAATACCCTTACATTTAGGGGGAAGTGATGAGTATAATAACTTAATGTGGGTGGATAAATCTATACACAAGTTAATCCATATAACAAAAAACAATACTATAAGGAAATACCTTGATGCAATAAACCTTGATAGTAAAGCAATAAAAAAGCTCAACCTATTAAGAGTAAAAGTGGGTAATAAACCTTTATAAAAGGTTCTTTGTTTATTTGGAGAAATGAAATGACAGTTAAAAACGATGGCAAGCCGAATGCGGTGAAAGTCGCTCGTTCGGTTTTGAGTGGGGGACAACCTAGAGATAACATCAAAGGGTTAGGTATTGCTAAACTATATTAAAAAGAAGCAAGGGATAACATAGATAGGTTGCACTTGTTTTTTAAAAGAATGCTTGAATTATAATGGTGAGGTGATCATGGATTGGTTGTTGCTCGCTTCTATACCTTTAATTATTTTAGGTTTCGTATTGAAGTTGAATCCTTTTTTGGTTGTAACTTTTGTGGGTATTTATGCTGGGCTAGTTTCTGGTTTTGATTTTTTTAAAGTTATTAGTGATATGGGAAAATCCTTTGTGGATAATCGTTATATAGCTATTATTTGGCTTATTTTACCCTTACTTGCTATTTTGGAGCATAAAGGGCTTAAAGAGCAGGCTAAAAATTTGATTTCTAAAATTAAAGTTGCGAGTACAGGAAAAATTTTAATGTGCTATTTTGTTTTGAGACAAATTAGTGCAGCCCTAGGGCTTTTATCTCTAGGGGGGCATGCACAGATGGTAAGACCACTAATCGCACCTATGGCAGAAGCCGCTGCGAAATTGAAATTTAAAAATTTAAGCCATGAGGATAGCCAAAAAATTAAGGCTTATTCTTCAGGCACAGATAATGTAGCTGTGTTTTTTGGAGAAGATATTTTTATAGCTGTGCATTCTATTTTATTCATCAAGGCTTTTTATGAGAGTAATGGTATCATAGTAGAACCTTTGCATTTATCAATATGGGCAATACCTTCTGGAATCTTAGCTTTAATCATTCATTGTTTTAGGCTGTATTTACTTGATAGAAAATTAGAAAAGAAATATAAAGGGTTAGGTGATGATAAGTCTTGATTTGTTGTATTATCTTGTAGGGCTTTTGTTTCTCACCTTTGGATTCCTTAGCTTTTTTAATAGGGCTAAAACCTTAAGAGCTCGAATAAGTGGAGGGGTATTTTGGACAAGCTATAGCTGTACATTTTTGCTTGTTAATATTGTATCACATTTTATTATGGGTTGTATCGTCATTTTGCTTGCTCTCATAGCAGGATTTAATTGGTTAAAACCTGCAGAAGTTGAAATAACTCAAGACGAAAAGATGTATGAGATAAAACAGGCAAGCATATATAAGAATAAACTTTTTATTCCTGCTCTTCTTGTCCCTCTCATAACTCTTATTGGAACTTTTTTGTTTCCTTATATAGCACTTTTTGAATCAAAAAATACTACATTAATAGCTTTAGTTATGGGCATTCTCATAGCCTTTATTGTGTCTTGTTTGATGTTTAAAGCATCCCCAATAAGGGCAGTAAAAGATGCGGCTCATACTATGGATCATATTAGCTGGGCAGCACTTTTGCCTCAAATTTTGGCGACTCTTGGAGTAATTTTTGTTTCTACAGGAATGGGAGAGCAAGTTTCTAGGCTTTTGTCAGCCTATATTACTCTTAATAATACTTTTGTTGCTGTTGTTGTATATTGTGTAGGTATGGCACTTTTTACTATAATTATGGGTAATGCTTTTGCTGCTTTTCCTGTGATTACAGCAGCTATTGCTCTGCCGATTTTAGTTATGCAAATGCATGCAAATCCTGTAGTGATAGGTGCAATAGGAATGCTTAGCGGATTTTGTGGTACTTTAATGACCCCTATGGCAGCAAATTTTAATATAGTTCCTGCGGCTCTTTTAAATTTAGATGATAAAAATGGAGTGATTAAGGCACAATTTATGTCAGGGGTTATTGTATTAATAGGAAATATATTTTTAATGTATTTTTTTAGCTTTTAAGGAGAAATAATGGAAAAATTTATTCAACAATTTAGTGCTATGGCTTTGGAAAATATTTTTAGAGAATTACCAAACAAAATTGCTCATTCTTTTAATGATCTTAATGATATTAGAGCACCAAAGCTTATGTATCCTATCTTTTATGGTTCTTATGACTGGCATTCTAGTGTGCATTCACATTGGCTTTTAGTAAAGATTTTAAAAGATTTTTCTCAATTTGTTTCAAGAGATGAAATTTTAAAGGTTTTAGATTCTCAATTCACTCAAGAAAAGGCTAATGGTGAGCTTGAGTATCTTACAAATCCTGCACATAAGGGTTTTGAAAGACCTTATGGATGGGGATGGTTTTTAAAACTTTTTTTAGAAATAAAATTATTATCCAAAACAGAATCAAGAGCGGAAGTATGGGCTAAGAATTTAGAACTTATTGCAGAGTTTTTTATAAAGGAATTTAAAAAATTTATTCCAAAAATGGATTATCCTGTACGCGTAGGAACACATTTTAATAGCTCTTTTGCTCTATATTTTGCTTTAGAATATGCTAGATTTAGTGGAGATAGGGATTTAGAGCAATTTATACAAATGGGTGCTCGAAAATGGTTTTTGGGTGATAAAAATATGCAAGTTTTAGAGCCTTGTTTAGATGAGTTTTTGTCCCCTGTCTTAATGGAAGCTGTGCTTTTAAGTGCTGTTTTACCTCAAGAAGAATTTGTAAGCTTTTTCAAGCAGTATCTTCCGAATTTGGATAAGCAAGAGCCAAAAACTTTATTCAATCCAGCAAGTGTTAGTGATAGAACTGATAGTAAAATTGTGCATTTAGATGGATTGAATTTAAGTCGTGCATGGTGTTTAAGAATCTTATCTAATTTCTGTGATGAAAAATTGAAAGCACTTTTAAGAGATAGTGCTACAAGGCATTTTAATGAAACTATAGCACATATACAAGAAGATTATCTTGGTTCGCATTGGTTAGGGAGTTTTGCTTTACTTGCTATAGATGTTAAGATGTATTAGTTTTATTTGTGAAACTTATCATAAGGTACAATTACAAGTATAGATAATACAATAGTGCTTAAAAAGCTTTTTGGTATTTAATGTATTGTTCATACAAATTTCTTAAGCAAAAATAAAAAAGATATTATACATAAAATGTAATTGTTCCATAGGTTTTAGTTAGGATTTATTTTTGGTGGAGTCCACATTCCTTATGGTTTGGATCTTCCCACCACCACCGTCCTGCTCTTGTATCTTCTCCCTCTTTAATGGGTCGCGTGCATGGGCTACAGCCTATGCTCTTAAATCCTTGATGATAAAGTGCATTAATAGGAAGATTATGCAGCTTTGCATATGCCCACACTGCTTCATCGCTCCAATCATAAAGCGGATTAATTTTATTTAAACCAAAATGTATATCCTCTTCTACAAGCTTGACATTTGCTCTTGTAATTGATTGTGTTGCTCTTATACCGCTTATCCAAGCTGTTTTGTTGCTAAGGGCTTCTTTAAGGGGTATGATTTTTCGTATTTCACAGCATTGTTTTCGTTTTTGCAGGCTTTCTCTCATGCCCCATTCTCCTATTTCTGTATCAACATAGGATAGCCAATCGCCTGATATTTTATAGCTTACAATAGAAATATGAAAAAATTTTTCAACTTTTTTTTGATATTCCAAACTTTCTTTAAATAATTTATGTGTATCTAATGTAAAAAATTCTAATTTTGAGAGTGAAATTTTAGCTTGAAAAAGAAGATGGATAGCTATAACATCTTCTATCTGATGGCTAAAAGCTAAGCCTATATGCCCTGAAGTATTTTTTATAGTATCAGCTAATCGCTCTACACTGTGTTTATATAACATAATCGCTCCATTTTTTATTATCCCCTGAAAGGCATCTTAATGATGAAAAATATAAATATACAAATTCTGGATTTTTTTCTTTGATAAGATTAAATTGGCTTTTGGGAATATCTGCTTCTACATTTTGTTTATGATCACTTTGAACAAGTTCTACATCAATCCTCACACGAGCTCCTAAAATTCTATGGCTTATAATTCGTGCTTTTTGAGCATTTTCTCTCTCTTCTAAAAGTACCTCAATTTCATGCGGACGCACAAAAAGTGTTTCTTGTGCATTTGTATCAAGTGTGATTTTGTTTTCAGTAACTCGTCCCGAAAAAATATTGACATTGCCTAAAAAGCTATATACAAAATGATTTGCTGGAGATTCATAAACCTCTTCTGGTGAGCCAATTTGCTCTACCGCACCTTGATTCATAATGACAATTTCATCACTCACCTCTAAGGCTTCTTCTTGATCATGGGTAACAAAAATGCTTGTAAGATGTATTTCATCATGAAGCTTGCGTAGCCACCTTCGTAAATCTTGCCTCACTTTTGCATCTAATGCCCCAAAAGGTTCATCTAATAATAATACCTTAGGCTCTACAGCTAATGCTCTTGCTAGTGCTACTCTTTGTTTTTGTCCTCCGCTAAGCTCGTTAGGATACCTATGGCTCATTGATTCAAGCTGCACCATCTGAAGCAATTCCATAACCTTTTGCTTTATTCGCTCTTTGCTTGGTCTTGTTTTTTTTGGGCGAACTTTTAAACCAAAAGCAATATTCTCAAAAACATTCATATGTTTAAAAAGAGCATAATGCTGGAATACAAAGCCAACACCTCTATCTTTTGCTTGTTCTTTGGTTATATTCTTTCCAAAAAAATGTACATAGCCGCTATCTGCCTGTTCTAATCCAGCAATGATTCTTAAAAGCGTTGTTTTTCCTGAACCACTTGGACCAAGCAAAGCGGTAAGCTTTCCTTCTTGCAATTCTAGGTTAATATTGTATAACGCTTGAAATTGCTGATAATTTTTGCAAATGTTTTCTATTTTTATGCTCATTATAATTCCTTATGTATTTTACCTGTGCGTTCAATAATATTTTTAAGCACCAAAGTGATAACTGATAAAAATGTTAATAAACTAGCAATTCCAAAAGCTGTAACATAGAGATACTCACTATAAAGAATTTCTACATATATAGGCATGGTAGTAGTAAGCCCTATGACTTTACCGCTTACTACTGCAACTGCTCCAAATTCTCCCATTGCTCGTGCATTGGTAAGAACAATCCCATAAAAAAGCCCCCATTTAATATTAGGCAAGGTAATAGAAAAAAAGGTTTGCCAACCATTAGCACCAAGGCTTAAGGCAGCCTCCTCCTCTTCTTTTCCTTGTTCTTGCATAAGTGGTATAAGCTCTTTTGCCACGAAAGGAAAGGTAACAAAAGCACTCGCTAATAAAATACCTGGCAGAGCAAAAACAATTTTAATATCTGCATTTTTAATAATATCGCCAAAAAAACCGCTACTTGAAAAAAGGAGCACAAACATAAGCCCAGCAATAACCGGTGATATAGCAAAAGGGATTTCTAAAAGAGTGGTTAAAACCGATTTGCCCTTAAAATCAAATTTAGCGATAGCATAGGCTAATAATATACCAAAAAATGTATTAAGAGGCACAACAATTATAGCAACTAATACAGTTAAATATATAGCTTTCAATGCATTTTCTGCAAGTATTGATTGTATATAAGCCATTATTCCCTCTGAAAAGGCTTCAAAAAAAACAGTAATTAAGGGCAAGATAAGCATAATACTTAAAAACACAAAAGTAATAAATATTAAAATGGGTTTCAAAAAAGCTGGTTCTTGATTCATCTTTGCCCCCATTTTTGTAAAAAATTAATACCCAAAAGAAGCACAAAAGCACTAATAATCATAAAAAGCCCTATGGCACTTGCTTTGAGATAATTAAATGAATCAAGTTGAGAAACAATAATAACAGGGAGTATTTCGCTCTCAAAAGGAATGTTGCTCGAAATAAAAATAACAGAGCCATATTCCCCAAGCCCTCTAGCAAAAGCTAAGGCAAACCCAGTGAGTGCAGAAGGGATAAGAGAAGGCAGAATGACAAATATAAAAGTTTGCAAAAAATTTGCACCAAGACTTCTAGCTGCTTCTATATTTTGAATATCCAAATCTTTAATAACTGGCTCTAATGTACGAACGACAAAAGGAATGCCTATAAAAGTTAGAGCAATAACAACAGCTATAAAATCTTTTCCTGTTAAATCTATACCCAAAAAAAGCAAAGATGCACCAACAGCACCATTATGAGAGAGCAAAAAAGCTAAGGAAATACCTGCTACAGCGGTAGGCAGAGCAAAGGGTAAATCAACAAAAGCTTCCAATGCTTGCTTACCAAAAAAATTATATCGAGCTAATGTCCATGCAACGATAAACCCAAAAAACAAATTAATAAGTGCTGCTACAAATGAGGTGCTTAATGAAAAATAAAATGCTAAAAGAACTTGCTTATCGGTAATAATTTCCATAAATTCTTTCAAGCTTAATTTCATGGTAAAAAGCAACAACGCTCCTAATGGGATAAGCACTAAAAAACTGAAATAAAATAATCCCAAGCCAAAGCTTAAGCCAAAGCCCGGTAATATTGATGGGGTTTTAAAATACCATTTCATTTTCTTTTTTTAATTTCCTCAAATATTTTATCAAATTCACCTCCATCGCTAAAATGGACTTTTTGTGCCTCTTGCCACCCGCCAAAGGAATCTACAGAAACCATATCAGGAATTTCTGAAAAGACATGTGAATACTTTTTGAGTACATCTTTATTACTAGGGCGATAGAAATTTTTGGCAATAATCTCTTGAGCTGGTTCAGAATAGAGATACTCAAGATACTCACGGGCTACTTTCTCTGTCCCTTTTGATTGTGCCACACTTTCAACAATGGCAACAGGAGGTTCAGCGAGTATTGACATACTTGGTGTAACAATTTCAAATTTTCCTTTGCCTAATTTCTCTAATGCAAGATGAGCCTCATTCTCCCAGGCTAGCAACACATCTCCTAAATTGCGTTTTACAAAAGTGTTGGTTGCCCCTCTTGCTCCTGTATCCAAAACAGGTACATTCATATAGAGCTTAATAAGAAATTCTTGTGCTTTTTGTGCATCATTATTATTATGCTTAAGTGCATAGGCTAACGCAGCAAGATGATTCCACCTTGCACCTCCAGATGTTTTTGGGTTAGGGGTGATAACTTTTACTCCATCTTTGATGAGATCACCCCAATCTTTAATATTTTTTGGGTTGCCTTTACGCACAAGAAAAACAATGGTAGAAGTATAAGGAGCACTGTTATACTGAAATTTCTTTTGCCAATCAAGTGGTATTTTATTGCTTTGGGCTATGGCATCAATGTCATATGCTAATGCTAGGCTCACAACATCAGCTTCTAATCCATCAATAACACTACGAGCTTGAGAGCCAGAAGCCCCATGTGATTGAGAAATCTTAACATCGTCTCCTGTTTTTTCTTTGTAATATGCAGCGAATGCAACATTATATTCTTTATAAAGCTCTCTTGTTGGATCATAAGAAACATTGAGCAATGAATATTCTGCTGCAAAACTAAGTGTAGATGAAAATAAGCCAATGAGCAATACTCTTGATAACGGTAACATTTTGAATCCTTTTTAATGATTATTAATAAGATAGTATTATATTGTTTTTTTCATTAAAATTAACTTAGTATATCGTTATTAGTGATATTTATGGACATATATTATATATATTAAATTAATAATATATAATATAAATTTCTATATTAGAAATAAGACATAATTTAAATTTTCAATGATATTTGGCTTTCAAAAAATAAAATCTATAAAAGTTTTAATATTGAAAAAACAATTTTATGTATAGGAACAAGTTATTAAATTACATTTTATAAACAAGAATATTTTATGCAATGAGAATATTTTATACAGAGTAAACATAAAATATGCACTATTAAATAAAAAAAATATACTTTTTATACTCCTTTTATTTATTGTATGTTACATTATCATTATTCATAAAATAATATCTTAAATACAAAGGATTCTATACATGAGTACCACAAACAATTTACTTGAACGCAAAAAGAATGCAACACCTAAAGGAATTGGAGTATTATGTAATTGGTTTATAACCAAAGCACAAAATGCTACACTTACAGACACAGAAGGCAAAGAATACATAGATTTTGCTGGTGGTATTGCGGTGCTTAATGTAGGGCATAGACATAAAAGAGTGATAGAAGCAGTAAAAAAGCAGCTTGATTATTTCACACATAGTGCCTATCAAGTAACACCTTATGAATGCTACATTGAACTAGCTGAAAAAATTAATGAATTAGCCCCAATTAAAGGCAAAAAGAAAGCTTGCTTTTTTACAACAGGTGGAGAAGCAACAGAAAATGCCATAAAAATAGCAAAGGCAAAAACAAAGCGATATGGAATAATAGCATTTGGTGGTGGGTTTCATGGCAGAACTGCAGCTGCTGTTGGCATGACAGGTAAGGTTGTGCCATATAAAGCAGAGCTAGGACCGGGCATGATTGGAATCTATCATGGATTATATCCTAATAATTTATATAATATAAGCGTAGAAGAATCCTTAAAAAGTTTAGATCATATTTGCAAAAGCTCTATCTCGCCTTATGATGTTGCTGCAATTATTTTTGAGCCTGTGCAAGGGGAGGGCGGTTTTAATCCTGCACCAAAAGAGTTTATACAAGGTTTGCGTAAATTTGCTGATGAATATGGCATTGTTTTGATAGCTGATGAAGTGCAAACAGGCTTTGGGAGAACAGGTAAGATGTTTGCAATGGAGCATTATGGAATCTCTGTAG
>JARHYY010000063.1 GCA_029258405.1 Helicobacteraceae bacterium | reverse complement strand
CATGGGAATGGATAAAAAAGACTTTTGTTAAAGTATTAAATTTTACAACAAATATTATTAATTGGTTTCAAGATCCAGAAAGGCTTAAAGCATTAGAAAAGGATCAAGAACTTTTAGCAATTGTTGTAAAAGAGAAATTAGAAAATGGTGAATTTAATACCATAAAATGCCTTTTTAACAAAAGTACAGCAAAGATTGAAGGTGTGCAGAATGAAAGCAATACAAATGCAGAGGGTATTGCAAGTGAAGAGCTTGATGCTGAAACTACAAAGCATTTTGGCGATAAAGATATGCTCATTTTACAATAAGGGGGAAAATTATGCAAGATTAACACAGCAATAAAAATATATCAGCCGCATGGAATTATACGGAAAAAGAAATGCAAGGTAAAATTATTCTTAAATGTTGTTTTCTTGATAAAAATAAAGAACCTTTAGCAAAAAATGGTGATTTATTTTTAAAAGCCAAAACAGATAGTGTTTGCGATGATTTAAAATATTGAAAATAAAGATATAATCGTAATTAAATAAGGAGGATAGTATGTTTAATTTTACTTTTGATTGGTTTCGTGGTAAGCTATGGCATCCAAGCGATAAACCTGAATATAAGAAATTTATTCTTACTTCATGGGAATAGATAAAAAAGATATTTGTTAAAGTATTAAATTTTACAACAAATATACTTGTAGGTGTAATAATTGGTGCAATAGCTGCTGTGATTATTGCTGTTGATGTATTTTTGTCTATGATAAAAAAATCTCGTAATACAGAAATTATTAAAAAAGAAACCTTAAGCTGAAAGAGGTGATAGGTTTTTTCCAGCAAACAGAGGTTGTAAATCTCCTTAAAGCAAGTGGTAATTTGTCAGCCATAGCTATCCGCCAAAGGCAAGGCAATGCTAGCTTGAAAATTACGCTTACGCTTTATGATAAAAAACAAGAAAAAATACTTCATTGCCCACATACTAAAGTTTATCTTGTTAAGAGTATTGATGCTGATTTGACACAAAATTTTGGCGATAAAGATATGATAGTTGTTGAATGAATAGGGTTTGTAACTATGGTTTGCGGTGAAGTTCTTTTGTGAGTTCTTGATCGATTTCTTGAGAAAGATCTGATTGTTCTTTAACATTTAAAATATCTTCTATGCGTTGTTTGCTCTTTGTGATTGTGCGAAACTCAACTCGTCTTGAAAGCTCTTCATTCTCTAAGGGCTTAGCAAAAGAAAGCCCATTTGCTCTTAAGACAGAAATAAGCCATTCACGATTTTTGGCAATTTTTGGCAATGAGAAACAATAACGAAGAACAGAAAAAGCTCTTGCTTGACTTAAAGACGCATTTTCTAAATAACGGTCTTTAATATCTGTTGATGCTTTCCATTCACTTGAGGTATGCCCTTCAATACGAATTTCTTCAATATTATCGCGATATTTTGTGCTTGATAATATGGCTACATATCGCGGAAAGAATGAATCAAGCACTTCTTTAAAGCGCTGTTTAATCTCTCCCTCTCCTGCGGCAAAAAGAATATCAGGTTCTCTAAAGCGAATAGTGTTCCCCTCATCAATCACTGCATTCCATGCCTTTAAGTCTTTGCTAAATTCTTGAGTAAGATCATGATAGAGTGCAACTTCTAAATTATAATGCTCTTGTGCAATGGCACTCATTTTATCGCTTATATGCTTTAATTCATCATTGCTTTTTTGCAATGCTTCTTGATTATTGTTTGATATGAGCATATAGGATATGGTGATAAGGAGGAATACCATCATTAACCCAGCCATCATATCAGAAATGCTAATCCATTCATTATCTCTTTGCATCATTATTTCCAAGTCTAATTTCTATATGTTCCCATAAAATCACTAATCCTGCGTAAAAACCATTCATAATCACTCTTAAATCCTTTTGTGAGTTCCGCTAGTGATTTATCGAGTTTTTGCAATGAATCGCATAATGATTCATTAACCTGTTGTGTAGAATTAAGTTGATTTTGAATATGGGTGTTTATGTTTTCAATAATCATACGCACTTCTTCTTTGTTACTCGCAATGCCTTGATTAGTCGTAAGGATATTAGCTGCGATTCCTTTTTGTAATTGCTCAATTTCATTGAGAATCTTCATGCTTGCTTCTTGTGGGACATGAATGCTATCGTCCATGAGCTTTTTAAATTGTGCTAAATATTCTTGAGCTACAACATCCATAGAACGATGTGAGAGCTCTTGTAGAGAAACAATTTTTTGAGAAATATGTGCAATATTAGATTCCATAATTGCTAATGAATTGCTGTTGTATTTTTCGCTTCCTTCTTTTAAATCAAGTACTAAATCATGGAGCATTTTTTTAAGTGAATCTTTTACTTCATTAATGCCACTATGTAAACCGTTGCTCAAAGAAGTTAAATTGCTAAAAAATGTTTGGGTAAGCTGTTCGAAGCTTTGGGTAACTCTTTTATGGTCATCAATGATTTTATTTAAAGCCTCTTTTTGATCATTCTGCCATAGCTTTAAAGACTGTGTAAAAAAATCTTTTGTTTGTGTGCCTATGCCCTCTAAAAAAGAACGATTTTGCTTAACCATTGCATTTGCTCCAGCAACTACGCCTTCTTTAGTGATTCTTTGTTGCTCTTCCATGAATTTTTGATGTTCTGCAAAAATCATACGAGAATGCTCATTGCTCTCTTTTACTTGTTCTTGAAGTGTTTGTATGCAGCTTGTAACATCAGCACTAATTTGCTTGAAATTTCTGCTAAGTTGTTCTATATTGCCTGTAAAAAGCTCTTGAAGTAAAGTGTTTTTTTCGTGTAAATATTTTTTGCTCTGCACTAATGAATCCTCAAAAAACTGCGTATTCTTTTGTGCTATGCCTTCAAGCTGCTTTGAGCCAAGCTCATACATGTTGTGTATATCTTCTTTTAAATTTACAAAGCTCTTTTCACCTACTTGTTGCAATGTGTCTATGCTCTCTTTGAAATTTTTGCTCTGATTCTCTATGCTTTGAGTGAAAATCATAGAATTTTGCTTCATCTGACTATGAGCATTTTCATACATGTCTGTAATCTCACCATTGAGGCTTTTGCTGAATTGCTTAAAATGTTCTCCTAAATGTACAAAACTCTCTTTGAGGGTATTGCTATTATCACTAATATGATTATGTAAAATTTCACTATGTGCATTTAAATTTTGGTTAAGATTTTTAAGAGCTTCATGGGCATCTTGTTGTAAATGTTCTATGCGTTGTTCTAATATTTTTTCTGATTCACCAAAGGCGGTACGCAATACCTGTGAGAGTATGTTCATATTATTAAGCGCATTTTCAAATAAGTTTTTTACACAAACAATGCTTTCTTTTGCATCATCTTTAAGTATGCTCAATGGCTTTAGGCTTTCTTGAATGTCTTGGCTCGTATTTTTTGTTTCTTCTAAAAATATTTTTAAATCATTATAAAATGACATGACTTCTTGATTGCGTTGAGCAATAGAATCTAAGGTAGAAGCTGTTGATTGCATGAGCTCAAAAACCTCTCTAAGAATCTCTTGGGATTTATTGATAGTTTCTTGATAATCTCTTTGCCATACAAGCATTTTTTCAATAGCTTCATTGAATTCTTTAAAATTATTCCCAAATTGTTCGCTTAAGCGAGTATTGAAGTCTTTTATAACAGAAGATAATGCGTCTATAAGCCCCTCACTAGCACCTTTTGCCAATTCACTTACAGCTTGTTTTAAGTCTTTTTGTACATTTTCAAAACCATTTGCAAGAATGTTTTCAAGCATATTAAAATGCTGAACTTGTATATCTAGGCGATTTTGTTCTGTATTTTTTTGGGCAGATATATTTTCTTGTATTTGTGTTTGTATTTGCAGCAAAGAATCAAGCTTTTGAAGTTCTTGTAGGTATATGAGCGTGTCAAGATTTTGAGCTTGGTGCATAAAATATTCTGTGCTATTAGTAAAATTACTTTTGGTGCTTTTAAGTTTCTGTATAATAGCAAGCATAATCGCGATACCCATACCCGCAATAGATGTATAAAAAGCAACTTTGAGACCTTCAAGTAAAATAGGGATAGATTCTTCAACATTGCTCGCATTAAACCCCATGAGCCCAACAAAGATACCCACAAATGTACCCAGCACACCCATACTCATAATGATCGACTTAAAATCCCTGTGATTTTGTGTCTTAAAAGTCTTTAAATCAACCCATGCTAAAATGAGCATAAGGACTGTAAATACAACATTTAAAACAACACCAAGGTTACTATCCATTATTTCTATTCCCATTAATTTCTTCCTTGAATAAGCTCTTGAAAATCACAAGCTATTTTCTGTCAATCCTATGCTCT
>JARHYY010000009.1 GCA_029258405.1 Helicobacteraceae bacterium | reverse complement strand
TAAAAGATTCTTTGTTTATTGTATTGAATAAAATGATATATCTTATGAGATACATGAATATTACATATGGCAAGCTCTGTTAAGTGCTTATGTATTAAAATGGTTATGTGGTTTGGGGGGAGATGGGTGATAGTAAGTTTTCATATTTAAATTTTCATTAAAAATATTATAATATTTTTAATTATCATTTACTAATTTAAATTTATTTACACTACTATTTAGAATCATGATTATTATGGGCTTTCTTTTATGCCAAACAATAATATTAAACATAAGTTTATTTCAATGCCTGATATTTTAGCTGTATATAATTTATATTTATACACTTATACAATACTTTATATATTGTTGAGAAGTGATAAGTGAGTGTTTTTGTTTTTTTGGGAAGCTTCAGTGCATAAATTAAATACCTTAAGTGAATAATACACTTGTTAATATTCTAAATAACATTGCAATACTAACTTGAGTTGGTGCTTACTTAAAGCAATGTAATTTACTGTAATTAAAAGCTAAACAACAGCATACGATAAATTTAAACAAGCATTAATGGCTTTAAGTTCGTTTAAAATATCTAAACTTATATCATCATCAACGATAATAACAGCTAAAGCATCTTTTGAATTGCCTCGCCCCAATCTAAAATCTGCAATATTAATGGAATGCCGTGCCAATATAGTCCCTATTTCTCCAATAACACCGGGCACATCAGAATTTTGAAAGAATATCATTCGCCCTTTTGGGTTTATATCTAAATCAAAACCATTTACAGAAACTAGGCGTAATACATTTTCGTCAAAAACAGTACCAGAAAGAGTAATATCTTTTGATTCACTCTTTAGACTTAAGGTTACTTTATTCTTATAAATACTTGTAGAATCCTTAATAACAATTTCATGCTTAATACCATGCTCCTCAGCCACATAGGTAGCATTAACATAATTAATCGCATCGCCCAAAATAGAACCCAAAGAGCCAACAAGTAAAGAAGTCATCAAAGAATTCCCATATTTTCCAATCTCACCCTCTAAAATAAGCTGTATAGAATGTAGAGAAGATTTATTGATTTGCGTAGCTAAAAAACCCATTTTTTGAACAAGCTCTAAATAGGGCTTGAGAAAATGAGGTAATTCACTTTCTTTAATAGGCAAATTAAGTGCATTAGGAAAACTTGAGCCCCGTGCTGCTTCAATAGCAGCTTGAGCTGCCTGTATAGCAATTTCTCTTTGTGATTCAAGAGTATTTGCTCCAATATGAGGGGTTACATAAATATTTGGCATATCTAAAAGCGGGTTTTTTAAAGCGGGCTCTTTGCTAAAAACATCAATCCCAGCCCATCGAATCTTTTTTGATTGCAAACCTTCAAGCAAAGCTTCTTCATTATACAGTCCGCCTCGAGCACAGTTTATTAAAATTACACCTTCTTTCATCTGTGCAATTTCAGCCTTACCTATCATGTTGATGGTTTCTCTATTTTTTGGAGTATGGATTGTAATTATATCACATTGAAGAATATCATCAAAACAAGTTGTATAGCGAATACCTAAATCCGTTGCCTTTGTTGGTTTAATATATGGATCATAAGTAATAACATCAAGCTCAAAAGCTTTTGAGCGAATACCAACCCTGCTTCCTATATTGCCAAAACCAATAATGCCTATTTTTTTTCCTTTAAGCTCTGTACCATACCAGTCTTCTCTTTTCCATATTCTTTCCTCTTTTAGCTGCCTATGTGCCCCGGGGAAACTACGCACAGCATTTAAAATGTGGCACATAGTAAGTTCAACAGCAGCTATTGTGTTTGCTGTGGGCACATTCATAAGGAC
Source organism: Helicobacteraceae bacterium (assembly GCA_029258405.1). Lineage (GTDB taxonomy): Bacteria > Campylobacterota > Campylobacteria > Campylobacterales > Helicobacteraceae > NHYN01. The sequence goes on along the minus strand of JARHYY010000009.1, from coordinate 24,188 downwards.
TACACCATTTCTTGTGCAAGAATCTATATCAACATTATCAACACCAACACCTGCACGAACAATCGCCTTAAGTTTTGGAGAAACTCTTAAAAAATCTACACCCACATCTGTTGAGCTCCGAGTAATAGCTACAACAGCATCACCCATAACATCTTCAAGGCTCTCTTTAGGTATTTGGGCTGCTTCTATAAGCTCTATATTGCTATTTTTTCTTAAAAGTTCTAAACCTGCTGCATGAATATGATCGCAAACAACAATTTTATAAGCCATTTTTTCTCCAATTTTTAAGTTTTATCAACTTGATATTTAATTTCATAATGTTTAAGTTGTTCTAATACAGCATTGAGATATTCCTCGCTTTTAGCACTAACCATAAGTTGTATTCCTTTACCATTTCTATAAAAGGCATAATTCATACCATTGCTTGTAAGTACTTGATTGAGACAAAAAAACTTATAAGAATCAAGCTCTTCAACAATGACACGAAATTGTTTTTGCCTTTTTTCTAAGGAATCAATATCAAAACTAATATCAAGCTCTAAAGCGGGATACATGTAATTCCCCTGATCTCCTTGGGAAAGACTGCTTGTCCATGAGTCATTATTAAAGCTTTTTTGAGTGTTAAGATTATTAATTCCTCCACTTCCATCTGATAGAGAGAGATTGTTTTGGTTGTAAGCACTCGCAATACTATCTTCAAAGTGTGAAAGCTTCAAATAGCTAAAAGTAACCACTCCAATAAGAGCTATAAATATAAGACCAGCAATAGCAATAGCTAATCGAGACATTATACATCCTTATATTTTAAAGTTTGGTTCTCATAATATCGCCCAAGGTCATTTTTTCATTTGAACTGAATGTATTAATTCTTTCTTTTTCTTTTTTACGCTCTAAACGCTTAATGGATACACGAATTTTATTGTTTTCCCTATCTATCAGAGAAATAACGCCTTCTATTTCACCACCAATTTTAAGATCGGCTTTATTGAGTGGTGCTAGATCTTCTAATCTTATAAGGGCATCAACATCCTTTTCGATGTTAATAAATACACCAAAATCTTTAATATCCCTAATCGTTCCTTTTACTTTGTCATCAACATGATGTGTTTGACTAAAAATATCTACGGGAGAAGAAAGGAGAAGTTTTCTACTTAATGAAATTCTTTCTTTTTGTGCATCAATTTTAATAATCTTAACTTCAATGCTATCGCCTTCTTTCATGCAATCCTTGCATCGTACATTCTTTTCCCAAAATGCATCTTCATTATGTAAGAGTCCATCAATCTCACCAATTTTTACAAATGCACCAAAATCTGTCAATGTGGCTATTGTCCCGTTTAAGACATCACCTTCTTTGTAGGTTTTACAAAAATTTTCAAACGGATGCTCTATAAGCTTCTTAAGGGACACTCTCAAACGCCTTGCTTTCATATTAATATCAATAACTTCAACAACTATTTCCTGCCCAACTTTAAGATATTCATTGGGGTGCTTTATATTCTTATCCCAAGAAATTTCAGAAATATGCAAAAACCCTTCAATATCATTACCTAAATCCACAAAAGCACCATAAGATTCAATATTGCTGACAATCACACTTATTGAATCGCCAACTTCCAGCTCATTTTCAATTTCTTTCCAAGGGTCTTCAGAAGTGGCTTTTACAGAAAAAGAAAGTCGCTTTTTCTCTTTATCATAACCTATCGCTTTGACTAAAATATCATCACCTTCTTTATAGGTTTTTGATGGATTCACTGGTCCTTTATAGCTAATTTCCGTATAATGCACAAGCCCTTCTATGCCATTAACATCAACAAACATACCAAATGTGGTAATCTTCTTTATCTTTCCTTGTAATGGCTCTTGAGATTCAAGAATTGCCTGAATACCATCTTGTTTATTTTTATTATCTATATCAAAAAAACGCTTTCGAGAAACAACAATAGTATCATCTTTTCGAACAGCTACTATGCACACCTTAAGTCTTTTGCCTCTATGTTTTACCTGCTCTTTAAGAGCCGATAACTTTTTAGGCATAAAATATTCAACCCCCTCATCATCTTCCAATAAATAACCCCCACTATTTTTTTCAATAATCTGTGCTTCAATCACCACATCTTTATAATGTTCGCCTAATAATTTTATTTTTTCTTGAATCTTACGATATTTTAGAGCTTTTTTATGTGAAACCCGGGCACGCTCTGCATTGCTACTTATTATAACTACATCAATTTTATCATGTTCTTTAAACTTTAAAGTACCATCTGGATTTTGTATTTCAGTAATGTCCATTCTGCTTTCAATCTTCTCATTGACATCAACAAAAACAGCACCATCACTTTCGCTAATCCTAACAATATACCCTTGAACTATTTTATTTTCATCATTGTCATTTTTTTCTTGCTGCTCAAACCAGGAAGCAAAATCATCCTCATTTCCATACAAATCATCATAAGCACTCTCAACCATTTGAAACCTTTTACTAAAAATTAGCCATCTAAAAAAGCTTTTTAATATTATAGCATAAAATAGAGTATTTTTTTATTTTAACTCCATAAAATAAAAAAATTATATTGATTCAATTTTCTTTATTACATTATCAATAATCCAATCAGGCGTTGAAGCTCCCGCACTAACCCCACAAATTTTTTTCCCAAAAAACCAATTTTTAGTAATTTCTGTCTCATCTTCGATCAAATAACTATCTTTACAGTGTTCTTTGCATATAGAAAATAACTGCTTAGTATTAGAAGAATTCTTGCCCCCAACAACAATCATAATATCTACTTCACAACTCAACTCTCTAGCAGCTTCCTGATTATCAAAAGTTGCATTACAAATAGTGTTAAAAACACGCACTTCTGTACATTGGCAAATGAGAAAATCTGCTATTTTAAGAAATTCTGCCACTTTTTTTGTTGTCTGCGAAACTAAAGCAACTCGTTCTTTGATTATTTGATTCTGTAATGTTTTGATATCATTAATAACCAATGCAGGAGTTAAAGAATAACTTAAAACACCTTTAACTTCTGGGTGCTGTGCATCGCCAAAAATAATAATCTGATAACCTTTTTTGCTCATTTCTTCACAAATTTGTTGTGGTTTAGTTACAAAAGGGCATGTAGCATCAGTTATATTTTGCGTTTTAAAATATAGCTTTTTTAAATCATCTTTAGGAATTCCATGCGTACGAATAATAACTTCTGAATCTTGAGGGACTTCAGAAACCTCTTCACAAACATCTACATTATAATCGTTTTTAAGCCGTGCAATCTCATTAGGATTATGTATAAGCGAACCTAGTGTAATCCCCCCCGGTTTTGATTGAGCTAAACGAATTGCACGTTTAACGCCAAAACAAAAACCTAAGCTTTTAGCCTTGCGTACTTCCATCTGTTACTCCTGTATAATTGCATATTGTTTCATAATATCCAAAAAATGAGGAAATGAAACTGACATGACTTGGGCATTCATAATAGTTATGGGGACAAGCAAGCCCATTAATGCAAAGCTCATAGCAATTCTGTGATCTCCAAAACTATCAACCCTGCTTTGTGCTACATTGCCCCCGACAATCTCAAAGCCATCTTCAAAGGCATTTGCATTTATACCACATGAACGCAAATTCTGCACAATAGCTTCTATTCTATCACATTCTTTAACGCGTAGCTCTCTAGCATTTCTCACTACGCTTATGCCTTGTGCATTTGCCATCGCAATGGAAAGAGCAGGTATCTCATCAATAAGCCATGAAATATTTGTCGTAATTTCAACGCCCTTAAGTTGGGCATATTTTACATAAATATCGCCAACATCATCATAAGCATTGGTTTTTTTTATATAATGCACATCTGCCCCCATTTTTTTCAGCACTTCAAATGCTTCAATACGCGTTGGGTTGAGTAAGACATTTTTTAAAAGAATCTCTGATTGTGGCACAATGGCCGCTGCAACCGCGAAGAAAAAAGCACTTGATGGATCACTAGGTATTTCCATATCAATAGGATCAAGGGCAGAAACTAAAGGCTCTATATGCAAAACAGAATCTAGCTCTTTAATATTTGCTCCCATAGCCCTTAGCATTTTTTCGGTATGGTTACGACTTATTTCTGGTTCTTTATAATAAGAAATTCCATCAGCTTTTAAGGCAGCAAGTATCATAGCACTCTTTACTTGAGCAGAAGCAATAGGGCTAACATAAGAAAAGTGCCGAAGCGAACTGCCTTTAATGCTTAATGGAGCTAAGGTGTTATTTCTCCTCCCAAAAATAATTGCCCCCATATCTCTTAATGGGGCAATTATTCTTTTCATTGGTCGTTGATTTAAATAAACATCACCACTGAGTACAAAATATTTACTATTCAATCCGCTGAGCAACCCAGCATAAAGCCTCATAGCTGTCCCAGCATTACCGCAATCAAGAATATCTGATGGCTCATCTATATGCTTAGGTGGGGTTAGAATAAGATGGCTTTTCTCTTCCTTTACACTCAATCCTAGTAACTGGGCTATTTTTAATGTATTTAATGTATCTTCTGCATGCAAATAACCTTTAATACGAGATGGCTTTTGTGCTAGAAGGGAAAATATGGCACAACGATGAGAAAGAGATTTGTCAGTAGCTATGGAATCAATATTCCCAAAAAGAGCTCTTTGGGGCATTATGGTAACTTGCTTCATCGTATTATTGCTCCAAAACAAGATTGCAATTGTTGATAGACTAATTGCAAAATATGATTCATATCTTTTTCATTCAAACTTTTTAAATCATCTTGAAGAACAAAACGGATTGTAAGGCTTATTACAGAATCCTCCATTGAATCATCATGATATACATCAAGAGGATACACTTCTTTAATTTCAGCAATATCTAATGCCATAATTTCTTTACAAATAGCACTAAAAGTAATATGTTTTGATATAAGTAATGTCAAATCTTTTTGGCTTTTTTGCATTTTTGAAAAAGGTGTAAAAGCAAATTGCTTTATATCCAATAAATCAACATTCACTTCAGCAATAAATGCCCCATCTAAATCAAATTCATTATATGCAGCAGGGTGAAGTGCTGCTAAAATGCCGATAGTTTTACCGTTTTTTATTATAAATGCACTCTGTGAAGGATGACACAAATTGCCTTTTATGTGCTCTAAATTAAGCTCAAACACACCAATGACTTGGCTAACCTTTTGAGCAAAATCAAATATAGTCATTTCTTTATCTTTCGCATAAGGATACAATGCCTCATGGCTTATTTTACTACACACAAAAGCCATAGAGCAGCTTTCTTCACGATGAACATTAAAAACAGAACCCATTTCAAAAAGAGCGGCGGCTTTTTTTCCATTTTTCAGGTTAAATGATAAAGAATCAAGTAAAGAAACAAGAAGTGTCGTTCTTAAGGTGTTAAGCTCCTCTGTAATAGGGTTGAGTATATCCTTATCATCAGGAATAGTATCTAAACCCAAATGTCGCAAACGATCTTTTCGAGCAAAAATAAAATGAATTGTTTCAGCAAATCCAACACTAATAGCTCTTTTTGCTAAATTTCTTTCAAAGAGATAATGCCCATAAACATCATCGACACTTCGTTTTTCACAAAAAAGCAATGGTTGAGCATCTATATTATCAATCCCTATGATGCGCATAATTTCTTCAGCAATATCTTGCTTATTGTAGATATCATGGCGAAAAGATGGGGGTTTAATAGCTAAAAAGCTTTCATCTGAAGCAACCTCAACTTCAAAAGCTAATTTTTTCAAAAGCGATACCACCTCAACAGCAGAAACAGAACTGCCTATAAGATTATTTATATCATGGATACTAACGGATATAGAATGTTGCGGATAATTTTGAATAAGCTCATGCTGTCCAGAGTATGTTCCAAGACCAACTTGATAAAATAGACCACATAAAAACCGATGGCTCTCTGCCAAATTAGGATTGCTTCCTCTTGATGCACGATAATAAAGCTCCTCATCTTTTGAAAAATTTTTAATAAGTGCTACTTGTTTGGCAAGAACATTTGGAGGAATATAGCTTGCTTCTACTATACACATATCTTCATTACCTATAGGCAGTGAATCTAGCTCTTGTTTAATTCCAATATGGGTAAGCAATTTATCACCATTAAAAACAGATTCTACACCATCCTTATCTAGTTTAACATAAAGAGATATTTTCTGTTCTTGCATCTCTCTTTTTAAGCTCATTTTGCTTGAATATAAAGTAAAAATTGTTCCTGTAGCAAGAGTGGCATAACGCACAAGAGATAAAAGAGGATTGCTATCGAGTTGATTATTATAAGCCAAACATAGAGCAAAAGAAAAAGGGAGTACAAATGGCTTTACCTCAACCATACTATAAAGCAAAGAAGAATGAATATTTCTCTCTCTTACAATCTGTAAAAAACGACCTATGCCTAGGGCATAATCTCCCTTGCATCCATCTTGATTGTAATCTTCAAGCACAATATTAAAAGCAGTTCCCAAATCTCTAGCTATACCACTTAAGCTCAAGCAATCACCCCTATTAGGGGTAATATTAATCTCAAAGATATCATCATTAAACAAAGGGTACTCATCAAGCGATTTACCCAGCTCAAGAATCCCAACAGAAGAATCAAGTTCTAAAATCCCATCATTCATTTTTGGGAAACCTAGCTCTGTCGCAGAACAAATCATGCCCTCGCTCATCTCTCCACGCAAACTACTTTTTTTAATAGTCATATTATTAATTCTTGTTCCCTCAAGAGCAACAGGCACAAACTGGTTTGGTGCAACATTTTTCGCCCCGCAAACAATGTTTAAAATCTGTCCACCCACATCAACATGACATACCTGCAATTTATCAGCATTGCTATGCGGCAAAACTTCTATAACCTTACCAACAACAACTCCTTTTGGTGATTGTTTATGTTCAAGTGATTCTACTTCTAAACCAATGCTATTGCACTGTGCATAAATATCTTGAATGCTTACTGATTCAAGGGCGATGAATTTTTTTAATAATTGCTTGCTAAATTTCATGAAAACTGCTCCAATACCCTTAAATCACTCTCAAAAAATGAACGCAAATCATTAACACCATACATCAACATGGCAAACCGTTCAACCCCTAAACCAAAGGCATAACCACTTACATTCTGATAATTAACCGCCTTAAAAACATTTTCATCAACAACACCACATCCCAATACCTCAAGCCAACCTGTATGCGAGCACACCCTGCAACCATGGGCATCGCAAAAAATACAACTCATATCCACTTCGGCACTTGGTTCTGTAAAAGGAAAAAAACTTGACCTAAAACGCACTTTAACTTCACCAAAAACAAAACGCAAAAAATCCTCCAAAATATACTTTAGATTTGCAAAAGATACCTTGCCTTCTTTATCAACAACCAATCCTTCAACCTGATGAAACATAGGCGTATGAGTAAGATCATAATCACAACGAAAAACAGCACCCGGACATATCATACGAATAGGAGGGGCTTCTTGTTCCATAGTACGTATTTGCACAGGTGAGGTATGGGTACGCAAAACCTTACCATCTTGAAAATAAAAAGTGTCCTGCATATCCCTTGCAGGGTGATTTTCTGCTATATTCAGTGCTTGAAAATTATGAAAATCATCTTCTATAAGAGGTCCTCTTCTCAAGGTAAAATTCATAGAAATAAAATAATTAATAATATGTTCTAAAGTAAGCATAACAGGATGATGGCTACCTTTAATATTTGGCTTAAAAAGTGACATATCAATTTTCTCATCTTTGAGTTTTTGTGCTAATTCCTGTGTGGAAAGAATATCTTTTTTTGCTTGAAGAGCTTTTTCTATGGTTGCTTTCAATATATTAAGCTCTCTAGCCTTTATTTTTTTTGTACTTTCATCAAAGGTTTTTAAAAGAGCAAAAAGCTCTGTGATACTCCCTTTTTTACCAAAAGCCTTGATACGAATGTCTTCTAATTCCTGCGTTGTTTGTGCAGATTCAATAGCCTTTAAAACATTATTGTCCATAAACATTAAACCTTCCATAAAGCTATATACAACTCTAATTAAAATCTTGATTTTCATTTGTTATTGTATTGTAAATAACTTAAAACAAAGACTAAGAGCACAAGAGGCAATAGTATGTAGAACTTTTTTACCCACTTACAATACTATTTTTATTTTAAATTTTTTATGCAATACAATTAAATTAAAAAGATCTATGTAATTAGATTCAATATAAAAACACCTTTAATTTTAATTATGGTGAAAATTAATTCAAAAGAGTGTTTAATTTATTAACTTATAACATATATGGCATATATAATTTTTTAAAATCAAATAAATTAGATTTGTGATTTTTGTTAAAGTGGCTATATGACTTCTTATCTTTTATATGAATTTGTTGCTTAAATACGAGTTCTATACCCTTAGGTAGTAAAATATGTTATTTATTTAAATCGATAATATCTGGAGCGATAACATCAGGTATCTCTGTTGATGATGGTGGAGGCTGGTTATGATTGCCTTGCTTTATTCTGTCAGAAAGAGTTTTTGATAATGAGCGACTTGCAATAGAAAGGGCATAAGTTTTGTGTTCCCTTTGTATTTTATGTGTTGAGCCCATTCCAAGATATTTTTCATTGTTTAAATCAAGAAAGCCTATGCCTTGAATATTTTGTTGGTTTGATGCATCTTTGATATGTAGGGTAATTTCAACAATGATTTTTATGGAAGAATTGCTGTGCAATAAACCCTTTTGTATATTTTCTTCAATGCGTGTATTATACGAAGCATTTGCTTCATTAATAGATGAAGATAATAAAGCTATACAACCATTTTCATTAAAAGCTTGCATTAAGGCACTTTTTACCTCAAGCGGACTAATGCTTAGGTCGTTTTTTCCATCATTTTTTACCTCATTAAAAGATATACTGTATTCTGGATGAGCACATTTGTTGGCATTATCAATAAATACATGCTCTGTTGTTGGAGTGCAAGCACTAAAAAGGCTTGCTATGCCAAATAGTAAAAATAGCTTTATATTGTTCCTCATTTTCTATTCCTTTTTATGATTGGATATTGTGAATTTCTGCTGAAATTTTATCTAATTTTTCAGCAAGTTCTTTTAGGTTGTTTTCATTTTTTGCAATGAGCTCTTTGGGGGCGTTAAGGATAAAGTTTTTATTAGAAAGCATATTTTGAATCTTATTGTATTCATTTTGTGTTTTGTTAAGTTGTTTGTGCAAACGATCAATGATAGAACTTAAATCAACATTGCTTTTAGTAATATAAACACAAACATGCTTGCCAATATCGGCAATAGAATCTTGTATTTTATGTTGCACAATTGTTACAGATTGCACCTTGGATAAGCGAGGAATAAATGTTTGCAATAATTCTTCTTTTGTGCTTTCATGGAGCTGAAGATAAATATTTAAAGATGAGTGAGAGGCTAAATCAAGGTTTGCTTTAAGGCGTCGTATGGATATAATAGCATCAATAATCAGGGCAAAGCTTCTTTCAATATCCTTATTTCTTGTTTGTGCAATGGGGTAGGGCATTATCATGATAGAATCTCTTGTATCTAGTTCTTGTCCGCTTAAAAGTGTGTAGAGATACTCTGTGATAAAGGGCATAAATGGATGAAGCAACTTTAGAGCTTCTAAAAATATTGTGCTCAATTCTATGATAGATTCCTTTTGTGCTTTGGCAAGCTCTATGCCCCAATCACAAAATTCACCCCATAAAAAACGATAAAGAGCAGTTGCTGCTTCGTTAAAGCGATATAAATCAAGAGAGCTTCTTACATCCTCAATAGTTTTTTGTAATCGGGATTGCATGTAGAGTCCCAAATCGGTGTGTATGGGTGATTGTGTAAAGCTCTCATGATGCAATAAGAGGAAATTTGCTGCATTGTAAAGTTTGTTGGTAAAATTTTTGCTGATTTCTAATTGGGTATTGCTTAATTTAACATCTCGCCCTAATGCACAGAGAGTAGCAAGCGTAAATCTTAAGGCATCAGCAGAATGGCTTTGAATGATAACAAGGGGATCGATGATATTCCCTTTGCTTTTGCTCATTTTCTGTCCTTTTTCATCTCGAACAAGGGCATGAAGGTAAATATCCTTAAAGGGTAGTTGTTTAAGGGCATATTCACCCATCATAAGCATTCTTGCCACCCAAAAAAATAAAATATCAAAACCCGTAATAAGTAATGTATTTGGATAAAATTCTTTTAAATCATTTTCATACCATAAGCTTTCATGCCCAAACTCCCCATTTGCATAACCTAAAGTGCTAAATGGCCATAGTGCAGAGCTAAACCATGTGTCTAATACATCTGAATCTTGTTTGAAATTTGCTGAATGACATTTTGGGCATTGTGTTGGCTTTTCTTCTGTAGAGCAAAATTCATGACCACAATCACAATAAAAAACAGGAATTTGATGCCCCCACCAAAGTTGCCTACTAATACACCAATCACGCAATTCACGCATCCAACTATTGTAGTTATTTTTCCATTGTTCTGGATAAAATGTTGCTGCTTTTGTGGTATTTATCTGTGCGATAGCATTTTGTGCAAGTTCTTTTTTTATAAACCACTGTTGAGAAATATAGGGTTCAATAATATTACCACATCGATAGCATTTGCCTATTTGATTCTTGTGAGATTCTATTTTTTCTATAGCATTTATTTTGTCTAGCTCTTGAACAATGACTGAACGTGCCTGTAATCTTTCTAGCCCCTTAAACTGTCCTGCATAATCATTAAGTATGCCATGGCTATCAAAAATAGTAATGAATTCAAGCCCATGTCGTTTGCCTACTTCATAATCATTGAAATCATGAGCTGGCGTAACTTTTACTGCTCCGCTTCCAAAATCCATGTCTACAGTTTCATCGGCTATAATAGGTATTTGCCTATTTAAAAGAGGAAGAATCACTTTTTTACCTATTAAGTGTTTGTATCTCTCATCATGAGGATGAACCATTACAGCACTATCCCCAAAGTATGTTTCAGGACGTGTGGTAGCCACAATAATATATGAATCACTTCCAGCAAGTTTATAACGAATGTGATAAAGATTGGCATTGTTTTCTTCATATTCTACCTCTATATCACTTAATGCACCATCATGAGTGCACCAATTGATCATATACTTTCCACGGTAAATCATTTTTTTATCATAAAGCTTGCTAAATACCGTTCTTACACTAGCTGCCAGCCCTTTGTCCATGGTAAAGCGAGTTCTACTCCAAGCACAAGAAGAGCCCAATGAACGCATTTGTTGTAAGATAATATTCCCACTTTGTTCTTTCCATTTCCAAATACGCTCTAAAAAAGCTGTTCTCCCCAATTGCTCTTTACTTAACCCTTCCTTAATGACTTGTTTTTCAACTACATTTTGTGTAGCAATTCCTGCATGATCTACACCTGGCTGCCAAAGTGTTTTATAGCCATCCATACGCTTGTATCGCACGATAATATCAATAAGGGTATGGTTAAGAGCATGTCCGATATGCAAATTACCTGTAATATTTGGTGGAGGGAGCATAATACAAAAAGGTTCTTTATGTCTTTGTATTTTTTTATTGCCATCTACTTCAAAGTAGCCCCTCTCTTCCCATATTTTATAGTATTGAGATTCTATAAGTGATGGATTATAGCTTTTTTTTGCACTTGTTTTTTGTTCCGCATTCATTTTGATCCCTAAAAGTTAATAAATCCAAAAAAATTTGCAATACACTAAGATAGCCTGCCGTTTTTTTCATTATATACTAAATACTGTTAGACTCCTCTTAATCTCTATGGAGAATGAGCCAAAGTTGAAAAGTATTTTAGGATATTTTTAAAGTAAATAAGGCTATAATGTGCTGTTGATAAAACCAAATAAACTTGCTATAAGGAGATTTAATTACTATGATATATGAGGTAAAAAGCCCTATTCTAGGTTTAGAACAAATTGCTCAAATAAAACTCGAAGAATTAGATGAGCGATTTGTTCTCATTAAAGGTCTCAAGAGCGATGGTGTAGAAAATGGTATCGAACTTCGGCTAGTAAACCCTTATGCACTCAAACAAAATTATTCCTTAACTGTCCCTGTTGCTATCCAAACTCTTATTGATATGCATAGTAACTCAAAAGTAAAGATTTATTGTACTATTTTATTTCAAGAGCCTATTGAGAATTCTCGTGTTAATTTCTTGGCTCCCCTTATATTTAATGAAGATAATCAAACAGTTGCACAAATTATCCTTAACCAGCAAGAATATCCAGATTTTAATGTGGCTGATCCTATCAGTAATTATTTGCATATTTATGATCTTAAAAGTCCTATACTTGGTTTAGAACAGGTTGCAAGAATTGAATTCAATGAAGTTGATGAAAGATTTGTTCGCATCAAGGGTTTAAGAGATGACAATAGCGACAGTGGCATCGCTCTGACGCTTGTTAATCCTTATAAGCTTAAAAAAGATTATATGGTTGCTATTCCTGATTCCATACAAACTGCTATGGATATTCAACGAGAAGATTCTGTATTGCTTTATTGCCCTGTGGTCATTCAAAGCCCTATTGAAAATAGTTTGGTAAATTTTCGAGCACCCATTGTATTTAATACGCAAAATAAAACTGCCGCTCAAATTTCTATACCGCCAAATGAATACCCAGAACATGGTTTTAGTGAGCCCATTAAACAGTTTATAGCATTGGACAATTTATAGATAAGTAAAATTGTGTTTGTATAATTTGATTGATGTTATCACTTAATAAAGAGCAAAAGATTGCTTGTACTGCACCTTTGGGATACAACCTTGTTATTGCATCTGCAGGTACAGGGAAAACTTCTACTATAGTAGGTCGTATAGCTTATTTGATACAGCAAGGCATTAGCCCAAAAGAGATTTTATTGCTCACTTTTACCAACAAAGCCGCACAGGAGATGCTTTCTCGTTTGCAGGTTATATGTGATAACAAGCAGATTAAGGAGATTGAGGCAGGCACTTTTCATGCGGTAAGCTACCGTTATCTTAAAGAGCATAAAAATATAACCCTGAAGCGAATATCTGAATTAAAAGTTTTGTTTAAAAATGTCTATGATTCTTGCATTTTTAAACAAAACAATGAAGTTAACCCTTATTCCTCTTCGTATCTTTTTGATATATATTCTTTGTATCAAAATTCGCATCAATATTATGAATGTTATGAGAGTTTCTCTGAATGGTTGAGTAATCGTATGGATTCACAGTGTGTACATGTAGCTATCTATGAGGAAATAATTAACGCATTTGAAGCACTCAAACAACAGTATGGCTATGCAGGTTTTAACGACTTACTTATATTATATAGAGAAGAAATGAAGAATAAAAGGCTACAAAAAGATTTATACAAAGAAGTCCTTGTTGATGAATATCAAGACACTAATCCTTTGCAAGATTCTGTGCTTATGGCTCTTGATCCTAAAAGTTTGTTTTGTGTTGGAGACTATGATCAAAGTATTTATGCTTTTAATGGCGCAGATATTTCTATCATTGCTGGTTTTGAAGATAGATTTTATAATGCAAAAATTTTTAATCTCTCGAAAAACTATCGCTCTACAGAACCTATTTTAAATATAGCAAATAAAGTTATTTCTTACAACAAAAGAATCTATCCTAAAAAAATTGAGGCAACAAAAATATCAACAGATGCAAAAGAGGTAAAATTGCTTGTTTATGATGAATTATTTCAGCAGTATTATGGGATTGCAAAGAGAATCTCTTGCTCATCGACAAAACATTCCGAAATAGCCGTTATTTTTCGTAATAATGCTTCAGCAGATGCTATAGAAGCCTGCCTTAAAGAATGGAATATCCCAAGCAAACGCAAGGGCGGTATAAGCTTTTTTGATGCGAAAGAAGTTACTCTTATGCTTGATATACTTTCGCTTTTTCATAACCCTAAAGATATGATGGCTTTTATCCATATAATAAGTTATATAAAAGGTGTTGGCGGCAGTGTAAGCATGGATATTTATCATGCACTTGTTCAGCTTGGAGATGGAAATATCCTTAGAGGCTTATTGCACCCAAGAGGAAATATAAATGATATTCTTGTAAATAAAGGTAAATACGAATCAGGGCTTTTTGATGATTTGTTCAAACAAGAAAAAACTGCCAAATGGGATAATCTAGGCTTACATAAGGATTTTGTACAGAATCCTCTTTTGCAGCACCCTAAAATTACTGTTAATACCGTTTGTTTTTTAAATAATCTCTATATCCTTGCTCTTGCGTTTAAGCCTACACAAAGCACAATGCAACTTATAGAGCATTGTGAAGCATCATTGCTTTTTAAAGATATTACTGCAAAGTTAGCAAAAACAAGGGCAACACTCAAAGATGGTTCTTGCAATGCGGAGCAATATAAATATGCACTAGAAAAAATTGCCTTTAAAATAAAGATACTAAAAGATTTAAGCAAGAACTATTCAGAATTAGGGCGTTTTTTAAATGCTATGATTTTAGGGGCAAGCGAAATGAGCGAGGGAGATGGAGTAAATTTATTAAGTGTGCATAGCTCAAAAGGATTAGAGTATAGTGAAGTCTATGTTATAGATCTCATGGAAGGAAGATTCCCTAATCGTAAATTGATGGTGAAAAATGGTAACCTTGATGAAGAAAGGCGATTATTTTATGTGGCTGTAACAAGGGCAAAAGATATTCTTGCTCTCTCTTTTGCTAAGAATGATAGCAGGAGAAAGGTTGCCTATGAGCCTTCTGTATTTTTAAGAGAAGCTGGATTTAATATTTAGTATTGGTTTTTATTGTGGGTTGCTTGTCTTATAGCCTCCTACCCTAAATGCGAGATTATTATTTTGAGAGGAAGTTTAAATGTTTATATTAATTTAAGTCTATTTGTAATATTATAAGGCATTTGATTGACATCAAAACAAGGAGAAACCAATGGATGCAATTACTGGTTCTACATCGTTAAATGCTGTATATATGACAGGTAATAACAATATCAATACATCAAATGATGTAATGGCTACTCAAAATACAGCTAATGAAACCACAACAGCAACTAATCAGGTACAACAAAACCAAGATGCTGTGAATGCTCAAGCTGTTGAGGGTACCATAGGTTCTAGCACAGTCAATGCTAATGGTTATCCAGAAAATGGAGATCAATTTAGTGTTTCAGCGTAAATAGCATTACCTATCCTCTTGTTTTAAGAGGATAGGTTAATGTATAACTTCAAAAAAATTTTCTCTTGCTCTATATATTTTTGTATCATACCTCACTTGATTTAATTCAACATTTTCTTTAAACCATTTTTTTTCATCATTAAAAAGTTGGTGATAAATATACTCTGTGCCTATAGCAGTTGCATAGTGAATCCAATCATATTGTAAATCTACATCTAAGAGGGCGGCATATTCCTTGATGTTTTTCATATCTCCCCCAGTAATACTGCTGATATATAAGGAAAATCTGCTTATTGGTTGTGTTAAAGAAAAAAGAGCATGGCTAAAACCCAATTGGGTTGTTAAAATCACTCGTGGTGTAATGCGATTGTATGCTAGTTGAGAGAGTATGAGTGCACTATTATTCACAGGTGTATTCAAGAATATATTAGAACCTCTTAGGAAATGGGATTTTTTTTGTATATCTTTTCCAAATTGGGCAATATTTTTAGAATTAAAATTTTGTTCAAGAGCAATTGTAAAACCTTCTTTTTTGATATCGCGAGCAATTCTAAATCCAGTGGCACTTTCATCATTAAAGAGCACAGTGGGGGCTGAATATTCGCTAAAACGTTTAAGTGCTTTAATCTGCTCATGGTAGCTAATGCCACCAAAAATTATCTTTGAAGAAAGAGTATTGTGAGTTAAAATTTGTTCTTTATGTATAGAGGCAACAAAAAAAGGAATCTTAGGGGTAAGTTGCGGAATAAAAGGAATGGCTTTTGTGGTTGCAATAAGAATAGCACCTCCAAAACCACGATTTTCAATTGTTCCTAATGTGCTTGAAAATGCTTGAAGGTTTTCATCAGCTATGTCAAATACCTCAAAATAAAAAGAGTTTTTTTGTGAAGTGAGATAAGCTAATACAGTATTAATACTGCTCAATGAATAGCTACCTATACTTTTTTTTGGTAAAATAAGTGCAATTTTTACTTGTGCATCGCTATTGCGATTTGCATAGGCAAGCCCAAATCCGTGTCGTTCCATAAGGGCAGAGAAAGCGGATAAGAGGCGGTTATTTTTAATATTTTGCTGAAAGCGTGCGAGAAATGAAAAGAACATTTCTTGTTCTAAGAGCACATTTAAACAACGTTCATCACAAGGTGTTGGATCTATATTAACCATTTCCATGGTTGGCAGAGGTAATGTGGAGAGCTTTTCGCTCTTGGCGTATAATTGCACAGAACATAATAAATAGAGTATCATAAGCATCAATTTTCGTAATGAAGATAGTGTAATTAACATGAGTTTCCTTTATAGCAAACTTTTAATAAAAATTAAATCTTTCATTGTTTCTTTTTTAAGAGAAGGATTTTTTAACAAGAAGCGAGGGCTATATAATGGGATAAGCTTTGTGTGCTCCCATAAGCTTACTTTTCCTCGAATTTCTTCAAAATTTTCATTGATTCTCAAAAAAACTTGTGTAACTTCCTCCCCTAAGGTTACAATAATTTTAGGCTTTAAAATAAAAAGTTGCTCAAAAAGATATGGCGAACAAGAATTAACAAGCTCTTGAGTTACTTCTTGACCTATTTGAGGGGTGCATTTAAGTAAGGAGAGCAGAGAAACTTCTTTTAAAGAAAGACATAAGACATGCTCTATCATATCTTGAAGCATTTCGCCACCTCTTGCCACTAAAGTAGTGGCATTGGAGGTTGTTGTAAGAGGTGTTTGCGTAATAAAGGCAATTTTTGCATGCGAGTTTCCATATCCAGCATTAGGTTTGGCTTTTGTATTGCAAAGCAAACATAATTGGCATTGTTGAATATTTGCACTTAAATCTGCAAAACTATTAGCATTCCCCATATTTGATGATGCAGTGTTTGCATGCTTCAATGTTTTAAGAGGCATGAAAGTGGTGCCACACATTCGTTCGAGATATAGTTTTTTAAGTTCTAAATACTGCTCTATTTTTTGCATAAAATTATATCAATTTAACATTTCATAAACTTCTATGCTTGGTGCTTTTGTCCAGTATTGCTCTAGGGTTTGTATGCCCTTTTTAAAATGCTCTGTGCTCATATGTTGTTCTAGGGCTGAATGGCTAGCCCATTCTTCAATAAAGCATAAAATATTTTTATTTTCACTTTGACGCATGAGGTCGTAAAAATGACAACCTTCTTCCAAACGACTTTTAGAGATAAGCTCTTTAGCTGCAGAAATAAATAATTCTTGCTTATCATGCTCAACAAATATTTTTGCTACTACTCGTATCATGTTCGCTCCTTTGTGCTAAATTTGAAAAAACTTTAAAAATGTGTCATCAACATCTATAAGTCCTCTTTTGCGTAAGCTTTCTATAACCTCTTTATTGCAATCTGTTTCAAGAGGCCATTCTTTCATATATCCTTCAAGAATGCCTTTGTCTGTAGCATCTACGCCTATTATTTTTTCGGTAATTACAATATCTCTTTTAGCATCAATGCTATTAACAACACGCCATAATATCATATAGGGATTTTCTTTATCAAGCTTGGAAGAATCAAGAAAAAACAATATACGCAAATGCTCTTGCAAAATATCAAGCTGTGGAATGAGCTGTGTTACAGGGCGGTTTTGTTTTTGTATCCCTATAATAGTTATTGGATTAGGTGTATCACAAAAGTATTGCCGTATTTCTTGTATTTCTGGAATAATTTTTTGCATTTTGTGAAGAAGTAAATTATCTTCAAGTACTATTACATCATTTTTAACTTGTTCTTTTTGTGTGCAATCTATACCTAACTTGCCCCCATGTGCATAACCATTGCTCGCATGATCTAGGGCATCACAAATTCCTTCACTAAAAAGTAAATTTTTTATCGAAAATCGCTCAAGTATGTATGTGCTAATAGCTTTGGAATCTCTTAAATTTGGAGCGTTTTCATTGACAAAAATAGCATGTTTTACAAAACTCATTTGTCCAGTGCCCCATAATGTGTGCATGACTTGTTGGGCATGTTTGGGGTAGCAAACAGCGATTTTAACAAGAATGAGATTATGAAAAACCCCATTTTCTGGCATGTAGTAATCTAAAAGTTGCGGAGCTGTTGTTTGTAAAAGAGGTAAAAATATTCTTTCTGTAGGATAGCCAAGGTATTTATCTTCTAAAGGAGGTTTGCCAACTACAGTAGCAAGATATATCGGATTAGTTTTATGCGTCAGTGCTGAAACTTTAAGAACAGGATATGGCTCTATAGGTGTATAAAAACCAGTGTGATCCCCAAATGGTCCTTCATTGGCATAATGCTGTGGATCAACAAAGCCTTCTATTACAATATCTGCATCAAAAGGTATATAGATAGGATTAGTGAGAGATTTAATCATCTTTGCTCTTTGTTTGCGAATATAGCCATAGAGCAATAATTCAAACAAACCATAAGGTAGCGGTGCAGTTGCACACCATGTATATAGAGGGTCCCCACCAATAGCGATAGAAACGGGCATTTTCTGTTGGCTTCTCTTGTACTCTTCAAAAATTTTTATAGAATCTTTGTGTATTTGCCAATGTAATATAAGCTCATTTTTGCTAAGCACCTGCAAGCGATACATTCCAGCATTCTGAATTCTGCCATCAAGACTTTGTGTATAAAGCTGCCCCATAGTTATAAAAGCAGCAGCATCTTTTTCCCATGTTTTTAGTATAGGTAAATTATAGAGATTTACCAAATCATCTCTATATGTAACCTCTTGACAAAAACCTTTTTTATTGCTTCTTGATGGAAAAACTGTGCGGAGATTCCATAGCATAGCTAAAGATTTTATGCTTTCACGAAAATTTTTAGGTGGTTTAAAATGTGTAAGAGATTGAATGTTTTTAGCTATTTCTTCTACATCTCCTAAAATAAGCTGAACAAGAGCATCGCTCCCAAAGATATTCATTAATACAGGTATATCAAAAAATTTATTTTTTTCTTTACATACAGGTTGTGTAAATAATAAGGCTTTTGAATGTTGTTTTTTGACTTCTATATAGGCAATATGTGCCATTTCTAGGTTGATATCTATAGGTTCATCGATGATTTTAAGAAGGTTGTTTTCTTTGAGTGAATCTATAAATCTTCGCATACTATTCCTTATTTGTGCTTATATATCATCTGTGTACCACAAATAATATCATGAATGGTTGTTTTTTGTCTGCGTATCTGGGGCAGAAAAACACCCCAAATTAAAAATACAGTTATGAGATAAAGAAAAAAACGAACAAGAGATTTAAGGAAATTTATTTTTTTTAAATTTGTATCTACTATAGCAATGCCTTGTGCCTTGCAACCCGGTGTTTGTGCGCTAAGAGATATAAATAGAGATGCAAGAATTCCATATATAAAAACAGCAATAAAATGTGCAATTTCACTTTCTCTAAACTCTTGTGCCCCATCAAGAACAAAATAGGTAGTGATATACAAAATAGGTGTATATATCATAAATGTATCAATTACTTGTGCCTTAAAGCGTTCAAAATAGGACACAAATTTGGGCATATCGTTTTTGTTTGTTTTGCTATTCAATAGACCTCCACTTTTTGCAGCTGTATTTAATTGCCTCGACTCCCCGGTTTTATAGCTTGAGTGCCTTGCTTGCACAAAGGGCATTCTTCAGGAATATAAGTGTCAAAAGAAAAGTTTTCCAAAGCAAAAAGGGGCAAGTGTGTAGGTAGTTTTGCTTCTGGTTTTGAGTGTGTTTCAGAGTTGATACATTTACAAATCCCGCGATTAGCTAATGCAGCAAAACCAAGCACTTTTCCACCTAAGTATGTAATAACTTCAGCAGATTCAAGAGCAGAACCCCCTGTAGTAATAATATCTTCACAGATAAGAAAATGCTCACCTGATGATACTTCAAACCCTCTACGCAATTGCATTTTACCTTGTACGCGTTCTGTAAATATAAATCGTACCCCCATAGCCTTAGCAAGTTCATATCCAGCTATAATGCCCCCTAATGCAGGAGCACAGATTGCATCAATGTAGCATATGTTATGTTCTTTAATATGTTTTGCTAGAGCTTCTGCAAGCAAAGACGCTGTTTGTGGAGATTCTAGGACTTTAGCACTTTGTAGATAGTATGCAGAATGCCGCCCACTGCTCAATAAAAAATGCCCTTCTAAGAGAGCTTTTGAGTTTTTATACAGAGTAATAATGTCTAACTTTTTCATATTTTCAATATCTCTTCTTCTTTGTTCCTGATAGATTCATCAACTCTTTTTACAAATTCATCAGTGATTTTTTGAATTTCATCATAAGCTTTTTTAGATATATCTTCTGAAATAGTTTTTTCTTTTTCCATCTTTTTTATTTTATCATTAGATTCTTTTCGTATGTTTCGTATAGATATTTTTGTTTTTTCACCCATAGATTTCGCTTCTTTGGCAATTTCTTTGCGTTTTTCACTCGTCATAGGTGGGAAAAATAACTTGATACTTTCGCCATCATTATTAGGGTTGATGCCTATATTAGCTTCGTTAATGGCTCGTTCTATTTCTTTGAGTATTTTTTTTTCCCAAGGAATCACTTGCAAAGTAGAAGCATCAAGAGCTGTAAGAGAAGCAACTTGCGACAAAGGCGTTAGTGTGTCGTAATAATTTATTTTAATGCCCTCAATAATGTTTGTAGATACCTTGCCCGTTCTCAAAGTTCCAAAATCTTTTTTGAGTGCATTAAGGCTTTTTTGCATATACTCTTTAGTGTGGGTATAAATTTCATTGACTGGCATTATTTTCTCCTTGGGTAGAGTGCTGTGTAGTTGATGGTGCATCTATGGGTGGTGTGGTATTTGTATCTGAAGTATTCAGCGATTGTGTATTGTTTTGTTCATGTGTTTGGGGTATTGATGGAATCATTGATTCTGTATTAATGCTATCCAAAACAGATTTTTGTGATTTTTGGGTATATACATAACCTAACGCTAGAGTATTGGCAACAAAGATTACACCTAATACAAAAGTTGTTTTAGCCAAAAAACTCGCTGGACCCTTTGCACCAAATAAGCTCTCATTGCTCCCGCTATAAACACCAAGACCGATACTTGAACTTTTTTGAAGCAAAATGACAACGGTAATAACTGCTGCAAGAATAAATTGCAGGATAAGTAAAAGCTCATTCATATTAAAAATTCCTTATAATATTTCCTTCGACTTATTTATGGATTTAGGGAGGAATTGTACTTTATTTCTATTAACAATCAAATAAAAATTCATTGAAATTCATCTTTATTATCATATATTTCTTGAAATATTTGCACTTTATGTTACAATAGCATTATTAGATTATAAATTTATTTCAAAGGAGTTATATTGTGAATATGGTAAAAAAGGCTGTGCAAATAATGAGTGTCTGTATGTTTTTTTGCGTATTTTTATACGCTGAAAGCAGCTTTCAAAAGGGCATAGATTACATTGAGCTTAAAACCCCGCTCAAAGAAGCTCATAATAGTGTAATTGAAATATTTTCATACCGTTGTATTCATTGCTACAATCATTATAAATTTGAAACACTAAAAAAACTTAAGGCTAAGATTCCAGAGTTAAACTATAGGCTTTATCACACAAATTTTCAGCAAGGATATTGGAAAGAGTTGAATAATTTATTTGCCTATGCGTATGCTAAAGATTTGCAAAATAATCAAGATGCAGCTCAAGGAGGTATGGTATATAAGCTTGCAGGAGCGTATTTTGATTCTTATTTTGTTCAAAAACAAGATTTTGAAAATCAAAATAATTTAGATGGTTTTTATGAGATAGGATTGAATGTATTAGGTATTTCATTGTCTGAACTTGAAGCTTTTATGCAAACTGCAGAGGCAAAGCAAATTATATCGCAATATGAACAAGCTGAACCCATTGCTTTGGAGCAAGGCACCCCCACATTTATTGTTAATGGAAAATATCAAATTATGGCTGGGGCTTTTGATTCATTAGAGGTTTTAGCACTTCTTATTGAAGATCTTATGAAAATGCCCTAATTACTATGAGATACAATGAGTAGTATATACTTAAGAAAAACTTGGGGCTTTGTACTTATAATTGTATTAGGTATGCTTATTGTGTCTCATTATTTTTTTCAAAACTATTTATATATGCAGCCTTGTGAGCAATGTGTATATATTCGTTACGCAACATGGAGCATAGCAATAGGGGCTATTTTGGCAGTTTTGTGTCCCGTAAAAGGGATTTTGTTTTTTAGCTTTGTGTTTAGTATTTATGGGATAACACTAGGCATTCATCATTCATTATTGCTTAATCATATTGCTATATCTGTGCAAGAAGCGAACCCATTTATTCAAATGAATGGGTGCAAAAATATCCCCATATTTCCTTTTAATATTCCTTTGCATATATGGTTTCCTGAATGGTTTATGCCCTCTGGAGAATGCGGGCTAGATATTCCTCGCCCGCCTCAAAATAGTTTTACAACTTTAGATAGCTTACAGCAGTTTTTTATAGGCTCTTTAGAGGATAACTTTAGTGCTGGTTTATATTCTCATGGATGGTGGCTTATACCTCAAAAACAGTTTATGAATATGGCACTATGCTGTTTAATTTGTTTTATAGTTATTGGTTTATTGATCTTATATGCTTTGTGGCTTTTTGAAAAAAATATTAATAAGATGCATGAAAAAATAAATTGGTTTTTTATTATTATGAGCACAACAGTGCTGCTCTTATTTTTAGGACAATTTTCATAAATATCGTACTTAAAAGGCTTTTATCAGTCTTAATTTGTAAGAGATAGCGACAGAGCTTATTTAAAGGTGTTGTTAAATATTTAATAATTCATAAGAAAAGAAAATATACCCCCACAAGCTATTTCAACATAAAAAGACTCAAACAAGCAACAAATATTAAAAGATTTACTTAATGCTTCACTATACAAAGTTATATTATAAGCTTATTGTAAAAGCAAGTCAAGTACAAGCATTAGAGCTATAAATACTATAAGAGGATTAAGGAGGAATTTTAAAGCACTTTTAAATACTAAATCTATTGATTCTCAAGTATAAGTATGAAGTTCTTATAAGAGTAGAGTTAAAAACCTAGCAATCAAATACACTCAAAAGAATAAGAGATTTTACTAAAGAGTGCATACCTTAAACTACACATATATTAAGAGAGCCATTAAAGTTTCTTTGATAATATGAATAACTCTTATGGAATAGATAAGAGATACAAACTTTTTAAGGATTATTTACAATGCTTTTCATATCAAAGAAAGGTAAAATAAGAGCTTCTTACCAAAGAATGTTTTATTGTGCAATAATGCTTTAATATATTATGGAATGCTTTTAATAATACAATACCTCATCTTAAAGTGGTGCGTATATATTAACCCAAAGCTATATAAGTTAATATATACAATATAAACGCATACTATATTTATCTTATGAGATACATGAATATTACATATAACAAGCTATGTATCAAAATGCTTGTTTGGTTTAAGGGGGGGCTATGCTAATATTTCTAAGTGCTTTAAGAGCTCTTATATTTAATTATGCTTTATTATGAGCATTCCTAAACATAAAACTCTTAATGCTCTAAAATATATACATTTTTAAAATAATAACCTTGAGATGCTTTAAGCTTAAACCCTCTTACATAGGGCTTAACTAATAAACCAGATACATAAAAATAAATAGGTATCAATGCAGTTTCTTGTGATAATATATCTTCAGCCTTAGCATATAGCTCTGCTCTTTGCTCTTGAGATGGCGCTAAATAAGCTGAATGGATAATATCATCATATTCCTTGCTTGCAAATCCTCCACGATTATTAGAAGAATCTGATAAAAGGGTATTTAAAAATGTGCTTGCTTCATTGTAAGCTGAACACCACGCATTTTTGGCAACTTGAAATTTACCCAACCTTCTTTCAGAGAGAAAGGTTTTCCATTCTAGGTTTTGTAATGTGATTTTTATAATTCCATCAAGATTCTTTTTCCACATAGAAGAGATAGCAATGGCAATTTTTTTATGATCCTCATTAGTATTGTAGA
>JARHYY010000126.1 GCA_029258405.1 Helicobacteraceae bacterium | reverse complement strand
GCCATAGTTCCAAATTCATCTTTTGAAGTGATATTTATAATTTGTGCTGTTTTTGTTTCATGATTGAGGAATTTAAAGAAATTATTTAAACCTCGAGATATATGCTCTAATGGTTTGAGATACAAATGTAAAATTATATATAATGCAATAATTGTAATTATTGTAAATATAATACCTATAAATATTTGTTCATAACCAATTTTTAGAATGGGCTCTTCTATTTTATCTACACTCTCAAAACTACAGAGGGTATATGGGGCAAATTCTTTATCTTTTGATGTTTTACATTGAGCTGCTTTCTTTACTCCATTATCATTAACTTCAAAATATTCAAAATCAACTTTCTCGCTAGAGATTTGAGCAACTTTGTCAAATAGCTCAGATTTTTTAAGTATTATATCTTTATCTGTAGCTATATAAGGAATATTTGTAGCATCCAAAGCAAACATACTTATCCCATTTTCCCTCTCTAAAAAGTCAAAATATTCTTGGATATTATCAACTAAAATATCAATACCTAAAACGCCTATAAGTTTAGAGCCTTTTTGTATTGGTATTGAATATGTTATAGCTCTATTTCCATATACATCAATATATAC
Source organism: Helicobacteraceae bacterium (assembly GCA_029258405.1). Lineage (GTDB taxonomy): Bacteria > Campylobacterota > Campylobacteria > Campylobacterales > Helicobacteraceae > NHYN01. Next base: position 20,632 of record JARHYY010000126.1, on the reverse strand, counting down.
CGCACTTTGATAAAATCCATTTTTATTTACTGCTCCTAAATACCAGCCTCTTTGGTTTGCCATATAGCCACTAGAATCACCTATGCCACCAAAAGAAATCCAATCCTTATTTGCCTTATCAGATGCTATACCAGATTCTAGTAATTTGCCATTAGGTAATCCGATATAGCTTGTGCTTATTTGTGTAAAACTTCTATGAATTCTTAATAAATTGCCTATATTTTGTGCTATTTTCTCTTCGCTATCTAGTGAATTTAAGGGCATTTGTTCAATTTCTTTTTTTAATGCCAATAATGTGGCTTTAGATGATAGGTTAATATCTTGCAAGAATAAATCAACTATACGCAAACTATCTGCTTGATTTTTTGTATTGACATCAAGAGAGTTATTTCTGTTCTCTATCACGCCTATAATACTTAATCCAACAATAGAAACAATAATGATTGTGCTTGCAATAATTGCAATTTTTGTTCTAATGCTCATTAATCCTCCCTGTCAAATTATATTCTTTAGATTTATATCAAATAAAAATATATTACTATATTTTATTAAACTATACCTCCTGAGTAATTATAGTATTATTAATTAATATCTTATGTATTATATAACAAATCTCATCTCATTAATTACATGATTTTATAAGAGTTATTTTTACTTATATTATATAAAAAATAAATTGATATTATTACATGGAGTCTTAAAAATTCTAGCATATGAATTTCCAAAGCTTAAATAAAAAATTCTTACAGAGCCAAAAACAAAATGCCTATTTATACTTTAATCCCTAAAAACTCTGAGGCGAAACTGCCTTTGTTTTAAAAGTATCTATGCTATTTTCAAGATTATTTGAAATGATGAGAACAATCATTAAAATATATAATTATTTTATTACCTAATCCCAAAAAAGCATTGTGGGTTACTTTTGCTTCTTGTAGCTCTATGCTCCATATATGTGGCATATAAGATACACTATAAGGAAATTTGTCTGTATAAAGCTTTTCTTGTTGTTTTGTTGCCTTATACCACTTTCCTATAAATTGTATGCCTTTGATTTGCTGTACATCTTTAACCAATGGGGCTATTGTTCCACTTACACAAGGGTTTCTTAAAGCTGCCTGAACATGTCTTGTGCTATGAGAACTTGCCACAACAAGGCATTGTGTTTGAGCACTATAGACATAAAATAAAGATGCACTATAAGGCTTATGCTCATAAATAACAGCAAGGCTTAGAATATGGCATGAGCAAGCAATTTCATTAAATAGCATCTTATTATTCATAATACAAGAAATTCTTGTGCAAGAGTTTTAATTTTTTCGTAAATATCCTCAAAATCAACCCCATAAATTCTTGTATCAGCAACAGCAGTAATAAAATTTGTATCGCCATTCCAACGAGGTACAAGATGGATATGTAAATGATCAGGAATCCCAGCACCAGCACTTCTTTTAATGTTAATACCCATATTTACTCCTTGAGCACCAAAGCCATCAAGAAGCATCGTAATACATTTTTGAGCAAGAACTTGAATATGTAACCATTCTTTCTGTGGCAACAATAAAGGCACATCTACATGGGTATGTGGAATGAGCATAATATGTCCGGGTGTATAAGGATACTTATTCATCACCCCAAAACAAACCAAATCACGATAAAAAACCTTTTGTATATGATCATCATCTTTATTACAAGAAATATGACAAAATACACAACCATCTACTTTTTCCGAAAAATAAGCACTCCGCCAAGGGGCATAGAGATTTTCCATGATTATTCCTTAAATATAACTTGGTGCATCGTTAGCAAATAAAATCAGATCACCCTGACATGTACTTGCCTTAAGCACAGATTCCATAGCCATCTTTTCCTTAAGAATAATTTTTTGAGGCTTTGTTATATATTCGCTTAAAACATTAATATTAAGTGCACCGGTTAAAATTACAATAGCAAAAACATCATTAATTGCTTTAGCTAAAATTTCATTTTCTTCTTTTGAACTTTCAATTAATCCAGGAGTAACAATAACTTTGCGACCACCATAAAGAGAGGCTAAACGAATAGCTTCAAGCATACCTTCAATATTGCCATTAAAGCTATCATCTAAGATTATCTTTCCATTAGCATCTACACGATTAAGCCTATGGGGTATAGGGGTGAGCTTGTGTACCACTTTTTGAATACGATTTATTTCTATATTTAAACTTGATGCTATCATAATAGCAGCCGATATATTTTCTGCATTAAAAGCACCTAGAATAGGGGTGTTGAAAGAATAATATTCTTGAGCAATAAGCAACTCAAAAGAAGTGCCATCTAATGTTGCAGAAATATTCTTAATGTTACTTGGAAAAGGAATAACAAAAACACCATCAGCCACATCTGGAGTATTATTATCTCTATAATTATAAAGAAATTTAAGCCTCTTACTTTTGGTAAGCTCAAATTTTGCCTTCTGAACATTCTCTTGGTTTTTAAAATACTCTATATGAGCTGAGCCTATTTTGCCAATGATTCCATAATGGGGCATTACAAGCTCAACAATTTCAAGGATATCGCCCTGCTCTCTTGCTCCAGCTTCTACAATATATATATCAGTGAATTGAGGAAGATTATTGTTAATATCACTCACAATACCAGCAAAAGTATTAACACTACGAGGAGTAGCATATACTTGAAATTTATCGCTTAAAATTTGTGCCAAAAAATTTTTTAAACTTGTTTTACCAAAACTACCTGTAACTACAATAATAATCATATTATCAAGAGAAAGTATTTTCTCTTTAGCCACTTTTGCATATTGTCTAATGAGAACCATCTCTATAAGATTGCTCACAATAACTGCTAAAATAATTGAAAGGACATAAAAACTATTGCCTTTTGCCTCGTTTTCAATGCCATAATATAACACTTCGCCAAAAACTATAAATGCTATATAAATAAAAATAAACCGTTCAACTCTATTAGTAAAAACTAAAGGCTTATCAAGATGTTTTGCCCAATAAATAAGAGAAGGAATATATAAAATATATAAATAAATATAAAAAATCTCATTTGAACATAAAAAAATAATAATAGGACATATAAAGTAAATAATATGCCATTCCCATTTATGATGCTTTAATATTACTCGTGAGATTTTGTAACTATACCATTGCAAATTTGTAAGTAAATAATATGCTAGGGCTAGCACAAATATCCAATTAGATATAATTCGAATAACCATGAATTCAATATTAAAAATAACTAAATTTTCCATTTTCATGCCTTATTTATCATAAAATTTCTGCTGAATTCTATCACTTATTTGCTGTGCTTGATTAATGAAAAAATAATGATCCCCTTCAAAGCTTATAAACTCATTATAAGGAATTAGAGTAGCAATCATTTTTCCACATTCTAAAGGTGTTATTGTATCATGTTGTCCCCATAAAATTAATACATGAGCATTACATTGCTTAAAATAATTTGTAAAATCTTCATTAACAACACATTTAAATGTTTCATACATGCAAGAAGGCATGCCCTCAACATCTTTGGAACGAAAATATGATGAATTTATACCTATAAAATTACATATTTTTGCACAAACAATCTTCAGTTTTGTTATGGCTTTTTTAGGGGGGACAATGCCAGCACTACTTAAAAGCACAATTTTTTTTACTTTCAAAAGCACAGCAATTTTGCCTCCAAAACTATGCCCCACAACAAGAACTCTATCAAGACTAATATTACATAAACTTAAGAATATTTCTACGATAGAAGCATAATCTTGAGTGCATAATATACTATTATTATTACTATTTCCAAACCCCGGCATATCAATATAAAAATGGCGATAATCCTTTAGGAAGTTTTTGAATGCAGTTTTCATAACTTCCTTATTGCTCCCCCAACCATGCAAAAACAAAACATCTCTCTGCATATTTTGAGTATTATGTATTTCATATGAAATATTATATTGTTTTTCTTTGTAAAGAATTTCTTTCACTGCCATCATTTACCTTTATGTGCATGAATTTGATGTATGAAATGGTAATTAATGGGGATAGAGCGAACAGTAGGAATAGAATGTGCAAGAGCATCAATTAAAGCAGGAAAATCATCAAAGAGATAATGTGCCAAACTACCGGGTATAGGGTTAATCTCATTGAGATACACCTGATTTTCATGCACAAAAAAATCACAGCGAATAAGAGCACCCTCAAAGCAATTATGATAAATTTTAATAAAATTATCATAAATATTTTGAGCTAATTCTGAATCAATATCTGCTCCACATACTTTTTGTGTCCGAGAAAAATCTAAATATTTTTTTTTGAAATCAAGTATATTATCCTTTTGAGGTTCTTCAATGACAGAAAATTTATATTCATATCCCTGTTCTTTTTTTATCAGACAGCCAGCTAAATTATATTCCTTAATACCATGTATAAAAGGCTCAACAATAACTCTATCATCAAATTCAAAAGCAATATCAAGTTTATAATCAATATCGCTTAAATGTTCTACAACCTCTACCCCGAGAGAGCTACCCAAACAAAGAGGCTTGATAATGAAGGGGAGCGATTCTTGTGCTATGTGCTTTCTCTTGTCTTTATCAAAAACCTTATAGGGCATTGTTAATACCTTGCGACTATGGGCATATAATTTTGTAAAATATTTATTGAAACTCAGCACGCAAGATTCAATTCTAGGTCCAATATATGGAATACAATAAAAATTCAACAAAGACGATAGAGTTCCATCTTCTCCTTCTGCACCATGAATTAAATTAATAGCCATTTGGATAGACATAAACTCTTCTTTAAAAAGCTTTTTTTGCATAAAACCTCTATGCGTCAAAAATACCTGGGGGCATTTTTTGTAAGAATTACTTGAAAAGGTTTTTGCTTGCATTTTTTCTAATGGAATATTATATAAACACCCTTGAGAATCAATAAATATAAAATATTTTAATCGTACTAAAATATCCTTAAGTGCAATAGCACTTACAATGCTCACTTCATGCTCATAGCTTCTACCACCAAAAAAAACCACCAAATCCATCTCACCTCCTTTGCTCCTCTTATTTCAATGGATAATTAAATATCATAATTTTTTAAGAGCTTGCCTTATTATTTCTTCAGTATTTTTAGAATCTATCTGTGTAAGAATATCTTGAATCTTTTCTGTTTTGAAACCTAATGATTCAAGAGCCATAAACGCTTGAATCTTATGCGAAGCTTCACTATCAAGGTTTAATTTATCACCATCAAGCTCTACAATAATTCTATTTACAATTTTAGGTCCAAGTCCGGGTACTTTTTGCAATGATAGCACATCTTTTGAATGCACCATAGCTAGAAATTCATCGGGTGTATATGTTGATAAAATAGCTAGGGCAACTTTTGGTCCAATCCCATTTATTTTGATTATTCGTTCAAAAAAGTCTTTTTCTTTTTTTTCTCTAAAACCATAAAGTGTTATATTATCTTCTCTTATTATTTGTGAAATAAAAAGAAAAATACTTTCTTCACAAATATGAAGCATTGTTTGTAGAGAAACAAAAACTTCATACACAATCCCATGACATTTAATCCATAAAGTTGTTGCACCTTTATATATAATATCCCCTTCAATACCTACTATCATTAATATTGCTTTACTTTGTACTTATTAATATATTTCCACCTTCATCAAGATGGACTCTTGGACCATCTTTTCCAGGATAAGGATTCATCACAATATCACTTTCTTCAAAAAGCTTTTTTAATCGCACTTCATTATACCCATTCCAGCCAGACTTAATAAGTACAAAAGCTTCATTAATATTTTCTTCGAACTTCATTATTTCATTATTAATTTTTTCTAGTTTTTGCGATAAGGAATTAATTTCTTTTTTAAGTTGTTGCACAAAATGGATAAGTTTTCGATAGTTACGAGCTTGCTCTTGCATAATTTTTGCACGAACTACATTTTTATTTGCGATATCCTCTTTTATTTGCTTTACAAGAGGTTGAAGTTTTTTTATTTCTGCAAGTTCTGTTGTGTAGATTCTCTGTTTTTCTGCAAGCTGTTGTATGCATTGTTTTTTTGCTACTAAAAAGGCTTGATATTTTACTTCTTTTTTAGGTGCAGCATTGGCACACAGAATAAATTTATTATCTTCGCCTTTGAGAGCATTTACTGTAACGCTTGTTCCAGCATAAGCCTGATGATTAGAATGCAAGGTAAGAATTTGCAAGTTCTCCCCATAGCTCTTGCCTCCATAAGCATTATTTATTTTCACATTATCACCCTTTGCTATCCCTGCTTCAAGGCGATTAATAAATAAAGTATCAGCAATGACAAGTCCTTTATGAATACCAACATCAGCATAATCAGCAAAAATTTGTGAGTTTTGATGCGTTTGCCCTTTAATAATCACTTTATTTGCTCGAATAATAGCCTTATTTCCAACATTCCCTACAATCTCAATCGTTCCAGCTTCAATAACCATTCCCTCGCCCACAGCATCTTGTAATATATCAGTGCTACTAATAGTAATATGCGTAGAAGTATTAAGCCCTCCCATAAGGTTTCCAACCGATGTGCTAGAAGCATTTTTAATTTTTATTTTTTGTGCAATAGAAAGTTTATTGTTATCATAAACAATATAACCTGCCTCTTTTGCATAGTATTTAATGCTAGAGTCATCATCATCTACTCGTATGGTTTCATCTGGTATTATGGGTGATTCTGCGTTTTGAGTTGGTTCAGCAGGTGCAATGAATCGACCCAAGCAGTCTCTTGCTGCTTCTCCTGCTTGTCCTTTAAAAAAAGTTGCGATAAGCTGGTCTTTAGGGATAAGCCTATATTTTCTATTCGATGTAAGTGCAACAGCTTCCTCTAAATGTGGCTCAATCATTGCCAAGCCACCAATGCTTTTAGCTAATAAAAACTCATGTGATTTGCTTAAAAATTTCTCATCGGGCAAAGATTGTATAAATGTTCTCAATCGCTGATATTCAGTTTTTTCATCGCGTATTAATACATGCATATCGGCTTTTTGTATGCGAATGCGCTCAAAAAGTTTTTTAATAGTTACTTCATCTCTATTTATCTTAGAACCTTGTGCAATACGAAAGTATAATTCTCTACCATTTGGACTAAGCGTCAAAGAAAAGTGATATGTATAACGCGGAGCCAAATCAATCACAATAAAATAACGTTGTTCTATCACTAAATCATGCTGCAATAAAAAACCCTCATCATCTAAAAATGGAAGCTCTTCTGGGATAAGCTCCCTTGGTGGCTTACCGCTTAATGTTATAAGATAATAAACCCTTTTAAGACGAGCTTCTAGCAATCTTTCATCAATATCTCGTGCAAGAGCAACCTTTAAAACTTCTTGAGAAGGAGAGTTGCAATCTGGAACAGATACTGGGCTAAAAACAACCTCTGACACATTCAATCCTTTATGTATTTTGTCTCATGTAATTATATCAAACAATACATTAAGCAAACAAGCTACAATAATAACTTAAAATTATATATGCTAAAATATTTTAAATATATCAATATTTACTTAAAGTAGCTTAAGTATATGGAGTTTTTTTGTTTATAAAAGGATTTTTTACCAACAGTGGGGGTATTTTATGCTCAAGAATTACGGGTTTCTTTCGTGATCTCACTATGAGCGGAATACTTGGGGCAAGTATTTATAGCGATTTATTTCTTATAGCATTTAAGATTCCTAATCTCTTTCGGAGAATCTTTGCAGAAGGAGCTTTTAGCCAAGCTTTTCTGCCAAGCCTTAGCAACGCTCGATACAAGGGGGCATTATGTGTTAATGTAGGTTTTAATCTGTTATTATTTATTATCACATTATCATTATTAATAACACTCTTTGCCCCCTATGTTGCAAAAATACTTGCTGTAGGCTTAAATGATGAAGAAAACGAAATTGTATCAACTCTGTTAACTATCAATTTTTGGTACTTACCTTTGATTTTTATAGTTACCCTATTTGGTTCTATGCTTCAGTATAAAAATAATTTTCTTGCCGCAGCTTATTCAACAATGTTTTTAAATCTTGCAATGATTATCTCCTTGTTGCTTAGCATACAACAATCAGCCCTTGATATAGTAATATGGCTTAGCTATGCAACCCTTATAGGTGGTTTGATACAAATTATAATTCATATTTACCCCCTTAAGAAGTTAGGATTTTGTCGCCTGCTGTATGTAGGCTTTTTCTTTCTCAAGGGCAAAAAAGAACAGCTCAAAAAGGATACACGAAAATTTTATTCACAATTTTTTCCAGCTATTCTTGGTGGCTCAACAGTGCAAATTGCTTCACTTATTGATATACAGCTTGCATCATTTTTAAATACAGGGAGCATTTCATATCTCTATTATGCAAACCGCATTTTTCAGCTTCCTCTTGCTCTTTTTGCTATTGCCACTTCAATAGCATTATATCCTGTTGTGCTAAAGGCTATCAAAAATAATAATATTACTGAAGCACTCAAACAGCTTAAAAGTGCTTTTTGGTTTTTATTCATTATTCTTTTATTGTGCAGTGTTGGGGGAATAGTTTTATCTCAAGAAATTATTTGGATTTTATTTGAAAGGGGCAATTTTAGTCATACAGACACTATGCAAACAGGCATAATACTTGCTATGTATCTTATAGGCTTGCTCCCTTTTGGACTTGCAAAAATATTTTCATTGTGGCTCTATTCTCACCACCAACAAATGCTTGCTGCTCAAATCTCTATCAAGTCCCTGTTAGTTGGTACTGTTTGCTCATTAATTCTCATGTGGAAGTATGAGGCTGTTGGCTTAGCTCTTGCGGGCTCTTTAAGTGGTGTGGCACTACTTTATTGGAGTATTAAGGCTTTTGGTTTTTATAGGTTTTGGGCTATAATTGCAGATAAAAAACATTGGCTTATTCTTATGAGCTGTATTATTGCTGAAGTCCCCATTTTAATAGGTATTAAATGGGGGATAGAAAAACTATATATGAACTTATCTTAAACTCTTTAAGGAATATCAATGAGTGAAAAAATTAAAATTTTTGATAGCTCTACAACAAAAAATCAAGACTTTACCCCTCTCAAGCAAGGGGAAGTAAGCATTTATGTTTGCGGACCAACTGTGTATGATGATGCACATCTAGGGCATGCAAGAAGTGCTATTGTTTTTGATTTATGGAGGAGACTTTTTGAAGCAGAAGGTTATAGAGTTATTTTCATAAAAAATTTTACCGATATTGATGATAAAATTATCAAAAAAAGTATCCAAACAGGAAAATCCATAGAGAGCATTACTGATCATTACATTAGCTCTTATCTCAAAGATATGGATTCTTTATATGTCAAACGAGCAGACAAAGAGCCAAAGGCAACAGAATCACTTGATGAAATTTACCTTATGATACAAACTCTACTCCATAAAGGCTGTGCCTATCAAATAAGTAATGGAGATATTTATTTTAATGTCAATAAAGATAATAAATATGGTAGCATAAGCAATAGGTATGAATATATAAAAGATTTAGTAAATAGAATAGAAATTAACAAAGAAAAAAAGGATATACGAGATTTTGTCCTATGGAAAAGCTATAAGGGTAGAGAAGATATAGGCTATGAATCGCCTTTTGGCAAAGGTAGGCCGGGTTGGCATATTGAATGCAGTGCTATGGTTGAAAAATATTTTCATACTCATTGTGAATGTGCAATTGATATTCATGCAGGTGGAAGCGATTTGATTTTTCCCCATCATGAAAATGAAGCCTCCCAAACACGATGTGCCACAGGGAGAGAAATTGCAAAATATTGGATCCATAATGGATTTGTAACAATAAATGAAGAAAAAATGAGCAAATCCCTCGGTAATAGTTTTTTTATTAAAGATGCACTTAAAGAATATGATGGGGAAACATTGCGCTTTTATCTTTTAAGTACGCATTATAGAGCCACGCTTAATTTTTCTACCTTTGATTTAATGGTTTCAAAAAAGAGGCTTGACAGAATATATCGACTTAAAAAGCGTATAGACAACATAAAGACACAAGGGCAACCAACAATTTTTTTTAATGATTTTAAAAAAAAATTTAGAGATGCCTTAAGAGATGACCTCAATATTTCAGTTGCACTTAGTGTTATTGATGAATATATTCATGCCTCCAATGAAAAACTCGATAAAAACCCTAAAGATAAAACCCTAAAGAATGATATTGTACATATTTTTGAAGAAATCTCTCAATTACTTGGTATTTGTAACCATGATACAATAGCGTATTTTCAACAAGGGGTAAGCTCAAACCAAAGAGAAAAGATACAAGAGCTGATACAAAAACGAATCAATGCAAAAAAAGAAAAAGATTTTAAAAAAGCTGATGAAATAAGAAACATGCTGCACCAAGAAGGCATAACCTTGCTTGACACACCCAATGGAACAATTTGGGAAAAAATGCAAATTCAATAAAAATACTCCCCAATACTGTTTATATCCAATAATTGTTGCTGGCTTGTTCGGAGATTTTTAATAGTTACCTTAGAAGCCTGAAGCTCTTCGCTCCCTATAATAACCACATATTCAAAACCTCTCATATTTGCATAAGATAAGGATTTTTTAAGTTTTACTGCTTCTGGATAGAGCTCAACAACTTTTTCAGATGAACGAATCAAAGAGGCTACTTTATTGCCATACAAAAAACAATTATCATCCATGCAAACAATGAGTATTTTTGCATTTTGCTGTATTGCATGCTGTTTTAAGGCAACTAAAAGACGATCTATCCCAATAGAAGCACCAACACCGCTCATTTTTTCTTTAGAAAAATTTTGTGTTAAATTATCATAACGACCACCAGAGCAAATACTACCAAGAGAATACATAGATTTTAAAAATGTTTCATATACTATTCCTGTATAATAACCAAGCCCACGAGCAATACAAAACGATATTTTAAAGCACTCTTCTTTGAGTGGCAATGATTCAAGGATCAAGAAAAACTCTTTAAGCTCTTTTAATCCTTGCACAAAACATTCATGAGTGCGATTTTGAGCTAACAGTGAATCAAGAAAATCTCCCTTATTGTTTTCTGCCTCTAAACAAATAAAAGAAAGCAAATCATCAATAACCTGTTTCTTTAAATGCAGCTGCTCCAATGAATCATATACACCATCTTTACCAATTTTATCAAGCTTATCAATAATCCTTAGTATATCATTAATATTTTGCTCTACCCCAAGCATTTGTGCAATGCCATTAAGAATTTTACGATTATTAACACATATCTGAAACTCACCAACATTTAATGCCTCTAAAGACATATAGATTATTTGTGCAATTTCTGCATCACATACTATACAATCACTCCCAATAAAATCAAAATCACATTGTGTAAATTCTCTATAACGACCTTTTTGTGCTTTTTCTCCACGAAAAACACTACCTATGGCATAACGCTTAAAAGGCAAACCTAGCTCTTGTTTATGTTGTGTTACATATCGAGCTAGAGGAACAGTAAGATCAAATCTCAAAGCAACATCTCTCCCTCCATTATCACAGAATCTATAGAGCTGTTTTTGAATTTCATCACTTCCTTGTTTTAGAAGAATATCAGCATATTCTAAATGTGGCGTTTCGATAGGCAAAAAACCAAAACTCCTAAAAATAGGAATAAGCTTTAATAAGAGATTCTCTTTTGCTAAAGCATCTTCGGGAAGATAATCCCTAAAACCACTCAATACTCTTGGCGTTATTACAAATCTGTCCATTTTATTTCCTTATAAAATTATCAACTATTTTTATATATAATATTCATATTACATCTTAAGGTACAAATATGAAAATCCTCATACGCCTTCCAAACTGGATAGGTGATACTGTTATGGCAACTCCATTTCTTGAAGAGCTCAAAAAACATTATCCCCATGCTTCCTTTACCCTCGTAGGTCCCAAATCGTGCATGAGCCTACTCTCAAGAAACTTTGTGCATGCTAATACCATTGTAGATGATAGCAAACAATTTTGGTGTCGGATTTATCGTCTTTATCAGCTTGCTCAACAAATAAGAACACATGATTTAAGCTTCACCTTGCAAAATAATTTTCTTTCTGCTCTTTTGCTCTTTATGAGCGGTTCTAAAATGCGTATAGGCTACAAAAAAGAATGTCGAGGTTTTCTGCTTACCCATGCTATTGCTACACAAAAAAATATGCACCAGGTGCAACGATATTACCATTTGCTTACAAGCCTCAATATTCCTTCAGAGCTACCACCACCGCTCTATCTCTACACAGCCCCACATTCAATAACATTGCCCGCAAAAATCAATATCGGGATTAATACAGGAGGTGCTTTTGGTAGTGCAAAACGATGGAGTAAAGCCCATTTTATGCAAACCACCCAAATACTCCTTGAATATGGTTATGGAGTAATTCTTTTTGGCGGGCAAGAAGACAGAGCAACCAACCATGAAATAAGCACCTCTTTAAAAAAATACCCCCATCTCATGAACCTCACAGGAAAAACATCCCTGCAAGAACTTACAGATATTATCGCTAGCTTAAATGTATTCATCACGAATGATAGCGGACCCATGCATATCGCTGCTGCACTCCAAGTGCCCATTGTTGCCATCTTTGGACCAACAGACCCCACTGAAACATCACCATGGAAAGCTAAGGCAGCACTTATATCAAAAAACCTATCATGCTCTCCATGCAAGAAAAGAATCTGCCCCTTGAAGCATCATGCCTGCATGGAAGAACTTGACGCCACAAAAGTCATTGCAGCGACACAGAACTTTCTTAATGATGAGTAATCTTTGATTCAAATAATAAAAAGATCGCACCAAGCACTCCAGCAAAAAGTGAAGAACAAAGGATTGTAAGTTTTGCGAGATCAACAGATCCTTTCATTATCTCTGGATCTAAACCCTTAAACGCTAACATAGTTACAAAAATTGACATGGTAAATCCAATGCCTGCTAACATTCCAGCACCCAAAATATCTATCCAGCTTACTCCATCAGGGCGAGATGCAATACCCAATTTTTCAGCCAAAAAAGTGGCCAAGAATATGCCCACAGGTTTTCCAATAATTAAGCCACAAGCAATACCCAAAAGAATATGATCAATTCCAAAATCAATTGAATCGCCAATCTCCACACCCGCATTTGCAAAAGCAAAAAGAGGCATAATAAAATATGATGACCAAGGAGAAAGAGCATGCTCAAGCCTTACTAAAGGTGATTGTACCATGCGAGATTTTTTAATAATATCACCAACTTTATGTGTTTGCTCATCGCTTAAAAGCTCGCTTTCTCTGTTTTGATCTTCATTTTTAATAATTTCTAAATAACTATTACTGTGAGCAAGGTATTCCGTTGTTTTTACGCGTGCTACAGCTGGGATAGTAAAAGCAAGGGCTACAGCAGCAATAGTTGCATGAACACCGCATGCATGAACAGCTAACCACAAAGGCACACCTAGAATGAGATAAGGGACAAGAGACTTTACACCCATTTTACCCATAATAATAAGTATAATGAGAATAGCCACCGCAAGCCCAAGATATTCAAGTGCTAAACCTGTTGTATAGAAAATAGCAATGACTATAATAGCCCCTAAATCATCAGCCACAGCCAAAGTCACTAAAAATACCTTTAATGCCACGGGCACACGGCTACCTAGCATAAGCATAACCCCCAATGCAAAAGCAATATCTGTTGCCATGGGGATACCAAAACCATTTACAGAAGGTGTTCCCATATTGAGCACATAATAAATTAATCCGGGTACAACCATTCCACCAACTGCTGCAATAACAGGAAAAGCAGCCTTTTTAAAACTCGCTAAAGCACCATAGAGCAATTCGCGTTTAATTTCAAGCCCTACAACCAAAAAGAATAGAGACATCAAAACATCATTAATCCAATGTTCTAAATGTAATTCAATAGGCATGCCATTAAAACTAAATCCAAATTGAATATGCCATAAATGTTTATAAAAATCACTCAATGGGGAATTTGCAACAATCATTGCTAATACAGCACAAATAAAAAGAAAAATACCACTAAAAGATTCACTTTTAATAAAGCGTCTCAAGACACCTATGAACCCACTATCTCCAACTGTTTGTGTATGCGTACTCATCGCCTATCCTTAAAAATTTATTCAATCTCTATAAATGTAAAATCAAAAGTTATAATATAGCCCTTTGATTGTTTTTGATAGTGATTGCTCACTATTTTTTTATAGTTTTGAATTTGCTTAATATACTCTTTTTTGCTTGGATTGCCACTTTTATAATCAACAATATATATACAATCTTGTGCGATAACAAGAAGATCAATCCTATAAAGACTCCCCTCATGCAAAAAAGAAACTTCACATTCTACCTTACCTTTGCTGAGAAAATCTAAAAATGATTTACTTTTTACATTTTGATTACACTGCTCTATCATTTCATATATCTCATGAATATAAAAGAAATGACCAAAACGGTTATATGCCATTTGTGCAATATCTTTTAATGAAAAAAGATTTCTTTGATATTTTAATAAATGCTCCAAAATAAAATGAAAGAGCTCACCTCGTTCTTTAAACTTATTAAACACATCTCGTTGAGGCATAATAATATCTTTTTGAATAGCAAATTGTTTTCGTGTTTTTCCAAAATCTTCGTATAAAAAAACTCTTTGAAATTCTTTCTCTTCAGGCTTTAAAGTCTCTTTTGCTTGTATATAGTTTTGCAATACACCCTTTTTGTAAAAATGAGGCAAATTGAGAATATCAAAAGAAGAATGCACATTCTTTTTGACAATGAATAAAGAATCTTTTGCCCTTGTGCATGCTACATATAAGAGATTTACTGATTCATTGTCTTGATAGGTTTTGTTCTTTTGCTTCGCTACCTTATAAGCTTCATCAAAATATTCTCGATTTTTTTTCACGGCAAACATTTGCTGTGCTTGAATATGCTCATCATATCTAAAAATAATTTTATCACTCTCATATCTTTGCCCGCCTATTCTATCAACAACAATAACATGAGGAAATTCTAAACCTTTTGAGCTATGCAGGGTAAGAATGCGTATGCCCTTTATATTTTCTTCTGGTTGATTATGAGAGTTTCGCTCTAAATATTCCAAAAAGCTTTCAATATTCCTATGAGGCAAAGCAAGTGCTAAAAATTTCTTTGCTGCATCACTAGTAAGCTCAAATGCCCTCATAATATCTCTTACAATTTCTGCTGGATTATTTGTGTGTATGTCGTCTAAAAAATCTGTTTTTTCATGTTGATTTGCTAGAGCAAAAAAACGAATCTTATCAATATTTTGTTTTTTATAAATATAGCATAAAGCATATCGCAAGGCTTTTACTTCAATATGATCAAGCAAAGATATGCTACCCTCTTTTACAACCATAATGCCATCTAAAGAATTTTGTAAGAAATCAGCAATTTTTATAATATCACTATTTTTGAAAGCAAGGATGGCGATATCTTCTTGAGCAATTCCAATATTTAAAAGTTTCGCTACAATAGATGTTATTGCTTGCTGTAAATATTCCTCACCAGCCTCATCAGCATTTACAACCTCTACATATCCTCCATTTTTCTTTGGTAGTTGTTCAATAAAAGGTATGTACACATTTTTAAAAAAGAGGTTCACAAAAAATACAATCTCCTCCCTTGAGCGCCAATTATAACGCAAAGACGCTTTATCAATATTTTCCATACCAGATACATACTCAAATAAACGAGGGTTGCTCCCCCTAAAATAATAAATAGATTGTTTTGTATCACCAACCATAAAAAAACTACGATTTTCTTTCCGAGTATAACCTGAAATAATTTCATTAATTATAGGCTCTAAAATTTGATACTGTAAGATATTGGTATCTTGAAATTCATCAATCAAAATATGAGTAATTTTAGAATCAAGTCGAAAATATAAAAAATCTGTATCAATGTTTTTCGTGCAAAGCAGTTCATGGGTCCTTAGCATAACATCTTTGATACGCAAGGCATGGTGTTGCTTATGCCAAACATGAAGAGACTTTATAAAGGTTTTAAGTAAAGAAGCACTATGCAAGAATATATTATTTTCACTATGCAAGTAATAGTTATAAATCTCTTCTTTGAGTAATGTAAAAGTATGCTCATAATTTTCAAGGCATAATTTCTTAAAATATTGAA
Source organism: Helicobacteraceae bacterium (assembly GCA_029258405.1). Lineage (GTDB taxonomy): Bacteria > Campylobacterota > Campylobacteria > Campylobacterales > Helicobacteraceae > NHYN01. Next base: position 4,453 of record JARHYY010000126.1, on the reverse strand, counting down.
AATCTTTAAGCTTTAGTTTATGCATCCATGTTTTAGAGCATAAATCAGCAATATTTGTAAAAACAACAGCTTTTTTAGCTGATTGAGAAGCATTTTTATCATTCAAAACTGCTTCTTGAATTGCTGTGGCATATTGTATTATTTTTACTTCATCATAATTATGCTTTTCTTTTATTTGCTTTAAAATCATAGGGGACTCGTAATTCTTTTCAAGCAAATCCTCCAAAAAATGATACAAATCTTCTATATGATACCATCTTTCGCTATAACAAAGCGACAATAAAATTTCTTTTTGTTGCATGCTTAAAGAATTTAAAAATATCTCGAGCAGAAATAATTCATCAGAATTTTGAATCTCAAAGTCATAAGGGACATGAGCATACCAGCAAAATTTTTTAAGAATAGAAAAAAACAATGAATCAAAAGTCATAATCTTGGGTTTGCTTGCAAGAAAAATGCGATAAATATTGGGTGCTCTTTTTAAAATTGCTCCTTTAGAGATATTCCCATAAGCACAAAGCCCTTCAAGATATATATTTTGTTCTTGAGATATGTCATGGGAATTGGTGCTCAAAATATGGAGTGCATGAGTAATTTTTTGTTGCATTTCACAAGCAGCTTTTTTTGTAAAGGTAAGTGCAAGAATTTCATGCGGATTGGGATGTTTTTCTTGAAAAAGTAGAAGTAGATAATGCAAACTTAGTGAAAATGTTTTGCCACTTCCAGCACTTGCTTGCAATGCTAAAAAAGGGCTATATAAAACATCGCTCATGAATATCCCCTAAAAGTTGATATAAACTTAATTAACAAAATTGATTGACATTGACTAAACATTTTGCTATGATTCCACGATATTGAATCATAAAATATAATAATATCAAAAAATAAATCAAAAAACATAATATTTATATAAATAACAATAAAAAGGAGTATTTATGTCAAGAAGTCTTTATGATACTTTAGAGGTTTCCTCTAATGCATCTGCTGATGAAATTAAAAAAGCTTATCGCAAACTTGCACGAAAATATCATCCAGATATAAGTAAAGAAAAAAAAGCTGAAGAAAAATTTAAAGAAATTAATGCAGCTTACGAAATTTTAAGCGACCCTAAGAAAAGAGCACAATACGATCAATTTGGAGATTCCATGTTTGGTGGGCAAAGATTTGATGAATTTGCTCGTTATCAACAAAGCCAAAATATCAATCTTGATGAGATTCTAAGTTCTCTTTTTGGTGGGAGCTTTGGTGCTCAAGGAGGGTTTAACAATTTTGGCACTCCTAATTTAGATATCAAAGGAAAAATAAGCATTCCTTTCAATATATCTGTTCTTGGAGGCAAACAAAACCTCTCTATTGATGGAGAACAAAAAAGCATTGTTATACCCGCTGGAATCACGCATGGAGAGTCTATTAGGCTTAAGGGGTTTGGCAAGCAATTTGCTCACCAAAGAGGCGATATGCTCTTAAAAGTTGAAATTGAAAAAAGCAATGAATATGAACGAGAAGGGAATAATCTTATTAAAAACTTTGAGCTTCCTTTTAAAATAGCATTATTTGGAGGCAAGGTGATTATACCAACTATCCATAAAGAAATTACATTAAAAATCCCAGAAAATACTCAAAATAATCAAAAGTTTCGTGTTAAAGAATTGGGTGTAATTGATCGAAAGAGCCTCCAAAAAGGAGATTTAATTCTCCAAGCACATATTCAAATGCCTAACACGCATTCAATGAGTCAAGAACTTCAAAATATGCTCAAAGCAGAATTACCTTAACAAAAAGTAGCTAATATGTATAATTATGATGAACCTGTATATCTTATCAGCGTTGTAGCAAAAATCCTTAATATCCATCCACAAACACTAAGGCAGTACGAAAGAGAAGGGCTTATAGAGCCGGGTAGAACTATGGGGAAAATGAGACTTTATTCACAAAAAGATATAGATAGAATCAAAATGATTTTACGACTCACAAGGGATTTGGGGGTAAATCTTGCAGGTGTAGATATAATTTTACGGCTCAAAGATAAACTTGATTCTATGGACAAAGAATTAGAAGATCTCAAAAATGAAATCATAAACTTACGCCAAAATAATACAACCAAAACACATCCTAAACCCCCTATGGTAACCAAACAAAGTTCTTATGAGATTATTATTTTTAAAAAGGAAAGTTAAAGATGGGGTTTCTCAACACAAAAAACAAACACAGAATTACAATAAGCATACCAAAAGCAATAGATAGAGGAAGCAGTTGTTTCATCGTATCTCCTTTCGCTCATTATATCATAAAAGAGCTGAAAACTTATGTATAGTATGCCCAATAATTGTTGTATATAGATTCTTATTTGGAGCCATTGGCACTAAAGAATGAATCTACAACAGAGATAAATCATACTATATTAAACTGCAAGCCGTATAAAAGTTACGGAGTAAAAGTGAAATACTTTTAAAATATTTTTAAGATGATGAGCAAATGGTATGCCCAGAGGGATTCAAACCCCCGACCTACAGGACCGCAACCTGTTGCTCTATTCAGCTGAGCTATGGACACATAAAAAACAGATTATACCACAAAAACTTTACAATAATATTAAATTCCCAACATAAAATCCCTAATTTAATCTTTTTTTAACTTCAAAAATGCTATAATTATAATATTAAGAGGGGTGTTAGCTCAGCTGGGAGAGTGCAACGCTGGCAGCGTTGAGGTCAGGGGTTCGAACCCCCTACACTCCACCATCAAATGAATACAAAATAAAATTATAGATAGAGATTATCTCAATTTTTTATATAAAAATTTTTGTATTTAATACAAGGTTTTATTTAAATGTTTATTTCCATTAAATCTAAAATAGTGCTATTAATTTCTGCTTGTATATTTATTGTTACCATCATCATAACAATGCTCAATTATTTTTCTAGTACATCTTATGTGCAAGAACGACTAGAGGGGCATGAGCTTCCCTTAGCCATGAATCATATTGCTGCACAAATTAATCTAGATATAGATCATTACATTTCTGCATCAGCTACAATGGCTAAAAATGCCTATATTATATCATGGCTAGAAAATGGGGAGCCAGTCGAAGAATCTACAATATTTTTTACCAACCAAAAAGCAATACAGCAAGAATTTAACGCATTTACAACTTTTGTAGCATCTCTAAAAAGTCTTAGCTTCTATTCTAGTGAGCAAAAACACGGTAATCTTGACTTAAAAGGTCGAGATAAATGGGTAGTTGATTTACAACAATCAGGCAAGCCTTATTTGCTTAATATGGATATTGACAGGAACACGGGTGAGATGGCACTTTTTGTCAATTACAGAATCTTAAATGCCGCAAACCAATTCATTGGTGTTACAGGATTGGGTGTTGAACTCAATAACTTAATAACATTAATCAAAAATCAAAAGCTAGGAGAAAGTGGCTTTTTTTACCTTGTCGATTCAAAAGGCACTTTTCAAGTACATCAAGATTCAAGCCTTGTGCTACAAAAAAATATGCAAGACATGCCACAACTTAGCAGTATAGCCAAAGAAGTGCTATCAAACCCTCAAAATACATATTTTTATACTGATGAAAATGGCAAAGAAAAAATGATTATATCTTTTTACATACCAAACCTTGATTGGTTTCTTATAGGTGAGATGAACAAAGATGAGGTTTTAACTCATTTTAAAGAAAGTTTATTTTATTCTCTAGGGATTGCTTTGGTAATTCTTATGCTAGGAATGTTTTTTGCCTTCCTTATAGGAGAGCAGATACGAAATAATATCGTTCGATTACAAAAAGGTATAATTGAGGTTTTTGCATATATTAATCATAAGGTACCAAATGCAAACCCCATTCAAATACACTCAAAAGATGAAATTGGTGCTATGGCATTAGAAATAAATGCAGGTATTCAACGCATTCAAGATGAAATCTATAAAGATAAAAAAACACTAAACCAATTTGAAAACATTATTAGCCTGATGAAAAAAGGTGATTTGTCTCTAAAAATTACTGAAACTCCAGCAAGCCCACAATTAATTGCTCTTGTAACATTAATTAACGAAATGATGCAAGCATGGAAAAATCTTTTGCAAAAAATGCTTAGTGTTTTGAAAGAATATACAAACAACCAATTTACATCTCGTTTAGAAGAAAAAGAGTACATAAATGAAGCTAAAGATCTTATTTTTGGCATTAATTTCGTAGGCAACACCATTGCAAATATGCTACAAGTTAATACAGAATTTGCTCAAGAGCTTTATAGAAAGTCTAAAGAACTTGAAAACTCCATGCAAACACTTGGTGAATCTGCAAACAAGCAAGCTCAATCATTGCAGCAAACAGCTACCTCTATAAATGAAATAACTTCATCTATGCAAAATGTCAGTAGTCGCACAGGAGAGGTTATATCACAGAGTGAAGATATTAAAAATGTTATAGGCATTATAAGAGATA
>JARHYY010000125.1 GCA_029258405.1 Helicobacteraceae bacterium | reverse complement strand
TTTATCTTATTGAATGAAATGATAATTTAAATTATGGCAAGCTGTGTCAAGTTTTTATGTATAGAAATGTTTGTGTGGTTTGAAATGGGAAAAACTTAGGGGTAATACCAAAGGGTTAGATATCGCTAACCTAAGAATATATAGCAACACTCATAAGGTGCGTAAATATATAAGAGTAAAAGGATATAAGAGCATAATGAATAAATAAGAATATGAAATATATAAGTGTTATAGAAACATATATAGAAACTCATATGCTTGGCAAAACTAAGATATATGAAGAAAGTAAGATTCATAAAACACATTGAAATAGAAAGATAAGGAGTTAAACTCATAACAAGATTAACATATAAATCTCATTGATTCTCAAGCATAAGTATTAAGCTCTTATATAAGAGTAGAGCTAAAAACCCAGTAACAACAAAAAGAATCTTAGAATTTAAAAGCAAAAAAAAATAGAGAACTCTATAATAATATAGAGCTATAGAATAACAATAAACTACATATTGTTATTAATAGAGAGTTTCTTTGATAATATGAATAACTCTTATGGAATATACATATAAAGAAAAAAATAAGATAAGAGCTCCTTTATACTTAATAGCATTATATGAATATAAGTGAGTATATACAAAGCAGTGTGATAGAGCTTAGTGGGGGTAAATTTCTTGAAAAAGTTTGCGAGCAACAAAACGATAACCTAATGGCGTAAGATGAAGATCTTTTTTTGAAAGATTTTTAATAATCCAAATATCTTTACCGCCATTGCTCTCCATAAATTCATGTGTATTAAAAAGAAGTAACTTTTCCTCTTGTGCTAATTTTTCAATGGCATCTTGAGTTGCGTAAAAATTTGGAGCTATACTTCGTATTTTATTTTTTACAATTGTTACTGTGGGTGGAGTCAGCAATAAAATAGCTGTATTAGGATAAACATGTTTAATGAACCTCACAAGCTCTTTAATATTTTGAATTGTTTTTTGTGGTTCAAGTTGTGCAATAATATCATTGCTACCATAAGCAATAATTATTAAATCATAGGGCATTTCTTGCATTGTTCTTAGCATAAGATTTGCATTCCATTTTTTCCAAATATATGAGCTTGCTCCATTAATGCCTAGAGTATCTATAATGTTATCATTCAATGATTTTGTGATAAAATATCCCCCTAAAGCAACATTTTTTTGCAATGCGTAAATCTTAATAGGAAAATGAAGTTGCCTTGAAAAAAAACTCCATTGATGAGGAGTAGGCGACTTTAAGATAAAAGTATTCATTAAAGAATCAACAACTTTAAAAGAATCTTTTTGATTAGGGGAACGAAATATAATGGTTGTATTCATAGCACCAATTTGCTTAACATGGAGGCTAAGCTGAATAAATGCGTTAATTCTCATAGCTGTTGCAATAATTCCTCCTAATGGATAATCTTCTTGTGTTTTACTTAAAGAATTATGAATGCTAAAATGTCGATGCGTATATTTTGCGGTAATATTCTGATGATACTTTGGTTGCAATGGATAGAGAAAACCCGGGGAATCAACTTCTTGAAACATTAATGAACGAAGTTCATCTGAAAAAAAATCTCCTGCTATATGAGAATCTCCAAAAATTCGTATTTTAATGCCCCTGTTTTCTTGTATTTTATAAACGATACTTGCAAGATAAAAATCATTATAATTTTTTAAAAATTGTCCATGATATACAATGGAATCTATATGTGTAGGACTTTGCGGAAGCTCTTGCGGTATCTGCGAACAACTATATGAGAATATGAGCAATACAATAAATAGAGATATTTTTTTACAAAGAAGCATTTTCTTTATTTTTAAATGTAAACTGTTTAATAAATAAATCGGTTAATAATCGTGAGCCAGAGCCAGTAAAATGCACCCCATCATTAGCACGTACTTTTATTTTTTTATCTTGTTTTGTAATATAGGCAGTGAATTTATCTTCTTCAGAGAGCACGCTATTGCTTTTAAGGAATACTCCCCCTCTTTTTTCTACCTCTTCTTTATAGAGTTGATTGAGATAGATTATCTTATTATTCAAACTCACATTTTTCATATATGGCACTTCATACCAAAAAACTATCGCATGATGTTCTTGAGCAAGAGAGAGTATTTGTGTAATCCTTTGTCGATATTTTTTCTCCCATTCTTGCGTTTTAAATTTCAAAGAGCCATAGCTGCTATTGGGGTCAGACATATCCCAAGGGTCATTAGCACCCAAGAAAACAACAATATATTTAACATTTTGATATTCATTCAATGCTTCTTCTAAAGTTTTTTCCCAATCAAAATAGCTCTTATAGGTTAAGCCTGTATTTTGCTTACCAAGGTTGATAGCATATGCACCAAGCTTTTTTAGTTGGCTTACTAAAGTCATGCCCACTCCCTGCATGAGAGAATCACCTATTAATAATACTTTATCCCCATTATCTATATATATCTTATCGTGTTGCATATAAGGTTTTGTAATTCTTTTTTGGGTTTCATGCTCTTTTGTGCTGTTATCTCGAGATTGTATTTGAGGTTGTATTGGTGTAATATATGCTCTTTGAGGAGCAACAGTTATGATATTATCTTCTTGAATGTGAGTATCATATTTTTTATATCTTGTGTTTGTAAGCACAAAAGAATCTCTAACAATATGAGCAAAATCAAAAACAATATTATCAGGTATATCAACAAGATATTCAAACGGTTGCATAAGAGGATATTGAGACTGATAATGCTGTTGCTCCAAATAGAGCTTTAAAGATTTATTCATTAAAAGAGCAACCATCAAAATAGTGCTTATAATAACTATCAAAAATTCTTTCAACCGCATATTAAAACCGAGAATAAATAAAGTTTGGAATGCCATCGGGCATAATTATAAAAATAAGCATTAAAGCAAATGTAAGCATAATAGGTTTGAGATACAAAGGAAGGATAGAAAATGCCTCTTTTGTAATTTCTGGAATATATTGCGTAAAAGGATAGAGAAAGAATACAACAATAACTATCAGGGGGGGCAAAAAATCTTCATAATGCACCAAAGAAAAATTATTACCTATAAGAGCGATATAAGCAATGCTATCTTCAAATGAGGGGAGGAAGAAAAATATCCAACATAATGAAACAAAACTAAAGGTTATAAAAGAAGCAATACAAGAAGGAATGCCAAGAGCAATATTATGGATTCTTAAAAAATGTATAAAACAAACCCCCATTCCATGCAAACTACCCCATAATACAAAATTAAGAGTATTACTTCCATCTTGTGTATTTACATGCCAAACACCAGAGATAATAAAAGCTATCATTATATTGATATACACTGCAGAACCCGCCTTGCTCCCCCCTAATGGTATATAAATATAATCCCTTATAAAATACGAAAGGCTCATATGCCATTTTTTCCAAAATTCTTGTATATTTCTTGATGTAAAAGGCATATCAAAATTCTTTGGAAGCTTAAACCCAAGCATTAACCCAAAAGCTGTTACTAAATCAACATAACCACTAAAATCACAATAGAGCTGAATAGAATACACATATGCAGCACAAATAAGTGTAATACTATCATATTGTGCAGGGTTTTCAAATATTGGTTGTGTCCAGATACTTAAATAATTAGCAATTAATGCTTTTTTTATAATGGCAGTAAGTATAAGGATAATTATATCATTTCCATATCTAAAAACCCTTATCTTACGAAATTGTGCAAGAAAATCGGTGCTTCTCATTATAGGTCCAGCAACAATAGTGGGAAAAAATGATAAATAAGTAGCAAGCTCTATAAAAGTAGCTCTTTCTCCATCGCGATACACTGCAACAAGATATGTAATACTTGCAAAAGTATAAAAGCTTAACCCCAAAGGAAATATAAAATCTATATTAAGCGGCATGCCCATGAAAGCAATGAGATTATCAAAACCTTCTTTAAATTGTGGAAAATATTTAAAAAATACCAAATTCATAATACATAATAGCACACAAAATAAAAGCAAAAAAAGCTGTTTATGATAATGCAACAACAAAGAGCATACATAAACCGCTAAGGAATACAAACAAACAATCAATGCAAAATACCAATGATTAAAAAAGGAAAATAATAAAAAATAGTTAAATAGGAGTAGGGTAACATTTTGTAGATGATGCAAACGCTTGAAAGACCAATATAATATTAAAAACAATAATAATATAATACTAAATTCAAAAGAAAAATAGTTCATCGATTAAATAGAATCCTCTTGGGTGCTTTGTCCCGGTACACTCGGAATAAAAGCAGGAATATTTTTTATCGAATCAGCATCGTCTTTTTGCGTATCAAGGGTAGCATCAAATGGTGGTCCTTTTTGTAAGATTTTAGTAAGCTCTGCTGCCCTTTCTGGTGTCATTTTTGCTAGTATTTTACTCATAACTTTAGAATCAAGATTAAAGAGAATAGTAGCCGCTTGAGCATCATTGAGCTGTTCAATTATTGGGGCGGCTTTGGAGTCTTTCATATTGGTGTATGTATCTGCAATTTTATTATCTTTTGCTTGCTTGATGGCTTTAAGAGTCTCTTCATTTTCTGCCATCATTTGCTTAATTTTTGTTTCCTTAAGGGTAATAGCTTCCATAGTGGCTTGAATTTCTTTTTCTTTTTGGGCAAGTGCAGCCTCTCTCTTATCCAAAACAGCTTGATTAGCACTTTGCAATGCTTGCAATGCTTGTTGTTGCTCATCTATTTTTTCAATCCCTTGCAAAATTTCTGCCTTGCGTTGCTCAAAAATAATATTACAATCAACCACCCCTTGAGGAGTATTAGCATAAACTATCAAGCAAAAAAGAAAAAAAGGGATAACTTTTTTTATAATCATGAGCATTCTCCTTCTTGTTTAGCATTATAAAGCATTATAGAAACTTCATCAAGATATTGAGTTTCTTTGCGTTTAACCTCATTAATGATTTTTTGTTTTTCAAGCGAATCAAGATATTTTGCTTTTTCATATTCTATATTAAGATAACGAACTTCTTCTTGAATGGACTTTCTTTCAAGCTTTAATGCAGCAATTAACACAGTTATTTGTTCAATTTCATAAAGATGACTTTCTTTAAGAGATTGAAACCTAAGCAATTCATTATAGCTCTCACCTTTTTTTGGTATAACAATTTCATAAAGTCTCTGTTGAGCTTGATCAAGAGAGGATTGTGCTCCTTGAATTTTCTGATTAACAGCCATAATTTTTCTCTCGCCTTCCTTGAGGGCTTCTTTACGGAGATAAACAAGCTGTTCAAATTTTGTTTTCATATCACTCCTTTTTTAAGGCATAATGATAGTATCTGCCCTATCAGGTCCAGTTGAAACAAGAGTAACTTTTACACCAGCTCTCTCTTCTATGATTTTAACATATTCTTGTGCCTCCTTGGGCAATTGGGCAAATTCTCTAATGCCTTTAGTGCTCTTCCAACCTTTAAAGGTTTCATAAACAGGCTCAAGATTATTATAATCATAAGGCGGGGTAGAAAGCAATAATCCATTTTGCTTATATGCTGTGCATACTTTTATGGTTTCTAGCTCATCAAGCACATCGATCTTCATCAATGCAATATCCTTACAGCCATTGAGCCTACAAGCATATTTCAATGCAACAAGATCAAGCCATCCGCATCGCCTAGAACGCCCTGTTGTTACCCCAAATTCTGCCCCCTTTTCTCGAAGCATGTCCCCCATTGCACCTTGTTCTTCTGTAGGGAATGGACCATTACCAACTCTCGTGCAATATGCCTTAGCAATCCCTATAACCCTGCCTAAATCAGACGGAGCAAGACCGCTGCCGCTGCAAGCACCACTTGCAAGGGTATTTGAGCTTGTAACATAAGGATAAGTACCATGATCTATATCAAGCATACTACCTTGAGCACCTTCAAGAAGGACTTTCTTACCATTGCTCAATGCCTGCCATAGTATTGATGTAGTATCCTTTATAAAAGGGAGCAAAGATTGAGCCTCATTAATCTCATCACTAATTTCTTCCATGCTTGGAAAAGCCAACCCTATTTCTTGTGCTTTTTTCTGTGCTAAATGTATATAATCTGTATCAAAATATTTTTCTATTCTCTGTATAAGCTCTTTTGGGTTCTGCAAATCTCCTACACGAACTCCTGCCCGAGCAATTTTATCTGTATAAGCTGGACCTATTCCTTTGCATGTAGTGCCAATGGCATTGCAAGACAATTGCTCTTTAAGCTTATCTAAAAACTCATGGTATGAAAAAACAAGATGAGCTTTATTGCTTATAAGCAATTTTTGTTGAGTTTCTTGAATATCGCATAATAAATTTAAGCTACGCATTTCCTTGAGTAATGCTGATGGGCGAATTACTGTCCCATTGCCTATAATATTTTGACAATGGGGGTATAAAATACCTGATGGAACAAGATGAAGGGCTAGTTTTTGCATACCCACTATAATAGTATGCCCTGCATTATGCCCCCCTTGGTATCGCACAACAATATCATAATGCTGTGCCAACTTATCAACAATTTTGCCCTTACCCTCATCGCCCCATTGTATGCCCACAATCAAATCTGCTCTACTCATCAAAAAGCCCTTGTTGTATTATAATATCAATTATTGAATCTGTATAAATTCCACATCCATTACAATATAAGCCATTCATCTCATACTGCCCACCTGATAATAATGTACTGTTACCCAAAAATGCATTAAATACTAAACTCTGATAATAAGGTACAGAAGGATAATAAAGAGGTGCAAAAATTTTTTCCCCTTCTATATAGCTCCCTATTTCAAGCAAATGCTCAAGCTCTTCTTTCAGAAATAAAGGAATATGTTTTAAAGATTCTTTTAAACTTTCTTCATCATGTATATAAATAAGATGCTTCATATACGATTCTTCTTTTATAAGTTTAGTAATATCCATTTTTCCAAATACTTCAAGCGGTAGAGCACTGTGCATACTACATAATTTAGGAATATTAACATTAGAAAGTTGCCACACAGGAGCAACATGAAAAGCATTAAGCACTTTTTGAACAATACAAATAATTTCTCGCATATCACTACTACCAATATGCTCAAGTCCTATTTGATGGATCTCTGATGTAGGATATGTAAAAAAAGGTTGGATATAGAACCATTTTTTATGCTGACTACTTCGTAATAATCTCTTAGTTAAAATACGCATAAGATCAAGTGTAGAATCTATCCGCAATGAAATAGGCTGATTACTTTCATTACTTAGGCGTACTAATTTCCGACTTTTAAAGTTCCTTTGATGCTCAAGATAGCAAAAGGTGGGGGTTAAAATTTCCATATAATCATATTCGCTAAAAATACAACTAGCTTTTGTTTCTATTTGTCTCTTTATTTTTGCACTTTTACCAAAATAGAGTTTGCTCCCTGCTGGGATTTCATGCTCTAAAACCACAAACCATTCCTCTTTCAAAATTTTAATGATTGTAGCATAAAAACTCAAAAATCGCCCTTAGTGTTTTAATGATTTTTTTGCTAAGCTCAATGCAACATAACAACTTTAAATCTTAATATATTTTCACAGACCCCCAAGCCTTCACTAAACTTAAACAAATAAAAAATTTGTTTAAGTTTGTAAATATATATATACATAATTTAGAACTTTTTATAATAATTTATAATATTTTATGCAATAATAAAAAATCATAATTTGAAATTTTAGGGGGCATTTATGTTGAGTTCTTTAAGTAGCAAGCTT
>JARHYY010000119.1 GCA_029258405.1 Helicobacteraceae bacterium | reverse complement strand
AAATGTGAAATAAGCGGTAATAAGTTAGAAGTAGGCAACATGGAATGCTTTCACAAATACCCTTACATTTAGGGGGTAATGATGAGTATAATAACTTGATATGGGTAGAGAAATCTATACATAAGTTAATCCATGCAACTAAAAATAATGTTATAATTATAAATATCTTAATGAAATAAACCTTGATAGTAAAGTAATAAAAAAACTCAACCTATTAAGAATAAAAGCGGGTAACAAACCTATATAAAAGGTTCTTTGTTTATTTGGATAAATGAAATGATTATTTAAAATTATGGCAAGCCGTGTGCTCTGAAAGCTTGCATGGTTTGAGATAAGGGGAAAAGCTAGAGATAACTTCAAAGGGTTACCTATCACTAATTCTCACCCTTTAACAAGACATAATAGAGCTATATGTAAGTATAAATATGAGATACACTAAGGATTATGCGAAGTTAGGCTTTGTAAAAATAGCTCTAGTGGGGTATAATTAGATGCTATTGCTAAAACAGAAGCCCAAGCTTTAGTGCTTGGATTCATATTAATAGTGAAAATATATCTGAATCTATAATATTTAAAAGAATCATATAAAATACTGTCCCTGCTATTATGCTCAAGAGACTGTTTTTAAAAATATAATGCAATACGAATACAAATATACAAGCACAAATTACATCTAAACCATAAGGAGCTTGGGTAAAATTTATGTCATAAAAAGTGTAGAAAAATAAAACGATAATAATTACTAAAGGCATATTGAGTTGTAAAAAAGCTAGATTTTTGCTTTCTTGTTTGTTTTTAAATAGCCAATAGGGTAAAATTCTTGTAAGATAAGTGCCTATAAAAGCAGCAATAATCATTATAAAGATAGAATCGCTAAACATATTTTCTGCCTATAAAAAGCAAAGCAATAGCTACGCTTAAACAAAACACAAACATATAATTCTTATCTATAAACAAAAGAGCAATAAGGGCAATAGTAGATGCTGTAAGTAAAATTTTGTGATTGGGATTTTGCTTATAGAGCTCGTAGCCTAAAACAATAAAAAGAGCAGTCAAGCTAAATTCAATCCCATCATAATTAATATTTACATTTTTTTGGAATAGAAAACCAAGAATAGAACCAATGATCCAATAAATATGATTGCATAAACAAATGAAGAATAATATTTTTGATCTTTGGGCTAAAGAGAACTGTGTAATATATTTTTTATGCGAACTTATAAGAGCAAAGCTCTCATCAGTAAGTGCGAACATAATATAATGTTTTAAAAAGTTTATTTTTTTAAACTCTTCAAGAAGCGAGAGCGTGTAAAAAAAGTGTCGAAAATTGAGAAAAAACGAAGCAATAACTACTTCCATAAAGCTAGCTCCAGCACTTACTAAAGCAACCAAAAGAAACTGCCCCGCTCCAGCATAAACAATAAGGGAGCTTAAAAGCATTTCTATAAAATTAAATCCAGCAGATGCTGCTAATATTCCAAATGCAGCACCAAGAGGCACATATCCCATAAGTACTGGTAATGTAAGAGTAAAGACATGTTTTTGTTTCATGGTAATCTCTATTGTGTTTTGATATAATTATAGCATGAGCATTAAAACAGAGTACATTAATTGAGTAATCTGTGTGAAAACTTTATATTTTAAGAGAGATTTTTATTAATGAGTTTAATATCACTTCATAATATGAGCAAACAATATGAGCACCAAGCATTATTTACGCAGCTCTCTTTGCATATTAATGAATATGAGCGAATAGCTATTATTGGCAATAATGGTTGTGGTAAAAGCACTCTTTTGAATATTATTGCACAAAAAGTTGCTTTTGATTCAGGTAAATATAGCATACAGCATAATATTAATGTAGCCTATCTTCCCCAAAAGCCTGTATTTCAAGAGGGGGTGTCAGTTAAAGATTCCATCAGAAAACAGCTCAAGATACTTGATGATGCTAAAAGAGAGATTGAACAGCTCCAAGCAAAAGCAGAAACTTTTGAAAACAAAGATTTACTTAAAAGATATAATGAGCTTGTGCAGCTTCTTGAACATCATAATGCGTGGGATATAGAGAATAAAATAGAGCGGATTCTTCAAGCCTTTAAACTGAAGGAATATGAGCATACTCCATCAAATCTCTTAAGTGGTGGTGAGCAAAAGCGAGTGGCACTAGCAGGGCTTTTGCTGTTTAAGCCTGATGTGCTTTTGCTTGATGAACCAACTAACCATCTTGATGGAGAAATGGTAGAATTTTTAGAGGAGTGGATATTGAAAGAAAAATACACTCTTGTTTTTATATCACATGATCGCTATTTTATAGATACCATTGCTACTAAAATTGCAGAAATTAGCAACAAAGAGCTACATTGTTTTAATGGCGGGTATAGAGATTACCTTAAAGCAAAAGAGGAATTATTAAAAGCTCTTCATAAGGAGCATGAACAATTACTCAAATTACTTAAAAATGAAGAGGAGTGGCTCAGTAAAGGAGTGCAAGCAAGGCGAAAACGCAACGAAGGGAGAAAACAAAGATTGCTTGAACTTAGGGCAAGTGCTAAAAAAAATCCTTCAATACTATCTACTATGAAGTTACAGCTTCAAAGGGAGCAAAAACATTTTCATCGCCCTATAAGCATCAACCGTCAAAAAATGCTTTTTGAACTCGATAATGTTACGCTTAAGATGGGTCATAAAGAGCTTATTCAAGGTCTTAATTTGCGAATTGTACAAAAAGATAGAATTGCTATTGTAGGTCGAAATGGAAGCGGCAAGAGCAGTTTTTTAAAAATGCTCATAGGTGAAATAATTCCAACGCAAGGCATTATAAAAAAGGGAGATATTAAGATAGGATATTTTGACCAGCATAGAAGCAGGCTTGATGATTCTAAAAATATCATCGAAACATTTTGCCCATTTGGTGGGGATAGGGTTAATGTAAAGGGAAAAAATATACATGTTTATGGCTATTTAAAAAATTTTCTCTTTCCTAAAGAGCATTTAGATAAGAAAATAGGAGTTTTAAGTGGTGGAGAAAAAAGCCGCCTAGCCTTAGCGTTGCTCTTTACACAAGAATATGAATGTCTTATTTTAGATGAGCCAACAAATGATTTAGATATTGCTACTATGGGTGTGCTGGAAGAATATCTTCTTAGTTTTCAGGGGGCATTACTGTTTGTGAGCCATGATCGCTATTTTACTGATAAGGTTGCTGATAATTTACTTGTTTTTAATGGATATGGCGAGGTTACTCCAAGCTGTAAGCAGTTTAGTGCATTTCTTGATGAGCAAAAGGAATTATTTGCTTATGAAGAAATGCAAGAAGTGTTGAAAAAGGACATTGAACATAAGGCATATAAATCGATTATACCCAAAAAAGCTCATAAACTAAGCTACAATGAAGAAAGAGAGCTACAAAATCTTCCTCAAGAAATTGAGAATATTCAACTTCAAATTAAAAAACTTGAAATAGAACTTTCTTCAGATAATTCTCAAAAAGATTGGAAAAAGCTCTCTGAGGAATATCAAGCATTGCAACAAAAAGCTTCTGAAAAACTTGATTATTATATATACCTTGAAGAAAAAAAAGAGTCTTTCCAAAAGGGCATTAACTAAATTGTGGTACAATTGCAAAGTTGTTTTTTAAAATGCTAATTGAGGGAGCGTATATGAATAAGTTTATGGAAGCAATGAATTTTCGCCATGCTTGCAAGAAATTTGACATTGCTAAAAAAATAAGCGATGAAGATATGCATTTTATCCTAGAAACTGGGCGTAAATCTCCATCATCTTTTGGGCTTGAGCCTTGGCATTTTTTGGTTATTAGCAATCAATCTTTGAAGGAAAAATTGCGACCAGCTTGTTGGAATCAAGTTCAAATCACGACATGTTCCCATTTGGTTATTTTGCTTTCTCGAAAAGCTCATACTTTCAATAATTCTAGCTCGTATATTGAGGAATCCTTTAGGCGTAAGACTGGAGGAAATGCAGAGATGCTTAAAAATGTTAAAGAGGTTTTTGCCAATTTTACATTAAATAAAAGTGCAGAGAAGATAGATGACTGGGCAAAAATGCAGGTTTATTTAGCAAGCGGTAATATGATGACAGCAGCAGCATATTTACATATCGATTCATGTGCCATTGAAGGATATGAGTATCATAAAGTTTCTCAAATTCTTTTAGATGAAATTGATTTTTATAAAGATGGTAATTTTAATATTACCTATCTTATTGCCTTTGGTTATAGGATTAACCCTCAAAGCAAACAACTCCGTAAATCATTGAACGAAGTAGTTACTTTTGTTTAATGATAAACCCACAACAAAACTTTAATTATAAAATAAGGAATAAACAATGAAAAAATTCTTATGTGCATTAGCATTTACAGCCACATTAAGTGTAAGTGCTATGGCAAATGCTAATAGTCAAACAGGTTGCGGTTTAGGAACATTGGTCATTACACAGCCCAACACAGCAATTTTATATGCTTTACAAGCGACAACTAATGCTACTTCTGGTAACCAAACTTTTGGTATTACTTCTGGAACATTGAATTGCCGTAAAGCGGTTTTTGTGATGAATGAACGCGTGCAAGAGTTTGTTGCTTCCAATATGGACGCATTACATAAAGAGATTTCTATTGGTCGCGGAGAAAACCTTGACACTTTAGTAGAATTACTTGAAGTTCAAGATAAGGAAACCTTTAAGACGAATTTACAAGAAAACTATATAGCTATTTATAATAATTCATCAGCCGATATGGCAACAACATTAGATAATATACATACCCTTTAATACCATTTAGGGGGAGTTTTGAGAAAAATATTTTTGTATTTGGCTTTAATAGGCATGAATTTATGTTTATTAAATGCTGAAGACAAAGAGCAAATGATAGCAAAAGCCTTACAGCTCAATCTCGATAAACACCCCCAATGGCTTAAGCTTTTGCATTTTAAAGGAATGCAAAGCCAAATTGATGCACCTGATTTTTTTTATGCAAAAAATGGAAAGTATGATCCAAAAGAGGAGCTTATTGCTACCATTAATGAATTTTACAAGCCATTGCCAAAAATGCAAAAACCTGCAAGCATTGCTCTTGATGAAATATCCACCCACCCCTATGATACACATGCAATATGTCGCTTTAAGGCACGATTTGTATTTTTAAATACACAATTAAACTTTACTCATCTTCCTCAAATTGAATGCTTTGAATATCAAAATATGCTTGAATATATTGATCCTCAAGCAATAAGCATTGTATTCCCAGCAGCACATATTAATTCTCCCGCATCTATGTTTGGGCATACTTTCTTGCTGTTTCATAGCTCTTTTGAGAGCTCTTTGCTCTCTTTTGGTGTTAATTTTGCTGCTGCTGCTGATGAAAATACAGAAAATGGATTTATGTTTGCTATAAGGGGTATATTTGGGCTTTATGATGGCTATTATTCGATACATCCCTATTATGAAATGCTCAAAGAATATAGAGATAGTGAAAGTAGGGATATATGGGAATTTAAATTAAATTTCACCAAAGAAGAAACTATTAATGCTTTTAATCATATATGGGAATTGAGAAATGTTCATAGTGATTATTATTTTTTTGATGAAAATTGTTCTTATAATATCTTGTGGATACTTGAAGCAGCACGCCCGCAGCTAGATTTACATAAAGAATTTTTTTATTATGTAATTCCATCAGAAACAATATTTGCTTTGCAAAAACACAAGCTCATTGTTCAAGAACAGTATCGCCCAAGTAAAAGACGGATACTCAAAGAATATGAAAAAATGTTTTCTTATTCAGAGCTCAAAAATATGCAATCCGTATTGAAGCAAAAAAAAACATTGGAGCATATTAATTTTGATAACCAAGAAAAAGAAAAATTATTTCTCGAAGCTTTACTTGAGTTGAATGAATATAATTATATGAGTGGTGATAGCAACAAAGAAGATTATATTGATATGGCATATGAAATAGCTCTTAGACGCTCAAAACTTGGGAAAAGCACCCCTTTATCCCCAAGCAAAAAAGCATCTCTACTTTATGGACATCGTGCAACAAGAATGTATGCAGGTTTCATGAAGCAATATAAGCAAAAGCTAAAAGGTACTATTGAAGGGCGAATAAGCTACCATGATTTAAGCGATAGCGATAAGGGTTATCTTGAAGGTACTCAAATTGAATTTCTTAAATTGTTGCTCTCTTATGATGAAGATTCTATAAAAGCAGAGCATTTTACCTTACTTTCTTTGGCATCTATGGTGCCTATAAGCACTCTTTTTCAACCTTTTTCTTATCGTCTTTATTTGGGGGCAGAAAGAATATTCCAGAATATAAATCCTTTAGCAAAGCTACAGGCAGGTTTAACATTTAATATAGGTAAAATAGGCTATGTTTATTATCTCTCTGGAGGTATGGCATTAAACAATAAAAAGCCCATGGCTGCCTTTATAAATAATATTGGCATTGTTGTAGGTGGGCAGACTCCATATAAAGCTTTGGTGGAATATTCTCATATATTTTATACTCATTCTATAATACAAAATACTCTCAAAACTTCCTTACACTATAGCTTTACGCAGAATTATGCTTTTTATACGCATTATGAATATAATAAATTTAACAATTATGATGCCATGAAACGCAAAGATAGCATTCATGCGGGGATTCGTGTATATTTTTAAAATACTGTATATAAAAACCCCAAAGATATTAACCTTTGAGATGAATCTATGAGCATAACCAATTATCCTTGATTTTCTATGTAAGCAGTTTATATGCTCAATATACAAATTATTTTATAGG
>JARHYY010000013.1 GCA_029258405.1 Helicobacteraceae bacterium | reverse complement strand
GCTTAATACCCTCGACAAACTCCTCATAGCCATAGCTTTGATGAAAGGTTACAAAACCTATTTGCCCCTTAGCTTTAAATGCATTAAATTGTTCTTTTTGCCCTTCTCTATTCTCTGGAATTTCATTGATCTCACCATAAGATTTTAGAATCTCTAAAGCTTTTATAATTGTTGCATATGTTTTCCCCGTCCCTGGCGGTCCATATAAGATTTGATTTAATGGGATTTTGTTATTTTCTAGCATGGTTGCTCCTTCTTTTTGTTGTGTGCCTTTAAGGCTCTGTGGATAGTTTAAGATAAAATCTATATACTTTTGCTCCTTTATTTTTTGTGGTTCCTGTATGTTAGCATTAATATCTGCGTATTGTTGTAAATCTTTTAATGATATTTGTGGTTCAATAAACTTTATTAATTCAAGCCAAATGCTATTGCTATTGACTTTTTGCACCCTTGTTTGTATAGCAAGTGCTTGAGTTGGTTCAGTAATATACAAAAACACACTATCATCATCTTTTGCATTACAATTCTTCTCCCAGTCTGTCACATTATTTTTCTTAAATTCAACCATAGCATCAAACTTGCTAGGATTACTTGGAAATATCCAATATGTTGTATCCATAGCCTTACTCCTTTCTAAATATATTTTCCAAAAACTCTAAAATATAGACTTCAAATAAGTATCAAAATATTTTCTTGTTTGCATTTATTCATCTTAAAAGCAAATTTAATAATATAGTTTTAAATGAGAATTATTATAATACTATATTTACATTTTTGTTGGGCTTTTGCCAAAATGCTGTTTGAAATTCTTGCAAAATGCTGATACATTGATATAGGCTATCACAATGTTTAAGAAATTTTCCTAACCCTGCTTTTGCCCTGCGTATATCAATATCAAAGCCTATGCACTCAAATGCACATATCATATCGTCACATTGTATTTGACATAGAACAAGCCCACATAATATCTCATTTAATGGGGTTTTGCTATTTCTAGCTGCTTACTCCTTCCTAATAGTTATGCTATTAAGACTTTACATATAGTTTAAGATAAAGCTGTATACTTTTGTTCTTTGATTGATTGTAGGGATTGTATTGGAGCCATTGATACTTGTAATGTCTCTTTGTGATAAAAAGGGATTGTTTTTATCTTAGACTCCTTTTGTAATGAAGTTTTAAAGTATAGAATATAGATTATATAATAATTTTTAACAAAAAAAATAATATATTTTAATTTATAAATAAGTAGTATTTATTTGTTATTTTTTTATCTTTTTTGTTGCAAAATTCATCTTTAAGAATACAATCATGAAAGGAGCGAAAAAGGTTATGTTTAAAAGATTAAGCATAGGAAGCAAAATAGTTGTTTTTGTGAGTTTGACTCTGATATTATGTATGGGTATTTTGGGTATAGCTTTGATAAGTATATCACAAAATATTCAAAGTAAAGATGCTCAAAAGCTTGTGCTGAATGTGGCAAAAAGAACAGGTAATGCCATAGAGGGTTATATCAATGAAAGCTTTGTGGCTCTAAGCTATTCGCAAAGAAATCTTACACAATATATTCACAATGGCAATTTGAGCGAAGATACGAGTAAAAATATTATGATGGCTCTTTTAGATTCTAATAATTGGGTGGATTATGGTTATATTTATCTTGAGAGTTCTGCATTAATAACTAATGTAAAAAGCGAACATAAGTTAAACAATGGTAAAGTAATGATGCTTGGGCGTGATGATAATCCCAAAGAAGTTGGTGGGGTAAAAATTTTACCTGCTGATATATCATTTTTAGAAGATGATGGCTTGCAAAAAGCACTTGCTAGCGGTAAGCCAAGTGTTGGTAACCCGCATATAGTGCAAACTGCAGGGATGCAAAAAATACGCGTTACGCTTAATTATCCACTTGCAAATGAACAGGGGAATATTTATGGTGTTGTGGGCGTTACACTTCATCTTGAATCTTTTCAAGAATCTCTTTTTCATGAAAGAAGGAGTATATTCAAGAACGATTATCGTGTGCTTATAACAAGTGATGGGTTGTTTGTGCTGCATCCAAATAAAGACTTGATTGCGAAAAATCTTGCTGATGTGAGCAAGGATAATCCAAGTGTGCAAGCTGTAATCAATGCACTTAAATCCAAAGAATCTGGTGTATATGATGTGAAAAATACAAGAGGAGAAAATAGTGTTATGGGAGTTGCCTCATTTGAAGTGGGCAGAGGCAGCACTGGGCAATGGTGGGGAACAATCACAATTGCACCTAAATCATCTATATATGAATCTGTGGATTTTATGAGAAATGTAAATATTATAGGTATCATAGCCTGTATATTTATAACAGCATTGTTTATATTGATTTATGTACGAATGGGGATAGCATTTCGCATCCATAACATATCCCACACTCTCTTTGAATTTTTCAAATATCTTAACCATCAAAGAAAAGATGCCCCTCAACCTTTAAGAATTATTGCTCAAGATGAGCTAGGAGAAATGGGCAGCAAAATCAACGAAAACATAGAAAAAACAAGAATAGGATTAGAACAAGATTTTAAAGCAGTAGAGCAATCAGTGCAAACGGCAAAAACAATAGAAGCAGGTGATTTTACTGCAAGGATTACAGAAACACCACATAATCCACAGTTAAATGAACTAAGAAATGTGCTTAATCACATGCTAGATGATTTACAAAAGAAAATTGGGAGTGATACGCATGAAATAGCAAGAGTATTTGATAGCTATACCAAACTTGACTTCACTACAGAAGTCAATAATGCGAGTGGTAGGGTAGAAGTTGTTACAAATACCTTAGGTGAAGAAATAAGAAAAATGCTTCATGCGAGTTCTAACTTTGCACAAAATCTTAGTGATGAAGCAAAAACACTAGCAGAATCAGTCAATAATTTAACTCATCTTACAAGCTCTCAAGCAAGTAGCTTAGAGCAAACAGCTCAAGCTGTAGAAGAGATTACTTCATCTATGCAAAATGTGAGCAGTAAAACAAGTGAAGTCATACAACAAAGTGAAGATATTAAAAATGTCATAGGCATTATTAGAGATATAGCTGATCAAACAAATCTCTTAGCTCTTAATGCAGCAATAGAAGCAGCAAGGGCTGGAGAGCACGGGCGTGGCTTTGCGGTGGTTGCAGATGAAGTAAGAAAGTTGGCAGAACGCACACAAAAGAGCCTAGGAGAGATAGAGGCTAATACAAACTCACTTCTTCAAAGCATTAATGATATGGGTGAATCTATAAGAGAGCAAACAATAGGTGTAGCTCAAATCAATGAAGCTATTTCTCATTTAGAATCTGTAACGCAAGAAAATGTACAAATAGCAAATTCAAGTGCAGAGATAAGCAAGAGAGTAGATAGAGTGGCTAAAGATATATTAGATGATGTGAATAAGAAGAAGTTTTAGGGTGTTTTTTTGCTTTGAAGTTTTGGTTGATGCCAAAGCCTCAAAGTTAGATTTTATAGTGTATTATTTAAAAATGTGAAAATAAAATCTATTATAGATTTTGTATATTTTATCTTGCTGTAAAATATTTGTGTTATATCTTTGAGTTATCATAGTCATATTATCTTTGTTGGGCTTTTGCCAAAATGCTGTTTGAAATTCTTGCAAAATGCTGATACATTGATATAGCCTACTTCACTTGCTATTTGTGTAATATTTTTATCTCCCTTTTTTAAAAGGTAAAAAGCCTTTTGCATACGGCATTGTTTTATGCTTTGGTATATGCTTGTATTATATGTTTTTGCAAAATCTCTTGTTAATTTTGCAATGCTAATATCATAGATTCTCGCAAAATAATCTAGACTTAAATCTTTATCGCAATGCTTTTGGATTGTGGCATAAATTTCTTTGCAATAATCTTCTTGTTGCCAATTTCTAGGCATTTCTTTTACAATGGTATGAAGAGTCATAAGTATTTCTAAAGCAGTAAGTCTTAATATATCGCTATTATGGCAATGCAATTTTGAAAAAAGATTAATAATATGCTTTTTTGCAGCATATATTAAAGGGTTATCAACCATACAATCATGGATATAGGCTATATCACAATGTTTAAGAAATTTCCCTAACTCTGCTTTTGCCCTGCATATATCAATATCAAAACCTATGCACTCACACGAACATATCATATCGCTACATTGTATTGTATTTGACATAGAGCAAGCCCACATATCTGATAATCCCATACAAAATGGTGTATTTCCTTCAACCAACCCATTAAAGCCACCGCTAGTGCAATATCCAAAATGCAGTATTTCTGTGCTTGAAGCTTTACGCAAGAAGTTTTTAAAATCCCCTCTATATGAACCAAAATAAAGCCTTACACCATCAAAAAGCCCAATGCTTTTCATTTGGACTATGAAGTTATCATGTGTATATGTGCTATGTTGCCATTCATTTGTATTTAATATATGGCTTTTTGCCCCAAGTTTATCAAAAACAGATTGATAATATTCATTCAAGCTCATTATATCTCCTTTGTATTCCGTAATAATATATGTATGGTTTTTTGCATTTATTATTTTAATAATGAATATCACAATAAAGCTAACCATAGAATAAAATTGTATAAAAAATCAATATTTTGTATCATTTTGAGCTATTGTATCATTTTAAGGTAGAAAATAAAAGCTGAAATCTATATTATTACGAGTGATTATTATAATTAAAGGACAAAAATGAAATCTAAAATCACTCTTTCACTATGTGTTATGCTGCATTTTCATATACTTTATGCAAATGAAACAAAAAGGAATCAAACAACTAAGCAAAGCGAAAACACACAATCTATTAAACTTGATGCAATAAAAACTACCGCAAATAAATATGAACAAGATATTATGAATGTTAATGCAAGTGTGAGTGTAGCAGATTCTAAAACATTGCAAAGACAAGAGATTAATCAAACACAAGATTTATCAAAAGTTTTTGCAGGGCTTACTTTAAATGGTAATGATGGCTCAAATGCCTTTCCTAGTGCTACTTTACGGGGGCTTAGTAGCCCAGATTATTATTCTACAACACTTAATCTCTATGTTGATGGTGTACCACAAAGTCCAAATTTCTTACTCCAAGCAATGGGCGATGTGGATCAAGTGGAATTACTAAGGGGTCCTCAAGGCACTTTGTATGGAGAAAACTCTCAAAGTGGATTAATCCATATAAAAACTAAAAACCCTATGCAAAAGCCATATGCAAATATCTCTATAACAGGCTCAAGGCTCTATGAAAATGTTAATGCCTATGGTGGTGGAGAAGTTCTCAAAGATAAGCTATGGCTTAAGGGTAATTTAAGATATATACATGATAATGGCTTTATTCAATCGCCAACAAGTAATAACATGCTTAACACTGCTGATACTATCATTACAGGGCTTGGCATGTATTGGGCGGTGAGTGATAATCTTTTAGCAACGCTAAACTATAATTACTATTATAGTAATTCACATAAAAATTTCTATCTTAGCAAAACACAATATGAAAATGATTTTACATTGCCTAGTGATTCCACTGTAGATAATATGGGATTTACTCAAAATGGCTATCACCCAAATGATACTTCCATAGGCTCACCAACTGCTATTTATAATAAAAATCCATTTGATAAAACCCAAGCACATAGTGCTTCTTTCAAGCTTGATTATTATATTGAAAATATAGATTCTACACTAAGCTCAATCACAGCATACC
>JARHYY010000148.1 GCA_029258405.1 Helicobacteraceae bacterium | reverse complement strand
TTTGCTTGCAACTATATCAAATTTATCAACTCCATCTCTACCATAGAGTTTTAAAGTAGCATCTTTGCTTACAACTTCTATGTCTTGTGTGTCTCCTCTTAAGCCTTTTGTGCCTTCAAAGCCTGTTCTGTAGGTTAGAGAGCTTGTGCCCTCTAATTGAACCTACTTTGCTAACGCTCCAAAATGAACCTTACAACATTATTTAATTACAGGCTGATTGGGTGCTTGGCACAGGCTGAATACTGCTATTGTCTGCTCGTCTTTCTTGCTGTACTTCTTGGATAAAATTCCATAATTTATCTGCTGCTTTAATGTATTCTTTAGCACTTTGGCTCTCTGGCTTAAAAAATACGATGGGTTTTCCTTCGTCTCCTCCTTCTCGAATGCTTGGCTCAATAGGAATTTGTGCAAGGAGTTGTGTTTCAAACTCTTCTGCAATAGGCTTTGTCGTGCCTTTACCAAAAATATCATATTCTTTTTTTGTATCTGGACAAATAAAGCCACTCATATTTTCTATTATTCCAGCTACAGGGATTTTAAGCTTCTTAAACATATCCAGACTACGGATAGAATCATCAAGAGAAACTTTTTGGGGTGTGGTAACAGTGATACCTGCACTTACTGGCACACTCTGTGCTAAAGTAAGCTGTGCATCTCCTGTGCCAGGGGGCATATCTATAACCAATACATCTAAATTGCTCCATGCTACATCTTTAAGCATTTGATCAATCGCACGCATGATCATAGGACCTCTCCATATTAAACTTTGATTTTCTTCATATAATATGCCCATGCTCATTATTTCAATGCCATACACCACAAGAGGGATAAGACGCTTTTGTGCTTGGTCTATTTCTGGACGCTGCTTGCTTATACCAAGCATGCGCGGTATATTTGGACCATAAATATCAGCATCAAGCAACCCTACTCTTTTGCCTTGTTGTGCTAGGGCGATCGAGAGATTAACACTTGTAGTAGATTTGCCCACACCACCTTTTCCGCTACTAATCATTACAAAACTTTTAATTTGTGGGGCAAGGTTTTTTGTCTGTGGTTTTGGTGGCTCTTGATTTTGTATCTGTGGCTGTTCAATGCTTAAGTGGTATTCTTTAGCATTAAGCACAGAAAGTGCATTTTTTATTTCTTGTTCTAAAGATTGAGCAACTTCAGGCGAACTTGATGGGATACGAAGTATAACCGAAACAATACCATCTTCTAATTTTGCTTCTTTCACAAACCCAAAAGTTACAATATCTTTTTGAAATTGTGGATAAATAACCTTTTTGAGCAAAGAAATAATCTCTTCATTAAGCATATATGCTCCTTTGTATATTTTTGTGATTAAAAGATTTAGCCTAAATTTCCTTTAAAAAAAATTAAATTATGCTCATAAGAAAAGAGCAATAATGTGCTCAATTATTTTATATGCTCTTGAATGCTACTACAATCACCATGAGACTTTTCGCAAAGTTGCAAGGCTTTTTTGTAATATTCTTTTGATTTTTTCTCATCTTGTTGTTGGTAGTACTGGGCAACAAGAATGCATTCATCATAAACCCCGCCTTGCACACAGAGTATTTCTCTATATGTAGCTGCTTTTTGATGACTCAAAAGCCCCATGCTTCCTTGATCATAACTAATCGCTAAAGAAGAGCAACCTTGCATCGCCCCTAAAGCACAAGCCTGCTCAAAAGCCTTTATGCTTTCTTCATATCTCTGTGTTCTCTGTGCTATTTTTCCCATTTCCAGGCATGAATCCTTATGCTTCAGCTGGCATGCTTTCTTGAAGGATTCCATAGCTTCTTGAGTATAATTATTATGCTCAAAAAATAAGGCTGAAAAATAATAAATATCCTCATTAGTGCATAATGATTTCCCATGTTGTGCTTCGCAAGCAAACTGCATGTATTTAAATACATCTGCCTTATTATGATTGAGAGCTTCAAGAGCTAATTCTCTGCATATAAAAGGTAACCCTAGATGACAAGCCTTATTCATATATGTTTCATAGCGTTGCTGGCTTTTAGCTTCTGCTTCTTGGGGGACAACATAGGTAGCAAGGCTAGAGCATACTCGTGGATTATTCCACTTATTGCAACCATCATCTAATAGCTCTAATGCTATTTGATGATCAACCTTAGTGCCAATCCCTTTTTGGTGCATGCGGGCAGCTTTTTGGCAAGCACCTGAAAAGCCTTCCTTGCATGCACTTTCAAAATATTTTAAGGCTATGGGATATTCCTTATAGCTCTCTGCTTTTATGCCTTTCTCATATAAGCTTAATCCTTTATCATTATTGCCTACACAACCTAATAATAAAAAAGCAAAACCTAATAATATATATAATCTCATATTAACCCCTTATGTTTTATATTATACTCAAAACGCTATTAAACATTGCTTCGCTAACTATTCAAGCATAAATTCTTGTGGTAAATCAGCAATAATTTCATGCCCTAAAAAATTCATTTTATAAGCATGCAAAAACAATCGTTTTGCATCTTTGCCCCCATATAATGTATCACCCAAAAGAGGAAAACCTATTGATGCGAGATGCACCCTTATTTGATGTGTTCTCCCTGTTTTGATAATTATTTTTAATAATGTTTTTTTTGCAAGATATTGTATTGGGGAAGCAAATGTATAAGCCTCTTGCCCATTTTTATCAATTCGTGAAAAAGCTCTTTGTCCTTTTTGCGTAGATATGCGTGTATCAATCACCCTATCATCTTTAAATAACCCACACACTATTGCTCGGTATTCTTTATAAACTCTATTATGCTTAAATTCATCAATAGCTTGCTTTAAAAATGCTTGAGTACCCAAAAGCATAATACCGCTTGTTTCTCTATCGAGCCTGTTAATGAGCTTATAGCCTTCAAAAAATGATAAAACTTCTTGTGCATTTACAAACGATGGTTTGTTTATCGCGATAAAATCATCAGTGTGTAGGATAACTTGAGGAATGCCCTGTTGTAAGATATGAAATTTAGTATTTTCTCTTAAAAGCATTCGTGCAATTTTAATACGCATCCCATTCACACTCACAAGCCCTCTATCAATAAGCATTTTTGCTTCATTATGTGAAATATTATTTGCTTTAGCTAAGAGCTTATAAGCTTTTTCCATATTATACCTTAAAAAATAAGTTTAAAAAAGTCTTTTTTTTCTATCTGTCTTTTTATCGATGTGGGCTTTAAGATGGATAATTGTTCAAGCTTCTGTGCTAAAGCTTCTGATTCTATGATTTCATAACCATCAACCAAAGAAAAAAGAGCATTTTGATTAAAAATTTCCTTACCACTTAAAAGAGGTTTATTAAAAAAAGCGACTTCTAGCGGATTATGCCCACCTATTGGCATAAACGAACCGCATAAAACCACCACAGACGCTATTGCATAAAACTCTACAAGCTCACCCATAGAATCACCAAGTATTACATCACCGCTTAGAAAACCTTCATCTAATGAACGCTTTTTAAGGTTGTGAGTAGCTCCAAAATACATATTTATAAGCTTCCATACTTCCTCAAATCGTTCAGGATGCCTAGGGATAACTAGCAAGCTAAAGGGGAGCTTGCTATAATATGAACAAAGCGATTCAAAAAGGAGCTGCTCTTCACCCCTATGAGTACTAGCTAAAACAACAAGGGGGGTAGATGGAGGAGAAAATTTATAGGTTATTTTTGGTACATTAAGAGCTTTAATATTTCCGCTCACAATAATTTGCTTTGCCCCTAAATGCTCTAAGCGACTTTTATCCTCTTCTGATTGGGCAAAGACTTTATCAACATATTTAAACAAAATTTTATAAAAATTTCTCAAATAAAGATACTTAGGATAAGAATGGGTAGAAATTCGTGCATTAAGCAAAATAGTCTCCCCCCCTTTTTGCTTGACATAATAGAACAATCCATACCATAATTCTGCTTCCATTACAAAGAGTTTTTTTGTTTTTCTTACCCAAAAATATAATAATGGCTCAAAAGGGAGATAGCATACATGACAAAAAATTTTATTATTAAAAATTTCTGTTTTTAGTTTTTGAGCTTGCTTGAAACCTGTTTGTGTTGTTGTGCTTAAAAGTATAGAATATGCTTGATTGTGGATATTTATTTCTTCAAGCAAAGGTTTCAAAGAATTTACCTCCCCCAAAGAACAAGCATGAAACCAAAAATCAAAGGAATGAATATGATGAGGTATATGATTTTTTAAAAGAGCAAATCGTGCAGCAAGTGATTGCCTATATTTTTTTTTCAGCATTAAAAAAGGGAGGAGAAAAAGTATAATAATTTCTACCCCCCACATAAATGCAATATATACCCTCCAAAAAATCATTTATTATACGACTTTTTGAACCGTCTGAGCTTGATTGTGTTCTTGTTTTTTAATATAGAGAATACGACCACAATGAGGGCAGGTAATAATATCCTCATTTTTTAAAATATCGGTATAAGTTTTATCATTAAGACGAATAAAACACCCTCCACATGCTTGCTTATAAACAGCAACAACACTTGTATTTTTTGCCCATTTTCTAATTTTTTCATAAAACACTATAATTTTCTGATCCATTTGGCTTGTAAGAAGTTCTTTCTTAGTGGAAATTTCTTGCCGCTGCTCTTTAATATCTTCAAGCACTCCTTTTACATTCTCTTCTAAAACTTTCTCTTGCTCATCAAGAGATGCAATTTGTTCTTGCAAAAGATCTATTTCACTTTTTTTAAGTTGCTTATTTTTGCTCAATCGTTCAATTTCTTCATTAGCAAAAGTAATTTGCTCTTTTAATATCTCTTCCTCTAACGCCAATGCTTTATTTTCTTTCTCTGTTTTGACTGCCTTCCACTTCTTTGCAATATCTTCTGATTTTTTATTCAAATCAGCAAGATGGGTATCATTCTTAGCAATTTTTAATGAAAGTTCTTTTTCCTCGTCATGTAAAATATCTACTTTTTTGATAAGTTCATCTCTTTGGGTTATAAGTCCTGTGATCTCTACTTTAGCTTCAGCTATACGAGGCTCAAAGGAATCAATCTCTTTATCTATTTTTGCAATTTCAACTAACTGTTCTAAATAATTATTCATAATTTCTCCCTATTAACATAGTATGAATGGATTCTTAAAATCTAAAATACTTGCTTTTATACCCTCTTTTTGTAAAATTTCCTGCATAAAAAGCCCAAAAAACTTTTCGCTCTCATAATGTCTTATATCAAAAATAGTACGCCTAAGGCTTGTGGCGATCATCGCATCATGATAACGCATATCCCCACTTAACAAACAATCAACATTCAATTGGGCAACCATAGATGTTCCAGCACCGCTTATTAAAGCTCCTGTATGATAGTATTTTTGTGGGTAATTACAAAAAAGATATTCTATGTTGAAACATGTTTTAATCTTTTTTACCAAATCATCATGTGAAAGTGCAATATCAAAAAAAGCAATATAACCATCTTTGCGTACATGCTCAAAGCCCAAAATTCTTTTTGCTAATAAATATGAAAAATGGCTTTTATCAAAATTAGTATGCAATGCAATAAGGGCTATATTTTTTTGCATAATCCTTTTGATAATATTTACAGGATATTTATTTTCAATCATATTTTTAAGCGGGCGGAATATGAGCGGATGGTGAGTAATGAGCAAAGAATTTTCTTCCATTTGTTCTATAATCTCTAAAGTTGCCTCCAAAGCTATGTAAATATGTTCCACAATGAGCTCTTCATTACCCACATTTAAACCACAGTTATCCCAGCTCTCTTGTGTTTCAAAAGGAGATATGCCATCAAGCCATTGAATAATATCTTTAACCTTTTGCACTTTTCAATCTCTCATTTCTTATAGGCTCTTGCGATTTATAGAGCAATGCAGCTTCCTTGGCAAGATCACGAATTTTTAAAATATAATTTTGCCTTTCTGTAGCAGAGATAGCCTTTCTTGCATCAAGTATATTAAAGCAATGGCTAGCCATCATAACATAATCATACGCCACTAAAGGCAATGATGATTGCACAGCTTTTTGTGATTCATGCTTATAGACTTCAAATAAATCAAATAACTGTTGTACAGAAGCAATTTCAAAGTGATACTTTGAAAATTGATATTCACTTTCTAAATGCACATCTGCATAAGTATAATTATCGCCCCATTGAATATCAAAAATATTTTCTACACCTTGCAAATACATACATAACCGCTCTGTCCCATAGGTGATTTCAACAGGCACAGGAAAACAAGATATGCCACCTACTTGTTGAAAATAAGTAAATTGTGTAATTTCCATGCCATCAAGCCACACTTCCCAACCAAGCCCCCATGCACCTAATGTTGGGGATTCCCAATTATCTTCAACAAAACGAACATCATGCAATTTAATATCAAGTCCCAAATATGCCAAACTTTGTAAATAAATTTCTTGAATATTCTCTAAGCTTGGCTTAATAAGAACTTGAAATTGATAATAACTACCAAGCCTATTAGGATTTTGAGCATACCTTCCATCTGTTGGGCGACGCGAAGGAGCAACATAGGCTACGCTCCAAGGCTTAGAATCTAAACTCCTTAGCAATGTAGCGGGATGAAATGTACCTGCCCCTGCAGGAATATCATAGGGCTGAACAATTAAGCATCCTTGCTCTTTCCAAAAAAGCTGTAGTTTGAGCAGTAAATCTGAAAATGTCATTGCTCTAGTTTTCTCCTTTTTAGAATCTTTCATTATATCTTGTATCTTATTAATTTTTATTAAATCACTCTTTAACAAAAAAATTATATTTAAAATATGATTTTTTTGTTCCTTGATCATAAGTAATTATACCTCTTATAATCCATCGCCCAAATGATGGTAGCTGAAAAGATTCCGAACAAAAAACATTGTTATTGCCTGTAAATAATAATGGTACATCAAATTCTTTTGTATGTGGTCTTGTCAATAGGGCTTGTATTGAAATATTTTCCAAAAATTGAGATCCATCTTTTGGACGAATTTCAAAACATAAGCCCTCCAAAAAAGAGCGCCCCTGAAAGATTGCAGCATTTTGCTGCCCTCTCGAGTTTTGAAATTGATATTCTTGTGTATTTTGCTTGAGCCATACTATTTCATAATGGGCTAAGAAATATTGTTGCTCTTCTTGAAGCTCATTTATAGAATCATCTATCTCTTGATAATCTCCAAGAAAACTATTCTCTGTTTGTACAGGGTTTTTTAATGCCATAGTAACTGTTATAACAATCATTCCAATGACAATCATGACAAATAATGCAATACCTAGGGGCCATAGATTAATATTACGCATGTTTAGTTCTCAACAAATAAACTATAAAAATTACCAATAGACTTAAAGTCATCACATACAAAATAGCTCTACTAGCAGTTTGAATACCTTTGTTTTGAGGTACATACTCATTCTCTAGGGTAATATTCAATGAATGGCTTAAATCATCAATAAGAGCAATATAACCATTTATTAAAAATGCTGAAAGAGATGAGGAATTTATATCAGAATCCTTAGAAGGTATTAAAGGAACAATATAATCCCAATAAATATCTTTTGCATTTATACGCTCCATTATTTCAGGAGTGCCACTAATATCAATTTTTTTATCATTTTTCACAAGCAATATATATACAAAAGGCTTTTGAAGATCCTTTTGTATATGCTGCTCAAGCATGTCTATAGATTCTGCTTGCAAATGTTCTTGTGCAATCACATAAACAGAAACTCCACTTTTTTCAAAAAATTCAGATGAGAGCTCATTAATAAAGGAAATACTTGAAGGATACAAAAGATTATCACTATCCCTTACATAATCCTTCGCATACACAAAAACAGAAAACACACACATAAGATAAAGAGCAATATTTTTCTTACTCTTTACCAAGAGCCATCTTACTTTATCCAAGAAAAACTTTTCCCGGAATAAAAGCAACAATTATCGAAATAATCACAAGGATAATATTAGCCCAAAAAAGAATTTTTTCTAAACCTGTATATTTCATCTCTTTCTCCTACTGTGCAACTTTATAATATTGGTTTATATCCGCACTATTCATAGGGATATTTGTACTATTTTCAATCTTATAAGCATTAAGAGATTCTGCATGTTGAATTTTAATAGCATAATAACCCAGCACAACAACTACAATCAGCAATAAAACTACCGAGAGCAAAAAACCCAATAACCCATTCAAACCAAATAACCCATTCATAATAACTCCTCTATTCTCTAATAACCTTCAAATAAGCTATAAGAGCTTTTCTCTGCGATTCAGAAAGCATAGGCTCTCGAAAAGATGGCATTTGTCCTATATTTCCCTTTTTGCCACGTGCAAACACCTCTGCCAAAAAGGCTTCATCTCCATAGGTGGTTAAATCTGGTGCTGCACCTTCCATTCCTTTGCCATCTGGACCATGGCATACAGAACAAGTTGCTGTGTCAAACACTTCTCTACCTTTTTCAACTAATTCAGGGTATTTTGTTTTACCAATAGATGAAAGCTCTTGCATAACATAAGCAGCTACAGCTTTAGCATCCTCTGGAGTAACCACTTCTTTAAGCGGAGCCATCTCCCCTAAGAGATAATTCAAACCCTTGCTTCCATTCATAACTACAGAAATAATTGCCTCTTCTGTCCCCCATACAGTCAAATCAGCAGCCTTTCCATTCATGCCCTGCCCTGTTTCACCATGGCATTGAGCACATTGCAATAAGAAAAAATTACCCCCCATTTTTTGCAAATCTGCTTCATTTGCTTGAGCCATTTTTTGCGTTAATTTATCTTGAAATGCCCTTACTTCTTCATTGTATTCACCCAACTGTGAATATTTTCCTAAAGGATAAATGAAGAAAAAATACGCAAGCCCCCAAACTATCACAACAAAATATGCCACACCCCAACCAACAGGAATATCATTAGTAAATTCTCTAATACCATCCCATTCATCTTGCGTAAGCTGCCCATCGGCTTTGCTATGCTTCATTTTTCTTATATAACCACCTGCAATAAAGATGGTTACAGCCAAAATCGCTGCAGCACCTATTAGTGTTAGCAGATTTACGCTATCGCTAAGATTTAGCCATTCCATTTAGCTCTCCTTCCTCTCTTTTTGTATGTTCTCGCTTCTCAATAATGGCATCATCAAGCTTATCATCAAGTGCCAAACGAGAATATTTTTCATAATCAAACCCTTTTTGTTGACTCCTATATAAATGCCAAATATATGCACATAATAAGATAGTCAAAATAAGTGTACAAAACCAATATGCATAGCCTTGAATAAGGCGAATAGTTTCAACTTCCATTTTATTCTACTGCTATTGGTCGTCGGGTGCTATTTAAGCTGTTCAAATATGCAATCAAAGCTACAATTTGTGGAATTTCTCCACGATTGATAGCATCTTTAACATCTTGATCTTTCATATTTTCAGCAATTAATTTTGCCTCTTCCATTATAGATGCTCTTGCTTCTTCCAAAGAACCTAATTTTGTTGAATAGCTCAATTCTTCCCTGTCATAAGGTACATTAAATATAGTCTTATTTGTATAGGCTTCTGCATACGCTGTATCTGGATTTATTGTCTTAGTAAATAAATGCTTATAAGCAGGCATTATAGAACCCGGCACAACTGCTGTTGGTTCTCTCATATGATTTTCATGCCAATCTGTTGTACGATAATCCCCTACCCTATGCAAATCTGGTCCTGTACGCTTTGAGCCCCACAAAAAAGGTCTATCATAGGCATATTCCCCACTATAGCTTACATGCCCATATCTATCTGTTTCAATTTTAAACGGGCGGATAAGCTGTGAGTGGCATGCATTACAGCTTTCTTGAATATATACTTGCCTTCCTGCAATCTCTAACATAGTATGAGGCTTTAAGCCCTCGATAGGTCTAGAAGCCTTAGCAAAATCTGGAAGAATTTCTACAAGCCCAGCTATTGAAAACAAAATTAAAACCACTACCGTAAAAAAGAATGGATTTTTTTCTAACCAATAGAACATTACCCTCTCCTTTTAGCCTGCCATAGGTGTGGCAAATTTAGATTCTGCATCTGTTTGCTTTGCTGCCGTGATAGTCATTATAATATTATAAGTAAATATCAAAAAGCCTGTCAAGTAGAGTAACCCACCAAAAGCACGAATGAAATAATAAGGCACTAAAACATTCACAGTATCAATAAACGAATAAATAAGAGTCCCAAAAGAATCTGTCGCTCTCCACATCATACCTTGTGTAATTCCCGCAATCCACATACTAGAGAAATAAAGAACAATCCCAGATGTTTGAATCCAAAATTGCAGATCCATTAACGATTTTGAATAAATTTCTCGCTTGAAAAGTCTTGGGGTCATATGATAAACACCAGCAATAATAGTAAAGGCAACCCAACCTAATGCTGCATCATGAACATGCCCAATAATCCAATCTGTAAAATGTGCTAACGCATTAACGGATTTAATAGACTGTATAGGACCTTCTAGCGTAGCTAGCATATACCATGTGGAAGCGAGTACTAAAAATTTGATTAATGGAGATTTTGCAAGCTGATCCCATTGACCACGCATAGTTAAAAGCATATTAACAGCCGTGCCCCATGAAGGAAGAATAAGAATCACAGAAAAAATCGAACCTAAAGACTGCATCCAATCTGGAACGGTAGAATAAATCAAGTGATGTCCCCCCGCCCACACATAAACAAATACTAACCCCCAAAATGAAAACAATGTAAGCTTATAGGAAAAAATAGGTTGCCCAGATTCTTTTGGTAAAAAATAGTAAATAAGCCCAATAATAGCTGTAGTAAATACAAATGCTACAGCATTATGCCCAAACCACCATTGCACCATTGCATCATTTGTTCCTGCATAAAACGAGATAGAATGAAAAACATCACCCACCCCAGCAACAAGATAAGTAGGCACAGAAAGGTTATTGAAAATATAAAGGGTAGAGATAGCAACAAAAGTGGCAATAAAATACCATAACGATATATATATTGTCTGCTCTCTCCGCACTGCCATGCTACCAAACAGACTAACACCCCATAGCACCCATACAACAACAACCAATAAATCAAGGGGCCATACCAGCTCTGAATACTCCTTTGATTGTGTCATGCCTGCAAAAAGAGAGATAACCGCTAATACCATAAGTGCAATATAAAGCCCAAAATGTAAAAAGCCAACAAGCCTTAAGAAGGAATGTTCATAATAGCTGATCTTCAAAACTCGCTGTCCAAAATAATACCAACCTGCCCAAATTCCACTTAATGTAAACCCATAAATAATTCCATTGGTATGTAATGTTCTCAATCTACCAAAAGTCCCAAACTCACCCGCTAAGTAATTAAGGCTAGGTACAGCCATTTGAAAGGCAATAATAACACCAATCAACATACCAACAATCCCAAACGCAAGGGTCGCAAACAAAAAAAGTTTAGCTATTGAATAGTCATACTCCAAAGCAACCCTAGCACCACCATTAACACTTTGCATACATTTTCCTCCTTTGCTCTAAACAAATAAGCCTAAAGTTTTTTCAAGTAGAGTTCAAAATTTTAAAAAAAAACGTGTAAAAACCTGCTTAATTTTTTTAAAAGTAAAGGTTATTTCTTCAAAAAAATCTTTTTATTTACTATTAAATAAGCTTTTATCGCTACAATAATGCCTTTTGTTTTTCAAAATGCTCACTTTTTTAATGCGATTTTCTATCTGCAATAGCTATCCTCACCCAACTATAAATATATTTTTGGATATAAGTAACAATCTCATTATGTTCTCTAAATGGAGGGTCATAAACCTGCACTTTTTGTGCAAGCAATTCCCCATCAACAGATACAAGCTCAAAAGGATTATCACCCTTAGAAGCTGCTTTACGCTTCACATCATCACAATTATGAATATAAATTCCAAAAACTGCTTTACCCATTTTCCAAGCTTGCTCTATTTGAAACAATACAATATCCCTTTGTGCTGTCTGTGTACCAATAAATACCACCAAACAAGAGGCTACTTGAAGATTTTTCTCAGACCAATCCTTAATAACATGCTCACCTTTTTTTAATACTTGTTGCCATTCTTGAGGGGAAAAAATTTTCTGTCCTGCGAGGTGGTTAAAATTTTCTGTAAGTTTATAGACACGCCAATAATCTTCTTTGCCATCAAAACAATAAAAAACGCGATATTTTTTGTCTTTCTTGCCCACTCGTTCTATTCCATCAAAAATACTCATATTTACCTATCCTTATGAAATCTCTTTGCTTATTTTATAGCATAATTGTTTAACTTCTAAATAATTTTGATCCCTAAATACAAAATTCTCAACAAACTAAAACATTTCATACAAAAAACAATTACAATAATATTTATAGCCACCAAAAACACCCACTAAGTGCTATTTAGATACAAAATATCAAAGCTTAACAATCACTCAACCCAAATATAACTCTTAAACTTTTTAAACTCAATTTCAAGTGTAGCTTGAGTTTTGTACAACTCCCCCACCCATAAATACCCAACAAGACTCAATAATATATACTCTATCCAACCATAAACCTAAAAAATGTGCAACTTGTTCCCCTACAAATATTTACAAGCATAAAACAGTGAGTTTAAGTAAAATATACTATATCTCACTATAAATTCTACAAATTCAAATGAGGGAGTGAGTCCCAAATTGTATCAACTCATCAATATGTAAAGATTGTATATTATTTAGTCTTATTATGAGCTTCTACGCTTTTACTTCCATTATTATTCTTGATATTCCTATATGCTAGTAGTATGTTATTCTCATCACATATTAAAGGTAAAGTTTTTAAAGCTTATATGAGCTTAGGTGATACAACTTATCTTGTATTTCTTGAATGTTGTAGTATTTAGAGTTTC
>JARHYY010000105.1 GCA_029258405.1 Helicobacteraceae bacterium | reverse complement strand
AGTGCTATCCAAGAGCATGAGAGTAGCAATACTTCAATTCCTTTAAATGATAAGCCAGAAATAACCCCAACACAAGCTCCATCTTTATTCCAGCAAGATAATGATTATAATGTAGAGCGATAGTTGTAGGGAGCTCAATGCTTCAACCTATTTTTTAATATTCTATAAAATTTGTAAATTATGCAGACTGTCAATTCTTCCAAAAGTCGTGCATAAATAAAATTGAGCAAATTATTGAAGCACTATAAGCTTTTTACCTAAATCTTTTACTTCTTTATTTAAAGAATTTGAAAATGCCTTTTGAATTTCAAGAATCAAAGCAATTTGTTGCTCATATTCTTTGGCAGCCTTTGGATCTTCTGCCATTTGCTCAAGTATATTTTTATCTATTACAAAGGCATTTTCTTTATGAGGGTAGGGAAAAAGCATTCCTGAATCCCCAACAGCAAAATTCACATCTTTAAAACGTTCTTGTAACGCACTGAAGCACTCTCGCACTGTTCTTGCCATATATTTCCCTTAATATAATTGAATTCTTTAAAAATAAAAAGCAAATATTATTCCAAAATACTAAAGATTATTTATATGTTCATTTAATCGTTCCTTATGCTTCAATATATTATAATACATAAACTTGAGGATTAAGGGTGTGTATTTAATGAAGCATATTATTGTAATATTATTGAGTGCAATGAGCAGTTTTGCTGCAACTATACAAGAAAATATTTGGGCAAATGGTGAAACCTTTTTAGGTTTTTTAGAGCAAAACAATATTTCACAAAGCCTTTACTATAATTTGCCCACAGAAGATAAAGAGTTAGCCACAGAAATTATTGCTGGCTCAAAATATTTTCTTCTTAAAGATGAAAAGAGCAATGAAATACTGCAGGCACTCATTCCTATAGGCGAGCAGAATCAGATTCACATTTACAAAAATGAAAAAGATGTTAGTGGTTTTGTCTTTAGGACGATACCTGTTCGCTATTTTGAAAAACAACAGTCAGTTGCTGTTGAGCTAAACAGCTCTCCATATAATGAAATTATGAGCATTACAGGCGATACTCGTCTTGCAAATGAATTTGCTATTGCTTTTAAGCGTTCTTTTAATATATCAGACATTCAACGGCAGGATAAGATAGCCATGCTCTATAATCGAAAATATCGCTTAGGCAAGCCATATGGCTCACCAGAAATAGTTGCTGCGTTTGTGCATTCAAGAGGAAAACCACATTATTTATTTACCTATAAAGATGGGAGCTATTATAATGAGAAGGGAGAATCGCTAATGCAATTTTTCTTAACGGTCCCTTTGAAGTACTCGCGTATTTCATCGCCATTTTCTCATGCAAGAAAACATCCTATATTAGGGTATAAGCGTCCTCATTTAGGGGTTGATTATGCTGCCCCAATGGGTACAGCTATATGGGCAGCAGGCGATGGAGTTGTTTCATTTGTGGGCAATAAAGGTGGCTATGGAAAAACAGTGATTATTTCTCATGCTGAAGGCTTTAAAACACTCTATGGTCATGTAAGCCGATATGCGAAAGGCTTAAAAGTAGGCAAACGCGTTAAGCAAGGTTCTTTGATTGCCTATGTGGGTAGCAGTGGTTTAAGTACTGGACCTCATTTGCATTTAGGGCTTTATAAAAATGGTCAAGCTATTAACCCAACGAGAAATATTAAGGTAAAGAAGAAAAGCTTACCTCAAAATGAGCTTAAAGAATTTAATGCACTTGTAGCTCATTATAAGACTCAATTACAAGAGGTTGTAGCACAAGGCTATCCTTTTTATGTAGCTGCAAATGAATATAAAGCTAATCCAGATGAAGTTATAAAATGAAAATACTTGAAACACAAAATATTAATGTTGTCAAAATTGAAGAATGCTTGGATTCTCCTTATATAAAACCTCAAAGGGTGCATTATACAGAAAATGGTATTAAAAAAACTTGGGATTTTATTTGTGCACATGATAGCGTAAGCATTTTGATTTTTGATAAAAGCTTGCAATCAACTATTATTGTCAAACAGATGCGTCCAGCTTTGTTTTTAAAAGAAGGGATAGTTTCTACTTATGAACTGTGTGCTGGTATTGTTGATAAGCAAAAAAGCTTAGAAGAAATTGCTAGTGAAGAAGTTTTTGAGGAGTGTGGCTATAAAATTTTTCCTCATAAGCTTGTAAAAATTTGTTCTTTTTGCTCCTCTGTTGGATTTGCAGCATCAAGACAGCATCTTTATTATGCAGAGGTTAATTCTGCAATGAAGCTAGGTAAAGGAGGGGGGGTTGAAACAGAAAATATAGAAATTGTTTCTATTCCCCTAGAGCAAATGCTTTCTTTTATATATAATGATCAATATTCTAAAACTTCAGGACTCATGTTTGCGTTTTTATGGTTTCTGCAAAGAGATGTAGGCGAATGAAAATATTACTATTGCTTATAGTTGCTTATTTCAATCTCTTTGCCCACAGCTTGGGCAATCGTGTTTCTGTTCCTATACTTGAAGTACATGATGATAAAGTTTTTGTCCCAGCCATGGATTTAAAAATAGGAGAAACAGGGTTTATATTGCATTATTTTAATGAAGAACATTATGCTATTATTGCACGGGCTTTTGTTGTTGGTTTAAGAAATAATCAGGCAGAAATGGTTTTTAAACATTTTGATACTTTTGAGCATAATTCTTTTCCACATTTAGCCCTTAAACCTAAAATAGGTGATAAAATTGTTTTGCGTAATTTTTATCATCGTGCTTTTGCAATAACCCCCAATCAAGAAACATATATTGCCCTAACTAATCAATATAATAGTGTAGAATGGCTTCATCCTGATCTTTTTGTAACATATCTCATGGGCAAGAGTAAAAGTGCCCCCCGAGTGCAAGATTTCCAAAAAATTTGTGATATATATGCTGTTGGTGTTATTTATATTGTATTAAATCATAATGTGGAGGCAAGAGATTGCCAAAGCTTTGGTTTGCTCTATAAAGATTCTTTACAAAACAATTCTGATGAGCAGATACATCCCTTTTTTTCTCGTTTTGGTAACATTAAGAGGAGTTGGATAGGTTTTTTTACAGGAGATAAAAAGATTGAAGATTATGATATTTATTATAAAAATCTTATGAGTAAATAAACTTTTAGGCAAATGCTTGCTTTTTAAGTTTTATTTGTATAATTTTGCTAAGAATAACATAATGCTAAGAAGAGGCTTTTATGCAAACAGGCAGGAGCATTCAAACTTATAATATTTGCCTGAATTGCAACAAGCATGAATCAATGTCCAATATATTAAGATAATTTTAAAGAATAAATAGGCTTTTTAATATATATCAAAACTTAATAGACGATTAATGCTTTTGCGTTAAATAGGATTTCTTAAGGGTTACACAAACTTAATATCTATTAATCGGAGTAAAAAATGGATAAGCATATCAAAGCTTTAAAAGAAATTGTAGGGGAACAGAATTGTTTGAATGATACAGCACATAAAATTGCCTATTCTTATGATGCAACGCGTAATCGTTATGAGCCAGATGCTATTGTATTTCCACGAAATGAAGATGATGTGAGCAAGGTGCTTGCTTATTGCAATAAACATCGCATTATTATCACCCCAAGAGGTGCGGGTAGCGGCTTTACTGGAGGTGCATTGCCTGTAAATGGTGGAATTATCCTTGGTTTAGAAAAATATATGAATAAA
Organism: Helicobacteraceae bacterium; assembly: GCA_029258405.1. Classification (GTDB taxonomy): domain Bacteria; phylum Campylobacterota; class Campylobacteria; order Campylobacterales; family Helicobacteraceae; genus NHYN01. The sequence goes on along the minus strand of JARHYY010000105.1, from coordinate 10,824 downwards.
ATACTTGAAATTGATATGGAGAATATGATAGCACGAGTGCAGCCCGGTGTAGTTAATAAGAAATTTCAAAAAGCAGTTGAGGCAGTAGGGCTTTTTTACCCTCCAGATCCTGCCAGCGAAGAATATTCAACATTAGGTGGTAATGTGAGCGAAAATGCAGGAGGTATGCGTGCGGCAAAATATGGTATTACTAAGGATTATGTTATGGCATTAAGGGCTGTTTTGCCAAGTGGAGAGATTATTCGTGCAGGAAAAAAGACAATAAAAGATGTCGCTGGGTATAATATTGCAGGTATTCTTATTGCTAGTGAAGGCACTTTAGCTGTTATCACAGAAATTACTCTTAAACTTTTAAGCAAACCAAAACTTAGAGAAAGTGCTATGGGGGTATTTCCTAGCATAGAATATGCTATGAATGCAGTATATAAAACAATGGCTTGTGGTGTTACCCCTGTGGCTATGGAGTTTTTAGATAATCTTACCATTTGTGCAGTAGAAGAGCGATTCCACAAAGGTTTGCCCACAGATGCAGGAGCAATTCTTATTACAGATGTTGATGGCAATATACCAGAAGAAATTATATATGCCATGGATAAAATTGAAGAAAAATTTAAAGAAAACGGTTGCACACAATTTAAAAAAGCACAATCAGTTACTGAAATAGCTGATTTATGGTTTGCTCGAAGAAATGCAAGCCAGAGCATTACTGTTTATGGAAGCAAGAAGCTTAACGAGGATATTACTGTACCTCGAAGCAAGCTCCCTGAATTGCTTGCACATGTTACACAAATAGCACAAAAATATCAGATTAAAATCCCTTGCTTTGGGCATACTGGAGATGGAAATGTGCATACCAATGTAATGGTTGATGGCAGTAATCCCAACGAACTACAAAAAGGACATGAAGCTATTACAGAAATTTTTAAGGTTGCCATAGAATTGGGTGGCACATTAAGTGGAGAACATGGGATTGGTTTAGCAAAAGCACCTTTTATGTCATTGGCTTTTAGTGATTCTGAAATGAATCTTTTTCGCACTATTAAAAAGGCTTTTGATCCTAATAATATTTTAAATAGCGGTAAAATGGGGCTATGATATTTTGTTTTTTATATTGATGAGTATATATTTTGCTGATAATTAAAAGTAATTTGTTTTTCAAGGTGCAATTTTCTTGGTTTGATAAAATACATGATATAAAATGATTTTAAAATATTCCACATACACTATGAATTGAAATCATATAAAAGTTTAATTTAAAGGATTGGGCATGAAAAAAATAGCTATTATTGGCTTAGGCTATGTAGGATTGCCATTAGCTGTAGAATTCGGAAAAAAATATCAAGTTAAAGGTTTTGATATTAAACAAGAAAGGATCAAGCAGCTTAAAAATGGCAAAGATATTACCTTAGAATGTTCCTCACAAGAACTTGCAGAGGCAACTTATCTCACCTATACGACGCATATTGATGATATTAAAGATGCACAAATTTATATTATTACCGTACCTACCCCTATTGATTCTTATAACAAGCCAGATTTAAAGCCCTTATTTTCAGCCTCTGCTTATGTAGGTGCAGTGCTTAAAAAAGGGGATATAGTTATTTATGAAAGTACAGTGTATCCGGGATGCACAGAAGATGATTGTGTACCTATACTTGAAAAAGAGAGCGGATTAGTATTTAATAGAGATTTCTTTTGTGGCTATTCGCCTGAACGCATTAATCCGGGCGATAAAAACCACCGCTTAAGCACCATAAAAAAGGTTGTAAGCGGTTCAAATCCAGAAATTGCTGATGAAATTAATGTTCTATACGCACAAATTATTACAGCAGGAACATATAAGGCAGAATCAATAAAGGTGGCTGAAGCAGCTAAGGTTATAGAAAATGCTCAACGCGATATTAATATTGCCTTTGTTAATGAGCTCTCTTTAATTTTTGATAAAATGGGCATTGATACCATCAGCGTTCTTGAGGCAGCGGGTAGCAAATGGAATTTTCTCCCTTTTAAACCGGGGCTTGTTGGTGGGCATTGCATTGGGGTTGATCCTTATTATCTCACTTATAAGGCAGAATCATTAGGCTATCACTCTCAAGTAATACTTGCAGGCAGGCATATCAATGATTCAATGCCTCAAATTGTTGCTTCTAAGGCTATAAAGCTGATGATTAAAAAAGGGCATAGGATAGATACAGCAAAGGTTGCAATTTTGGGTGTAACATTTAAAGAGAATTGTCCAGATATTCGTAATTCTAAAGTTTTTAATATTATAAATGAGTTAGAAGAATTTGGCTGCACAGTAAGCCTTTTTGATCCTTGGGCATTAGCCCAAGAAGTGCATGATGAGTATCAAAAAGAGCTCTCTGATTTTGCAAGCTTTAATGTAAATGATTATGAATGTATTATACTTGCAGTAGCACATGCACAGTTTAAAGAGCTTGACTTAAGCTGCAGGGGCAAAACAGTTCTTTATGACATTAAAGCCATGTTGCCCATGAGCCAAAGTGATGCAAGGTTGTAAAACATAATGAAAAAGCTTGCTATTCTCATTTATTCTCTAGGAGGTGGCGGTGCTGAAAGGGTGCTGATTACTTTGTTGCCATATTTGCAAAAAAAATTTGAAGTCCATGTTTTTTTGCTTGATGATAAAAACAGTTATGGCATTGAGATAGACTATGAAGTAATAGGGAGCTCAAAGAGCACAGAATCTTCAATACTCAAATTTCTCAAAATCCCTTTTTTGGCGTTTTTATATGCTCGAAAACTCAAGAAAGAAGGTATAACACTCTCGCTTTCCTTGCTTAATCGCCCTAATTATATCAATATTTTAGCAGCATGGTTTGCCCCTATGACATCTATCATCAGCGAGCATGCCACTCCTTCTAAGCAATATAGGGGGAATTCTTTAGGTGCTTTGATAAGCCGATGGCTTATAAGGTTTTTATACCCCAAAGCACGGCATATTATCGCTGTTTCTTATGGGGTAAAAAATGACTTAGAGCAACATTTTAATATTGTTCCTTCTTTAATAACAACTATATATAATCCCTTTGATATTCAAGAAATTCATGAACTAGGGCAGAAAACTTCAACAAGAATACAAGAGCTCCAATCTTTCAAACAAAAAAGGAATATACTTGTTGCTATCGGCAGGCTTGATTCTGGAAAGAATCATCGCTTTTTGATAAATGCAATAGCCCTATTTAAACAGCGATATACAGCCATCGCACCGCCATTATTGATTATACTTGGTGAAGGGGCACTTAAGGACATGCTTATAGGGCTTATTTCTGAAAATAAACTTGAAGATTGTGTGATATTAGAAGGATTTGTTCCTAATCCATATCCCTATATAGCGCTAGCAGATGCGACTATTTGCTCCTCTCTTTATGAAGGTTTCTTGAATGTGCTTGTAGAATCTTTAGCATTAGGCATACCAGCTATAAGTAGCAATTGTCCAAGCGGACCAAAAGAAATTTTGAAATCACAAAAAGATGGTTATTCTTGTGAGAGGGAAATAACGCAATATGGCGTTTTATACCCTATTATGAGTGCTTCTACTCTCAATGAGCAAGAATGCTTGGATATTTTGGTGCATATTTTATATGAGATACACATAGGCATAATTACTTTTGACAAAACACAGCTTCGCAAAAGAGCAGAAGATTTTGATAAGAATATAATAAATAAACTATATTTTGAGATATTAAACAAGAGCTATTCATGAAGTTTATATGCCTATTGTTTATATTTTGTTCATATCTTTGTGCTGAAAATGCCTTTGGGGCTTTAAGCATAGGGGTTACTCATGTTCATCTTAAGCATATCAACAGAGATTATTCAAATTATGATTCCATTAATCAAAATTCTTCGCTAGATTTTTCAAGCCAACGCAGTGCGGTATATTTTTCTTTAAAAAGAGGGGCGTTTTTTGCTGATAGCAATGTTTTGTGGCACTTTTCGCTCAATGGTTCAGCAGGGGCAAACCACAAAAATGGGCTTTATTCCATAGGGGGTGATGCTGGATTAGGCTATAAGATGTTTCATGGGCATTTGATGCCCTTTGTAGCAATAGGCTATGAAGGTTTAAATATTGCTCTGCCTTATCATACAAACAAACAATTTAACCTATGGAATCCTGTGCTCAGTATTGATCTATTCATAGAGATTATGGACAATAAGGGCATAAGTATAGGATTCCAAAAAGGCATACAATCGCATGCCACTATTGATGAAAATAAGGTTCGTTTTTCTCATAACCGTTTTAATGTTTCTTTGAGCTTTTATGATTTCTCTCTTTAAATTTTACGGAAATTGCAAGAAAAATTTTATGCTTTCATTATCGCTTTTGAGTTGAATACCAATCTTATATTCTTTGCAAATATCTGCTACCAAGCTTAAACCTATGCCAAAACCCCCTTGATCTTTATTGACACGAACATAACGAGTAAAAATTTTTTCTGCATCATCTTGTGTTATGTGCTCACCACTATTTTCAATACATAACACCCTATCTTTAAGGCTCACATGAACAAAACCGCCCATTTTGTTGTATTTAATAGCATTACTTAAAAGATTATCTATGAGCTTGCTTATCTTATAAGGGTTTGCATAAAAACTATAATCTTGCATATCTTTCTGCACTACGAGTTGCTTTTGAGTAATGTGAAGCCCAAAGAAATCCAATCTCTCTTCAATGAGTGGCAATAAATCAACCTTGCTTTCTTTATTTGGTATGGAATCAGGAAAATTAAGATACACTAAATCATCATAAATATGTGTCAAGGTTTTTGCAGCAATATTGATATTATTTAGTCGCTTAAGGTTTTTTTGCGATAGTTCTTGCTTACTGAATCGCTCTATACTCATTATAATAACACTTAAAGGTGTGTTAATCTCATGTGTAGAGTCTTTTAAGAATCTATTCAGCCATTCTATATGCTGCTTTAAAGGCTTTAATAAAATTTTTATGAGAAAAAAAGCAATAATACCTACTAAAATGGTAGTAAAAATTTCAAGAATAATATACTGCACTTTTAACGAAAAAAACTTATCGCTAATATTATTGCCCTCTAAAATGACAAAAGTATTTTTTGCTTTTGCTCTGCGAGCAATATCGACAAGATATACATGCCCATCGATTATATAAAGACCATTTTTTGCAACAAGATTAGTAGTCTTATGAGTATGAGATAAATTAGAAAAAAGTATTTTTCCATTTGCTTGGATTATGCCAATTCGCACATTGAAATCATCGCTTATTTTTTGAATCTCGTGAAATTCTTTATGCCTTAAGACAAAAAATATTGCTCCCATAGCATTGTTGAGCCTTTGGGCTTCTTCATCAAAAATAATTTTTTTTTGCAAATGATAAACAATAAACAAAAAAATAGATAAAAAAGCAATGCTTGTAAGAAGATAAAGTGCAAGTATCTTAAGAATGAGACGATTTTGTTGATTCATAAAGGTAGCCACTTCCCCTATGATTTATAATTTTTTCTTTTCCTATAAGTTGTCGCAAGTTTTTGATATATACACGCAAACTCATTTCGCTTGGTGTTTCTCCATACCCCCATAATCGTTCAAATATTTCTTCATAGCTAATAAATCGGTTTTTATTTTGCAAAAAAAGCACAAGAAGTTCCCCTTCTTTATGCGATAAAGTAATTTTTTCTCCGTTACGAAACAACGCTTTTTGGGCATATGAAAAACTAATGCCATTGCCAATGACTTCAAAATCTTCATTATTATGTGCAAAAGAGCGTTTTAATATACCCTGTATGCGTATTAAGAGCTCTTTAAGCTCAAAAGGCTTTCTAAGATAATCATCACAACCACTTTGAAAACCTTTTTCTAAGTCCTGAACACTGCTTAAAGAAGTAGTATATATAGCTGGTGTTTGCTTGCCTTGCTGGCGCAATTCTGATAAAAGCTTAAAGCCATCGCCATGTGGAATTTTAACATCTAAAATCCACAAATCAAAATGCTGTTCATAGGCTAAATCCATAGCTGTTTTAGCATCATGAGCAACGCTTACATAAAATCCCTCTTCGCTTAGAAATTCTTCAATCATTTCTACGAGAATAGGATCATCTTCAACTAATAAAATTTTATACACCATAGTGATGTGTGTGTGTGTGAGCACCGTCATGATGCTGTGTGTGGTGATGTGTGTGAGCACCGTCATGGTGATTACAATTTCTCCCATGTCCCATACCTCTTAGTGCGCCTTTTTCCCTTGCTTCTTTTACGGTCATAGCATCAAGCCGTTTTTGTGTTTCTGCTTTAACTTCTGCTCTATATTTTCTTAATTCTTCTGCTGTCATTTTGCTTTGGTTATTGTGTACAGCATTATGTAGAGCTTCTTTGAACTCTCTTGCTTCTTTTACGGTCATAGCATCAATGCGTTTATTAATCTCAATGCGATAATCAAGCACATCTTTTGGTGCAACTTTTCCTGCCATATTTTGAAGTTCATTAATGCTATTTTTAGAAAAATCAGCAGCAAAGAGCATAGCCGAACCACACAAAATACTTAAACATACAGTAACTGTTTTTTTCATAATAAAACTCCTTGAAAAAATATGAACGAATTGTAAGAAAAAAATGTGAAATATCTGTGATTCACATTCAGTTAATTTTATATTGTACCCTTCAGTACCCATAACATAATATTTCTTAAGTATTTTTTATTGTTTTGTAGGGTATAATGATTTGGAATAAAGAATAAGGATATTCTGTGAAAAAAAGACTTATTGCTTTTTTGTTGCTCTCATTTATAATCAATTTTTCTTTTATTTCAGCTTATGCATCTCAAATAGTTAATGGGATTTCATTTTATGTAAATGGAGAACCTGTTACCCTTTATCAGCTCCATAAAATGACTAAAATTGCTCAAGTTAATAAGGAAGAGGCTATGGAGATACTTATTAACGAACGCCTACAAGATGAAGAGGCATTGAAATATAATATCCTTATTAGCGAAAGAGAAGTAGATGATGAAATACAAGCTCTATCAAACAAAAATGGGCAGAATAGTATAGAAGCACTAAAAAGAACACTTATTCAACAAGGCATTGATTTCAATCATTATCGCGATGATATTAAAAAACGGCTTTTGCAAAAAAAGCTTTTTTCTGCTGTTGTGAGCGAAAATATAGAACTTGCTGATGAAAATGAATTAAAAGAATACTACAATGCTCATAAACAAGATTTTGTGCTACCAACACATGTAAATATTATACGCTATGGCTCTCATTCTCAAAATGTTTTAGATAAAATGGTGCGCAAGAAATACCCCATAGGCAGCATTCCTCCAGCTCCAAGTGGTGCTTCTTCTGCTCCAGAGCGAATAGAAATAGCTAGGCTTAATCCCCAGCTTGTTTCTCTTTTGATAAGTGTTCCTGTAGGAGGATTTACACCTGTTTTTAATATAGCAGGGGAATTTGTTACTTTTTTTGTGGTTTCTAAAATTGGTGGTGCACCTATTCCATTTGAAGAATCAAAAAGAGCTATTTTTGGAAAGATTATGCTTGAAAGAGAAGAAAAGATATTGCAAGAGCATTTTGAGAAACTAAGAGCAGCAGCAAAAATCAAGATTGTACGCCTTGATTGATTACTAGGAATCATAATGAAAAAGAGCATTCAAACTATGGGCAGAGAGCTTATTTTAGCACCAGATATACTTATTACCTCAAAAACAGACCTTAAAGGAAAGATTATTTATTGCAATGAGGATTTTAAGCTTTATAGCGGTTATGTTGAGCAAGAGCTTTTTATGCGTCCTCATAATATTGTCCGCCATCCAGATATGCCCCGTTGTATATTTAAATTGCTTTGGGATAATATCCAAGAAGGAAAAGAAGTTTTTGCATTTGTTAAAAATCTCACTAAACAAAAAAGTTATTATTGGGTGTTTGCCAATGTTACCCCCTCATACAATAGCCAACGAGAAATTATAGGATATTATTCAGTGAGGCGAAAGGCATCACGCAGGGCATTAGAATTTGTCATTCCGCTTTATGCGAGACTTTTAGAAGCTGAAAAACAAGGAATGCAAGCAGGAGAGATGCTTTTGCAGCAAAGCATTCAATCATTTCATAAGCCTTATAATGAATTCATTTATACTTTGCAGAGAGAAAGCCTATGAGACAGATTATTTTAATTGTAATTTTGTTGTTATCTCTATGTGGAATATTATTTATCTTTTTAGAAATAAGTTCTTTGCTTTTGCTTGTTTTTGTGTGTATCATTATTGGTATATGCATTAATCTATTTCTTGAAAGGCAAAATTATTTAAATCTACATAAAATTTTAACAATTACTGAATATGCACGAGATGGTAATTTTGATCCACGAGTTATTGGGATAAAAGGTGAAGCTATTACCGTACAAATAAGCAACAATCTCAACATGTGGCTTGATTATCTTGAAGCATTTTTAAGAGAAATTGACACAGCTGTTAACTGTGCTGCCAAAGGGCAATTTTATCGCAAAGGATTAGCAGAAGCCCTAACAGGAGATTTTGCCTATAATATTCGCTCTATTAATAATGTGCTCTCTTCCCTTGAGAATAACCACAAGGAGAGTATTTCCAATAATCTTTCCAAGCAACTAACGAATTTGAGCTTAAAAAATCAACATGATAATGTTTTGAAAATCTCAAATGATATGAATAAGAATATAGAACAAATGCAAAGAGTAAAAAAGATTATACATAGCATTATTGGCAACACACAAAAAAGCAAAAATGATATAGGCACTATTATTAACTCATTTACCTCATTAATGAACTATATCCAAATCAATAGCGAAACAACAAAAGATTTATCAGAAGAATCTCAAAATATAGCTCATGTAGTTTCTTTAATCCGTGGCATTACGGATAAAACGAATTTGCTAGCCCTTAATGCAGCTATTGAAGCAGCAAAGGCGGGGGAGCATGGCAAAGGGTTTGTTGTAGTTGCAGAAGAAGTAAGACAGCTTGCAAGCCATACGCAAAAAGCAACAATAGAAATTACCACTGCTATCCAAGCAATTCAACAAGGCATAAATAATATGCAAGATAATAGCTATGATATTGTCAGCATTGCAGAGGAATCGCACAAAAAAATCCTTGATTTCAGCAACATATCTCAAGAAACACAACAACAAAATGAACATCTTTTTTCACTTTTTGAAGTATTTTCAATATATCTTATACTTTCTGTGGTTAAGATGGAACATATTCTTTTTAAATCAAATGTGTATTTAGGGCTGAATACACATACAAAAATTGAGGAATATTTAGAGCCTATATCAAAGCTCTTTGTGCATAAGGATATTTCCTCTGAACTTGAACACTATATTTCACATGAGCATAGAGCAGAGATTATACAAAAACTTCAACATCATGTTGATAATGTTTTCAAATATATGGATAAAGAAATCAATATGGAAACTGTTTATGAAATTATGAAAGAAGTTAAAGAGATAGAGCAAGAAAGCCTAAAAATTTTTGATTTATTAAATATTAAAGAGCAACAATGAAAGAAAAAATATATTTAGCAGGCGGTTGTTTTTGGGGGATTCAAGCCTATTATGATATGCTTGATGGTGTATTATGCACAAAGGTAGGCTATGCAAATTCCTTAGTGAGTGCTCCAAGTTATCATACAGTTTGTTCAGGGGCAACCAATGCCACTGAAGCCGTTTTAGTAGAATATGATTCTAGCATTTTAAGTCTTGAGCATATATTATGGCGTTTTTTTGCTGTTGTTGATGCAAGTGCATTAAACTATCAAGGCAATGATGTTGGCACACAATATCGCAATGGAATTTATTTTGAAAGAGAACAATATTTAGGGTTTGTGCAACATTTTATTGAGCAATACATTGCCCCCTTATACACAGAACAAGTAGTCACAGAAGTAAAAAAAATAGAAAATTTCTATGAAGCAGAGGAATATCATCAAAAATATCTCCACAAAAATAAAAATGGTTATTGTCATATAAATATTACTGATGCACTTATGCCCATAGAAGAAGTTATAAATCGCTTCTCAAAAAAACCAAAGTGAGCAAATGGCATTACCTCTTTTACGCAAAGCTAAACAACCCACTACTTAAATCTTAATAATTTCATGAATTGCCTCGCCCTCCTTCAAACCTATAATTCTATACATAAAATTTCTGTTAAACTCCTTTTAACCTTGCTAGTTGCAATATGCTGAATGAGATCATAGAGATTTAAACACACATTTACTCTATTGACCTCTAATCCTTCGCATAGATAGATTCTCTCTTTTTTTGAGATTTCTTTAATATTTCCACACAGAGCAAGTTTTTTAGAGCTTTTATAGAATCTATCTCTTCTATAACAACGATACTCCAACTGCTACTTTTCTTTTGTAATACAAAGCTTTATATTGCATTATACTCTAAACGCATAAAAGCTTATATCACTCATTGCCTTTACTAAGGTTTTAGCATGCCTTTAATTTTCAATCTAAGCATTGCCTTACAAGAGCAAAAAAGAGCAATAAGCTTATGCAAAAAATCATTTCTTATATTAAATTCTTTGATAGAGCTTATTAAGCTTCACATTGTTTTAAGTCGTTATGAGACTTTTTGATGCTCTGCATTACTTCAGCTTTATTGTTTGGGTGTTGTTGCTTACTTTCTACTCACTCCTTTAAATACTGTGTGAGCTTGTATAAGGGCAATTAAGTGCATTAAAAAGCGTATAAAAACTCTATAAGAAATCTTAACTATGAGCTTTTTTTGAGAGCTGTATTTTTACAAAGTATAATCTCAAATGTTTGCAAGTGTTTTTTTATAGAGTAA
>JARHYY010000022.1 GCA_029258405.1 Helicobacteraceae bacterium | reverse complement strand
CTTTTTCCTTGCTTGTATCTCTTGTGGGATACCGCTATTAAAGTCATTAACAAGGCTTTCAAATGTATCAAGTATGCTAACAATTTCTTGTTGCACTGCTAAAGGCGGTAGGGGGATTTTAAAGTTTAAAATAGCTTGTTTGTCTCCTCTTGGCATTTTTGCACCTTTGGAGTTTTTATTATGATAACAACAAAAAATTTCACTTGCTAAATTGTGATATAGAAATTTTTCTTTAAGTATGTTTTGAAATTCACTTTTAATTCTTATCAGCAATACATCTCCATTTGTTCCACCTTCATTATTTGCAAACCATATTTTTCGTAAATATGGGCGTATATTACCAATTAAACAATCATTATTCTTGTATTTAATCATATTCCCAGTTAAAGGCACTTTGTTGGAATCCGCTTTTCCCAATTTATCTTGAAGTAGATTTTCTACACTAACATAATTAAAGTTATTAAGATAATTTGCTTTAATTCTCTCTTTTGGATAATAAGCTATTTCCCTCAAGCTTACCCATTGCACAAGATTGCATACATTATCTTTATTACTAGCATTCATCTTTGCCCTGCGTTCTAACTCATCATAGCTTAGCAAGAAATCTCTATAATATTCATATTGTTTTTTTCTTAATGCCAATTCTTTCTCTAATTCTTTCTCTAATTCTGTAAATGTATCTAAAATAGCTACTATTTTATTTTGAATCTCTAAAGGTGGAATGGGGATAGCTAAATTCCACAAATATGTTTTATTAAGCTTTGGCATTGAAGCACCATAAAGATTTTTTTTAAACTCATTTTCATGATTTTTCAAAAAATAATATATAAATTTTAAATTTATGTTTTTAATATCATTTTCTTTAGATTCACTTGCTACAAAACATACATCAGTCGCCCAAAACTTATCATTTTGCCAACTAACATAGCCAGCACTTCCAGCCCTTGATATAGTTATAGCTTTTTCAAAATTGTAACTATGATAATAACCAGTTGGTTCTGTGCCACCACCCATAACAACATAATTATTATGGTTATTCATCATAGATTTTATGATTCTATCACCAGCTTTTAACTTGCAAATTGTTTGCAATGTCTTAAACTCCACACCATTAGGGCAAAGCTTGGCAATAAGCTTTTCTATACTATTCACTATTATCCTTTTACTTATAGATTCATTATATAAGGCTTTATCATTGTATGAGCTTTTATATGCCCTCTAGCTCTGCAATAATAGAATCTAAACGCATTCTTAAATCTGCTTGCCTTTTGCCTATCTCTTGTATCTCTGCATTTAGGGCTTTTATATCAATTTTTTCTCTTGTGTCTTGCTTTTGCACATAGCTTGAAACGCTAAGATTATAGCCATTTTCACGGATTTGTGCTTGTGTGGCACATTTTGCAAGATAGGGGGTATCTTTATAATCTGTATAAAGTTTTATTATCTCTTGTGTATGCTCAACGAAGAGTGTATTTTTAATGCCTTGCTTGTGAAACTTGCTACTAGCGTCTATAAAAAGGGTGTTTATATGTGTTTTGTTTTTCTTTAAAATCATAATGCAAGTGGCAATATTTGTGCCAAAAAAGAGATTTTCAGGTAGGGCGATGATAGAATCTATATAATTTTCATCAATGAGATATGAGCGGATAGCAAGCTCTGCACCGCCACGATACAAGATGCCCGGAAATACTACAATAGCCGCACTCCCCCTTTCGCTAAGCCATGAAAGTGCATGCATAATAAAGGCATAATCTGCATAAGACTTTGGTGCTAAAGCACCAGCTTTTGCAAATCTAGAATCATTTATTAATAAGGGGTTATCTTTGCCAATCCATTTAGTAGAATAAGGGGGATTGCTTATGATAGCATCAAATGGTTCATTATTTTTGTGTACATCACAAGGACAAAGCAATGTATCGCCATGTGCTATGTGGATTTTAGGATATTCTACATTATGGAGAAACATATTCATACGACAGAGATTATATGTTGTGTGATTTATCTCCTGCCCAAAATAGCCTAAATCGGGATCTCTATGCAATATCTTTTTATATTGCAAGAGCAAAGAGCCACTACCACAAGCGGGATCATATACTTTGTTTGGTTTATCATAATTATGTAATGTGAGTTTTGCTAATAGGTGGCTTACTCCTTGTGGGGTAAAAAACTCGCCCCCGCTTTTACCTGCACTACTTGCATACATACCCATAAGATATTCATAGGCATCGCCAAAGGCGTCTATTTTACTATTTTGCATATTTAAATCTAATTGCCCTATGGCATTCATAATTTTAGCAAGTTTTTTGTTTCTCTCTATGGTGGTGTTGCCTAGCTTTTGGGATTGCAAGTCTATATCTTTAAATAAACCTTTAAAGCTCTCTTCAGATTCACTGCCATCGCAAGAGTTTTGTATATTGCTAAAGGCTTTGGCTAATCTCTCGTTAAGATTTTTTAGATTCTCTTCAACATTAAGAGAATCTAAAATAGTGCTAAATAAATCGCTTGGGGCAATAAAAAAGCCCTTTCGTTTCACTATTTCATCTTTAGCACTATATGCCATTTCATCGCTAAAGCTAATATAATCTTTAGATTCTAAATCGCTAATATAGGCACATAAATTTTCAGAGATAAAGCGATAAAATAAGAATCCTAATACATAAGCTTTAAAATCCCAACCATCTACACTGCCGCGTAATTCTTCTGCGATTTTCCAAATTGTCCTGTGTAACTCCTCTCTTTGTGAGACTGTTTCCATTGAGCATTCCTTATTTAAAGGATAATTTTAACAAAAAAATAACAGGATATCAATAAAGCATTATTGGAGCAATAGTTTTAAAAATAAGGTGTATAATGAATGATTTTACTTGCACAAGTTAAAGATGCCAAAGAGTTAGAATCACTTGATTTAAGTAATGGTATCTGTAAGCATGCACAAAGTAATATGTAATATTTATGAAAATCGTCCAGAGGTTTGCAGGGTTGTCATAATGTATAAGAAAGTTTATTTTAGACAATAGTCAAGAGGAATTCTATGTCATTAATCATAGATATAACCCCCCATAAAGAAAGATTTTGTAATCTACAAAACTTTTTAATGAATCATATGTCAACATAAAGCTTAAATGATTAATGCAGAGCATTATTCGCCATGTAATTATATAATAAAACATATTGCATAATCTATAAAATATCTTGATGCTATTATTCTAAGGCATACATTTAAACTCTTAATTATAAGGTAAGCAATAAGCATATGTCCTTAATTATTGTATATACATTAAATAAAAAACATTTCTCAAAAGGTTCTCTATTTATCTCAAATGTTATAACAATAACAAGCCATGCGTGCTAAAAATTTGCATGTTTTAGTGTGGGGAGTTGGATAATGTTAAAAAGTGGGTGTTAGTAATATATAATAATAATTTTTTACATTTAAATCTTTACCCACCAACATTTCAATTTAAAAGCACGATTTACGCAAAACACAAATAAAATCTATGGTGAGTATAGAATCACTGTAGAGCATGTTTGATTTAGCACCAAAGATTTCTATCTATTTGCATAGCTTTTATGCTAAAATTAATCTTGAAAATTTTAAGATTATTTAGTGAGCAAAAAACTCACTAAGAGAGGCGGAGCTTTGATTTTATCAAGTCATATATCTTTTTGGAGGTGATTTACCATGAATAAAATCATGAAAAACTGTATAGTATTTATTTGTATTTGCTTTATTATAAATTGTTCTTTATCGCAACCATCTCCATCTGCGAATATTGCACAAGCACAAGAAAAGATGAGAAAATTTCATATTATTGTATTTCAGGACAATCAAAAACAACTTGCCCAACAACTTGCCTATGAGGCATGTGAGTTTGGATTAGCAGAAGGCTGTATTTTTAGTGTTTTTAGCGAATCATTTGATGGAAAATATCAAGAAAAAGAGTTTATCTTGCGACAACAAAGACTTGAGCAAGAACAAGAGAATATGGACAAGAAAGCTCTTGAGTTAGGTACAAAAAACTGCGCACAAAATATTGCTAATGAATGTGCTATTGTTGCTGGAATTTATGAGCGGGGAGATGGCGTTAAAGTCGATATTAAAAAAGCAGAAAAATTTTACGAAAAAGCTTGCGTGCTAAATTCTGCACAAGGTTGCTTAGAGTTTAACCGAATTCAAGAGGCTAATAATACAGCTCATCCAAGAATACTTGATAAAATGTTGTATTTACTTCAAAAGGAATGCCAAAGAAATGATCCATTTTCTTGCTATATGTTTGGTGAATGGAGTATTATAAAAGCTGTTAGAAATGGTAATCGCTCTCCAAGTTCTCATGAGTTGCAAGAAACTAAAAAATATTACGAAAAAGCATGTAAGCTTGGATTTAATCCAGAGGTATTTGGTATTCAAAGCAGTTGCAAAGAAGGCAATGTTTGGCAAACTCGCATGGATATTATCAGTAATGTAAAAAAAGCAAATCACCCTTAGTGTTCATTAAACTTTGTTTTGTAAATGTTACACTAAAAATTAAGGCTTTTAATGAAAATGGGAATTTATTACATGTAAAATAAAATTTGATGCTTAACAAGTTATAGAAATGTTAATTTTTTAATGCTCCATGTGTTCTTTTTGCTTTTGAAAATCCCAGAGCTGTAATTATTAAATGTCCAGAACAAGAAAATATGTACCATTAATAGATCTTTTGTATTTAAACACTACTAACCCCAAGCTACATTAATAGCTAGGGGTTTGTTTCTTGTTATTGAGAATGCTCCCGCGAGAGCATTGAAGTATAAGTTTAAAATTCTTGTCTTGTATCCTTAGCCCCTAAAATCTTTCCTGTTTGGGGTTCTATCATTATAGCATTTACATCGCCCATATAAGGTTGTTCTGAAATTTTATACCCCATTTTTTCTAAATTGTCTTTTACATCTTTGATTATACCCAAAGGCTCAACTCTTATTTCATCAGGAAGCCACTGCATGTGGAATCTTGGAGATTCAACAGCTTGAGCTATATTCATATTATGATCAATAACATTTGAAATGACTTGTAAAACAGTTGTAATAATTCGAGATCCTCCCGGACTCCCCACAACCATAACTACCTTCCCATCTTTTAAAACAATAGTTGGGCTCATAGAGCTTAAAGGTCTCTTTTTTGGTTCGATAGCATTTGCCTCTCCTCCTATAAGCCCATATAAATTTGCTACTCCCGGTTTGATAGAAAAATCATCCATTTCATTATTAAGTAAGAATCCAGCTCCATTTACAGCAGCTCCAGAACCATAGCTTCCATTTATGGTGTAGGTAATGCTTACAGCATTACCTTTTGCATCCATTACAGAATAATGTGTAGTATTATTGCTTTCATGCATAGAGCCTAAACCCGGTTTTACTTTTTCGCTCATAAGAGCTTTTTTTTCTGGAATTTTATTGTAAATTTCTTTAGCATATTCCTTGCTCATAAGTTTATCTAAAGGAATATTTACAAAATCTGGATCACCCATATATTCAGATCTATCAGCATATGCTTGACGCATGGCTTCAGCCATAATATGAAGTGTTTGAGAGCTTGCAAAACCTAAATCACCAATAGGAGCATTTTCCATAACATTTAAAATTTGTATAATATGTGCTCCGCCACTGCTTGGTGGAGACATAGAGATAATATCATAGCCACGGTAAGTTCCTTGTACAGGCTCTCTCCATTTAACTTCATATTGCTCTAAGTCCTCTTTAGTAATAATGCCTTTATTTTTTTGCATATCTGCTGCAATTAAATCCGCTATTTTGCCTTTATAAAAAGCATCTGCCCCTTCTTTAGCGATAAGGTTTAAAGTTTTTGCTAAATCTTTTTGAACAAATAATTCTCCAGATTTATAGGTACTGCCGTCTTTTTTGAGAAAATATTTTTTTGAACTTTCAAATTGAGAAAAAATATTTTTTGATTCAAGCATGGTTTCTTCTTGTCTTTCGTTAAGAATAAAGCCTTTTTCAGCAAGTTTTATTGCAGGAGCTATGAGCTCTGATAATTTTTTTGTGCCATACTTTTCAAGCATTGCACTCATTCCCTTAACAGTGCCTGGAACCCCTGCGGCAAGATACCCTATTGTAGAAGAATCTTGTATGACCTCACCTTTATCATCTAAGTACATATCTTTGCCCGCTTTAAGTGGTGCAACTTCTCTAAAATCAAGGGTAAGGTTTTTTCCATCTGCAAGATGAATAACAGCAAAACCTCCGCCCCCTAAATTCCCCGCTGCAGGATGCACTACAGCTAAGGCATAGCCTACAGCTACAGCTGCATCAATAGCGTTGCCCCCATTGTCAAGTATGTTCTTGCCAATCTCATTGGCTAAAACATGTGTTGATAAAACAAGCCCAGTACCTGTTGTATCTTTAATTGGTGGGTTTGCCGCAGCAAAACTCAAGCTGAATGAGATAAGTAAAACTAGCAAATATCGCATTTTTCCTCCTTGTTTTTAAGTGTGATTTTTAGTGATTTAAATCTTATTTTTTTTTCAAACAATCTGCACAAATTACAAAAAGACGCATATCATGACTTACCAATCTTGATTGATAAGAATCAGTAATTTTTTCTTGGAGCTGCTCAAGCTCTTCATTGTAAAATTCAATGATTTTTGCACATTCTGTACATATCATGTGATCATGATGAAAGCCGCCAGCAATTTCATAGCGTCTCCCGTTATTATCAACTTCTATTGAAAGAACAAAGCCTTCTTTTTCTAAAAAAGCGAGTATGCGGTAAATAGAGCTTAAGCTTGCACCTTTATGATTCTTTCTTGCCAAAGCAAAAATTTCATCAGGAGAAAGATGCCCCCCATTTTCATAAAGAACTTTTAAAATATATTCTCTTTGCAAAGAATTTTTTAAACCATTCTTTTTTATTGCAAATTGTAAACGTTCCAAAATAGTATCAAAACTGTCTCTATATTTCCTCATGAATATTTCTCCAATTTAAAGTTTCTTTTTTTGTATGATATTCTATACAATTCTCATTTTTTTTTCAAGCTTTATTTAAAAAAATAATAATAATTATATCATTGTAAATTAATTACCAGCTTAAATTCATGCTCTGTTTCTGCAAGAATCATTTTTTGGTTTATTTTTTCTTTAAGAATTTTTCTGTTATAAGCCTTAATTAACATATTGATAATAGGGATAATCTGGGTTCTAAAGCTTTCTATTAAGGAGTTAGGCAAAGTAAATGTAAGACTGTTATCTTCTATAAAAAATACATAATTATGTTCGTTATGCTGATATTTTGAATCATTTATGTCAAACTGCCTCATGAAGTCAAGTAAAGCAAATATAATGTTTATAGCTATATCTTTGCTCCCTTTCATTTTTTCTTCTTTTTTAACAATAACTTCTATGGCAATACCAGTAAAGATGTCTTTTAAAATCTCAAAAATATCACTCCAGCAAAAAAAAACAATACTATCCTGAAAAGACATTGTTAATTTGTTTCTACATGATTCAACCATATCATCTATTTTCTTGATTTGCCTACTCAACATACTTGCATATTGAACGATATATTCCATATCTATTTCTTGATTAGAATAGCTTTCAACAATATCGCTACCCAAAAGGCTAATAACACTTAATGGTTGCTTATAATCATGAAAAAAATGATACATATCTTCTTGAAAGCATATAATTTTTTGGCAGTCTTTAAGCATTTGGTACATCATTGTTTTGTGTGCATACTTTATTGAACTGTTTATGTCTGATAAAAAAGCATGTTTTTTCCTTGATTTGCATTGTTTTTTACTTTTTTTTTGTTACAATATACAACGTTCATTACAAAAAACCTCCTAGAGTTTTTTGTAATTTTATCTTAAAAATTATTAAAGGAAAACAAAACAAATGAAAAAAGAAATTCTTGATGATCTTCGAGACACTGTAATTTTACTTGTTGAAGATGATGCAGATCTGCGTAGTCTTATTGAACGTTCTATCAAGCAACATGCCAAAGCCCTATACAGTACAGGAGAAGGAAAAAAAGCTCTAAGTATATTCAAGGAAAAAGCACCACATGTTATTATTACCGATCTAGATTTGCCTAAAATGAGTGGTTTAGATTTTTTAAAAGAAGTACGAAATATAGATCCAAAAGTTTCTATTGTGATTATTACTGCTTATGGCACAGAAGAGAATTTAGCTGATGGATATGGTTTAGGTGCATGTTCTGTCTTAAAAAAACCAATCGATCTTGATGAACTTTTTATGATTCTCTTAGCAAATACCCCTAAAAAAATAACCAAAACAACAGTTTCTTTAGGCAATCATTTAAGCTATAATCCAACAGAAATGCTCCTTTATTATAAATCTAACCCCATATTGCTTACCAAAAAAGAAAATCAGATCCTTTCTTTATTGTTGCAATACAAAGGTGGTGTAGTATCTTATGATGAATTTCAAACATTTATATGGGGTGATTCTCCAATGACTTTAGATACTTTAAGAATGCATATAAATTCTATACGTAAAAAATCTCATCAAAATATTATCCGTAATTTATCTGGAGTAGGTTACAAATTAAGTATGGGATAAATGTGGGGCATTTATGAAGGTGTTATTAAGAACCTTTGTTGCATTTATTGTACTCTTAGCAGGTGCTATTCTTGCTATTATCATACATTATTATAATGCTGTACGCTTCGATTTAGATCAAGTTGTACATTATAACCCTCCATTAACAACTCAAATTGTTGATAGAAAGGGGAGGCTTGTAGCAAATCTTTTTGATAAAGAATTTCGTTTTTACGCTCCATTTGAAACATTGCCCCCTCGTCTTATAGAAGCTCTTCTTGCGATTGAGGATACACTTTTTTTTGAGCATAGTGGAATCAATCTTGATGCTATCGCAAGAGCTATGCTTAAAAACCTTTCAAGAGGAAGAATGCTTGAGGGGGGGAGCACTATAACGCAACAACTTATTAAAAATATAGCATTAAGCCCCGAAAGGACTCTTGATAGAAAAATTAAAGAAGCTCTACTTGCTATGCGAATAGAGCAAGTTTTAAATAAAGAAGAAATTTTAGAACGCTATTTAAATCGTGCTTACTTTGGGCATGGATACTATGGTGTGCGTACAGCAGCATTGGGCTATTTTAAAAAAAATCTTGATAATCTTACTCTTAAAGAATCAGCTCTATTAGTAGGGTTGGTACGTGCACCAACATTTTATGATCCTACAAAAAATCTTGATTTTTCATTAGGCAGGGCAAATAATATCCTTCAACGCATGCACTCATTGGGCTGGATTAGCCAAGATGAATTACTTCAAGCTATTAATGAAATACCAAAAATATATGATACAACTCTAACGGCTAATGTTGCACCCTATGTTGTAAATGAAGTTTTTAGGCAGCTCAAAGAGCTTAAGGATATTAAAAGTGGGGGTTACACTATCAAACTTAATCTTGATCTTGATTACCAAGAAGCCGCTCAAGAAGCTCTTATATATGGCTATGAACAAATTAATTCACGACAAAAAACAAGCGATATAGAATCTCTTAATGGTGCCATTGTTGTTATGGAGAATAATAGTGGAAGAATTTTGGCAATGGTAGGTGGTGTTGATTATGAAAAAAGCAATTTTAATCGCGTTACGCAAGCAAAAAGACAGCCCGGCAGCAGTTTTAAGCCTTTCATCTATCAAGCTGCTTTAGATTATAGCTATTCTGAAAGTGATTTGTTGGCAGACATAGCTCGTACTTATGAATATTATAGCAACGGTGAAAAAAAAATATGGAGACCAAAAAATTATGGAAACAGCTTTAAGGGTTTTATTACTCTTAAAAAAGCTATAGAACAGTCTTTAAACCTTGCTACTATTAATCTTGTTGAAGATATAGGTTTTGAGCGGATATGGCAGAAAATCTATCAATATGGCTTTAAAGATGTGCCAAGGAATCTTTCTGTTGCTTTAGGGAGTTTTGCAGTTTCTCCCTTAGAGATGAGTCGCTCTTATACACTTTTTTCTAATTACGGTACAATAATGGAGCCTATGCTCATTGATTCTATCACTAATATACATGGAAAAGAAATAAATTTTCATGAAAAGGGCACTAAAATTACTGAACCGCGTCAATCATTTTTGATGATTGATCTTTTACGTAATGCCGTTAATCAAGGCACGGGCAGAAGAGCAAAAGTTAAAGGATTAGAAATCGCTGGAAAAACAGGTTCTACAAACAATAATGTAGATGCATGGTTTTGTGGCTTTTCTCCTACTGTGCAAACAGTTATTTGGTATGGTAGAGATAATAACACACCTATAGGCAATAATGAATCAGGTGGTGTTGCTAGTGCTCCTGTTTTTGCTTATTTTTATGAGCGTCTTTTGCAGATTGAACCTGGACTTAAGAGAAGTTTCAGCGTACCTAATGGAGTTTATTTAGGTGTTCATGGGGATGGAGAGCAGTATTATTATACCGATATATCCGGACCAAAAGAAAATGATGACTATGGACAGCAACAGCTTCTTCCATAAAATACTTTTTTTAAGTTTCTTTTGATATAATAGAATCATTATTTAATGGAGGTTTTCATGAAAGTTTTAAAAATAGGGTTCATTATGTCTCTTTTTATGGGCATGCTCTATGCAGAGGAAATCAAAGCAGGGGTGGTTTTACCTCTTAGCGGGGCGGTGGCAGGTTTTGGGCAATCAGGATTAAGAGGGCTTGAAATCATGCAAGAAATTATGCCAACTAATGAAAAAGGCGATTCATTGAAAATGATCATCTTAGATAATAAAAGCGAAAAACTTGAATCAGCAAATGCCATTCGCAGACTTATTGCAAGCGATAAGGTAGAAGTAGTTTTTGGTCCAATGACTACAGGCAATGCCTTGGCTATGATAAAAACTGTCGAAGATTCTAAAACCCCTCTTATAGCTGCAGTAGCCACAGGGGATAGGGTAACTAAAGGTAAAAAATTTGTTACACGAGTCGCTTTTAGGGATAGCTTTCAAGGAACAATAGCTGCAAATTTTAGCTTTAAAGATTTAAATGCAAAAAATGCTGCTATACTTTTTGATAGTGGCAGTGATTATTCTATAGGGCTAGCAAAATCTTTTGAGGATAAATTTAAAGAACTTGGTGGAAAAATTGTCATTAAGTCAGAATTTAAAGCAAATACGAAAGATTTTAAAGCACAGCTTTCAAGCATTAAGGCAAGCAATCCTGATGTGCTCTTTATACCTATTTATTATAATGAGGCGGCTTTGATTATGTTGCAATATAAACAATTAGGCTTGAAGTTTCATGTTGTTGGAGCAGATGGCGTAGCAAGTGATCATACATTTTTTGATATCGCAAAAGATGCAACAGAAAACGTAATGGCTATTGATTTCTATTCTACAAATAGCGAGCAAACAGAACTAGGAAAAAAGTTTATTAAAGCTTATGAAGATAAATATAAAGAAAGTGTATCTAGTTTTAGTATCATGTTTGCTGATGCCTATCTTTTAGCTATGAAGGCAATTGCTGAATGTCCAAGAGGGGATAAGGTATGTATAAATGATAAGATACGCAATCAAGAGAATTTTGAGGGGGTTAGCGGTGTGTTTTCCCTAAAAGACGGTGAAGCTACAAGAAGTGCGGTATTCAATAAAGTAGTCAATGGTAAGTTGGAATATTTTTTAACAGTTGAACCTTAGTAATATTTTAAAGGAGAAAAAATGAGTATCATCAAAACCTGTAAATTAGGTTCTGTATTGCTAGGCTGTTCTTTATTTTTGGTGGCTTGCTCAAGCAAAGAAGCTGAAAATTTTGAAGTTCAAGAAGAAGTTCTTCACGAAGAAGTTGTTGAAGAGGCAGCTCCTCCTATGGAAGGAAAGTGGATAGTAAAGAGCATTAAAGAAAAAGGCAAGGAAATTAACATGAATAATATTAAAAAAGAGCTATTTGTAGAGTTTAAGCCTGCAGATAGTGTTGTAGTGTTAATGTTTGGTTGCGACACTGTTGTAGCAAACTTTATCGTAAGCGATGATACTTTAAGCATTGGGCATCCTACTACAACTAAAGGGAAGAAATGCACAAAAGCAGAGATAAATTTGCAAAATAAAGTAAATAAATCTTTACTTTCTGGGGCAATGGGATTAAAAATTGATTCACAAATGCAGGCTACTTTAAGCCAGCAAGATTTTAGTATGCTCCTTGAAAAAACATATTAAAATTTATTATTTTTTCAACCCAATCGGGTTGAAAAATAAAGTTTATATATGCCTCTGAAATATAATGCCTCTTTGTACTTTTCTTTCATTGTTTTTGTAGCCCTTGTTTTTGTTCGTCTTTATTGGTTGTTCTATGCTTTAGAAGAGCCCCATTATCTCTTTAATGGCATACCTATAATCAATAGTAATGATGGATATTATTATGCACAAGGTGCTAGGGATAGGCTACTTAGCTTAGAGCATAATGGACTTTCGCCCATTAATGCTCCATTATCGATTTTAACTGCTTTTTTGGCTTCGTGGTTGCCTTTTGAGTTTAGCTGGATCATATTGTTTATGCCTGCTGTTTTTGGTTCATTTATTGCTTTTCCTCTTTACGCCATTTTACATAAAATTATATTACAGAATCAACAAAGCTCTTATTATGCAGCTTTTGGTGCTTTTTTTGGGGGTATTGTAGTAAGTTATTATAATAGAACAATGATGGGCTATTATGATACTGATATGCTTATATTGGTTTTAGTGCTTTGCTTTTATTATTTTTTATTTTGTTTGTTTGAATATAATGCGAATAATACTTTTATAAAAGTTGTTTATAGTTTTTTCTTAATATTTTTTGGAGTTTTATCATCTTGGTGGCATAATGGATTACAGAATCTTTTTTTAGCTATCTTTGGACTACAAATTTTATATGTTTTATTTATTTATTTTAAACATTATTCAGAATATTCTCTTAAAAAATCATTAGAAATTGCTCTGCTTATGTCTGTTTTAATTATGCCCTCTCATTTGGTGATACAATCACTTCTAGCTCTCATAGTTTTATTGATCATATTTAAAGATCTTTCTATATACTTCTTAAAAATTGTTTTGGCTTTTATTGTGCTCATATCGTTCTTTCTAGGTTCTTTTGATTTGCTCATTTATCAATATCAAGCATATTTTCTTAAAAATATTCCGCATCAGTCATCATTTATATTTTATGATGTCATGCAAAGCATTAAAGAAGTCGATGGAATAAGTTTTAATGAATTTGCCATAAGGGTTTCCTCTCATATTATCATATTTTTTCTCTCTATTATAGGTTTTTTTATGCTCGTATACAAAAAGCCTATAATGCTTCTTACGCTTCCTTTTTTAGTTTTGGGATTTGCAGGTATGAAAATTGGCTTGCGATTTAATATTTTTGCTGCTCCTTTTTTAGCTCTTTCGCTTGCATATTTTATTTTTATAATTATTCAAAAATATTGCCCAAAAATATATCGATTATGGCTTTGTTTTGTGCTCTTTTTTGTTTTTTGCATTCCTAGTGTATTGCATATTTTTCACTACAAAGCTCCACCCACATTTTATAGGCAAGAAGTAGAAATTATTACTCAACTTAATCATATTGCTGACCCAAAAGATTATTTGGTTACATGGTGGGATTATGGATATGGAATAAGATATTATGGCAATGTTAAAACATTAATTGATGGAGGCAAGCATTCTGGTGCTATTAATTATCCTGTAAGCTATATGCTCTCAACGCCCATATTATCAGCCTCTGCTATTTTATCAAGAATGATGGTAGAGATTATCGAGCAAGATAATGATATGCACAATAATATGATATTAGAAAAAATTCTTGAATATTATCACATAAAATCGCCTAATAACTTTCTTTTAAGTCTTAATAATGGCATATTACAAGCACCTCCCAAAACAAGAGAAATTTTCTTTTATATCCCTATAAGAATGTTTTATATATTTAATACTATTCAAAAGTTTAGTAATATAGACTTACAAAATGGGAGTGCCTTACGAGAAGGATTATTTTATGCGTCAAGTTCTGTTATTGCACAAGGAGATATTATTCGCACATATAATACTCAAGAGCCTATTATTGTTGATACACAAAAAGGCAGTATATCCCTTAATGCTTCTGAAGGCATTTCTATAAAAGAGTTTTATATAATCACAGAAGAATATCAGCAAAACCCATTAATACAAACCATACCTAAAATATCAAAAAAAACTTTTGATGCTCAATCCACCCTTTATGTTATTTATTTTAAAGCACAAAATATGCTTGTAATTGCTGATGAATATATTTTTTATTCCACTGCTTTGCAGCTCTTTGCTTTTGCAAATAATGAAAATTTTACATTAGTTGCTAGCAATCCTTTAGCAAGAATTTTTAAAGTTTCACATTATTAAGGTGTTATTTATGTGTGGTATCGCTGGTTCAATCAATATTCAAGCTGATGAGCAAACTATTTTAAATTCTTTAAAGCATAGAGGTCCTGATTATGCTGGATCTTTTCATGCCTTTAATGTTGCTCTTTTTCATACGCGATTGAGCATTCAAGATTTAAGTGCATCTGCTCATCAACCAATGCAAAATCAGAGATATGCTATTATATTTAATGGAGAAATTTATAATCATCTCACTTTGAGAAGTAAGGTTCCAGATTATCATTTTCAAACAAGTTCAGATACTGAAAGCATATTAGCACTTTTTGAAGCTTATGGGGTGGATATGCTGAAAGAATTTGATGGCATGTTTGCCTTTGTTTTGCTTGATAAAAAAGAACAAAAAATATTTTTTGTGCGCGATAGAATGGGCAAAAAACCTTTATTTATATACTGCAATAAACAACAGCTCGCTTTTGCGAGTGAATTAAACACTCTCATGCTTTTTGCTCCTCTTGAGATTGACATGGAATCTATTGAGCTTTTTTTGCAATTTGGTTTTTTCCCTGATGATATGACCCCTTATCATTTTGTCTTTCCTGTACCAGCTGCACATTATGGAGTTGTTGATATTAATAATTTAAAAGATATCTCTTTTGCACCTTATTTTGATTTTCTCTCTTTATATTATCAACCTAAGATAACGCAATATCAAGAGGCTTATACAAAGGTGGAGGAAAGCTTGAATATATGCATAAAAAGGCGGCTTGAAAGCTCTGATGTTGAAGTAGGGAGCTTTTTGAGCGGAGGAATAGATTCTTCCCTTATTGTAGCTATAGCATCGCAATATCACCATGCTTTGCAAACTTTTACAGTATCTTTTGAAGGTGGGTATGATGAAAGCTCTTTGAGTGCTTTGGTGGCTCAAAAATATTCAACTCATCATAATGTTTTGCATATTAATATGGATACTTTAGCACAGGATATTGAAAATATACTTATTGCTTATGGTCGTCCATTTATGGATAGCTCTTCAATCCCTAGCTACTATGTAAGTAAAGAAGCAAAGAAATATCTCAATGTTGTTCTTAATGGCGATGGAGCTGATGAGCTTTTTGCTGGTTATCGTCGCTATATGCCTTTTGCTTATAATATTATAAAATATATCAAAATACTTGCACCATTATTGCCCTATTTACCTAAACCACATATACAAAAATCATATTATAATTATTTTTATAGGCTTTTAAGTATGAGTAGCAAAAAGGGTATCGCATTATATACTAGTGCCACCATAGATGCTTTTGATGATTTTTATGCATTTAAACAAACAGCTTTGAAAGATAAATTTTTTAATTTTATACAAAATACTTTTAATAACCCGAAGCTTTCTCCATTATCAGCCATGCTTTATCTTGATTCACAGTTTTTGCTCCTCTCTGATTTGCTTCCTAAAATGGATATTGCTACTATGCAGCATGCCCTTGAAGCAAGAAGCCCATTTCTTGGATTAGAAGTACTACAAGTAGCTACCGCCCTTGATGATTGTTTTAAAATTAAGGGCAAAAAAAGCAAGTATATTTTAAGAGCATTGGCAGAAAAATATCTCCCAAATGAACTTGTTAATGCACCAAAAAGAGGTTTTGAAGTGCCTTTGAGTCATTGGGTAAATTACGAACTCAAAGAAATTATTGAACAAAAGATTTGTGACACAGCATTTTTGAATGAATTTATTACAAAAGACTTTATATATTCTTTACTGAAGCAACCTCATTTATTCCCCGCCCAAAAGCGAGCTAAAATGATTTTTTGCTTGTTTTCATTGTCGGTATGGTATCATCACTATAAGGAAAGTTGCCTATGAAAATTCTTTTTCTTTCACATTTAGACATGAATCTGTATCTTTTTCGTTTGCCTATTATGCAGGCATTGGTTCAAGAAGGGCATGAAGTAATTGCTCTTGTGCCCAAAGGAGCATATTTTGATTATTTTAAAGAGTATAAAATTAAAGCAATAAGTTATCATATACAACGAGCCAGCCTTAACCCATTAACAGAAATAAAAACCATAAGAGAAATTGCTTTAAAATTCAAAGAAATACAGCCAGATATTATTCATACTTTTACTATAAAGCCAAACATATATGGTTCTTTAGCTGCAAAAATAGCAAACATATCATGTGTTATCAACAGTGTTACAGGGCTTGGAAGTTTTTATATTGAGTATTCATTAAAAACTTTTTTTTTGCGTTTGCTCATTGAAGTCCTTAATAAGATTGCATTTAAAATAGCTAAAAATGTTGTTTTTCAAAATAATGATGACCTAGAACTTTATGTAAATAAAAAACTCCTTCCTTCACAAAAAGCAATACTTATAAAAGGTTCAGGGGTGGATATTGATTATTTTTCTCTTCAGCAAGTTTCTCAAGAATGCCAACAAGAATACAAGAGGCAATTAGGCATTCCTCAAGACAATATTGTTGTCTTAATGGTGGCAAGAGCGATAGTGCATAAAGGGGTAAAAGAATATTATGCCATGGCACAAAATATCAAACACAAAATACATAATGTAAGCTTTTTATATGTAGGGGATACAGATAAGGGTAATATTACTGCCATTACGCATGAATTTCTTCAAAACAAAAATGTGCAATGGCTTGGAAGCAGAAAAGATGTCAGAGAGATTATAGCTATTGCCGATATTTTTGTGCTTCCAAGTTACCGAGAGGGGATCCCTCGGACACTTTTAGAGGCAGCAAGCATGAGCAAAGCTATTGTAACTACAAATACTATAGGGTGCAAAGAAGTTGTTGTGCATGATTATAATGGCTTCTTAGTGCCTACTCAAGATATTAATAAGCTTCAAGAATACACAGAAAAACTTATAAAAAACCCTTCTCTATGCACAGAAATGGGTGAGAATGGACGCAAAAAAGTTATAAATGAATTTAGCACAAAAATAATTGTAGCAAAACATTTAGAGCTTTATAATAATATTAAAGCATTATCAATATGAATATTGAGATTTAAAATTTTTTACTTTTTACATCATCTAAAATTTTTGTTGCAATCAAATCTACTGCTATGCTCACTTCTTGAGAATGGTTTGCAATGGTAGTATTTTGTTGCATAATGCTCTCTAAATGAGATATTGCCTCATTAATTTGGGTTATGCTTGAAGTTTGTTCTGTAATAGATTGTGCCATTTCATTAATGCTTTGCACTAATATGTTTGCATTTGCTTCTATTTCTCCTAGGCTCTTTTGTGTTCTTTCTGCTAACTTTCTTACTTCATCAGCCACAACAGTAAAGCCTCTACCATGTTCTCCTGCTCTTGCTGCTTCTATTGCTGCATTTAATGCTAAGAGATTGGTTTGATCTGCTATATCTCTTATAATGCCTATAACATTTTTAATATCTTCACTCT
>JARHYY010000008.1 GCA_029258405.1 Helicobacteraceae bacterium | reverse complement strand
CACAAATTAACAAGATTGATCATACACTTAAAAAACTCGATCTAAAAGAAGGAGAAAAACTTTTAGATATAGGTTGTGGTTGGGGTTGGCTTGTGATTAGGGCAGTGCAACAATATAATATAAATGCCATAGGCATTACAATATCTGAAGAGCAGTATAACAAAGCAAAAGAGAGAATACAGCAAGAAGGACTTGAAGATAAGATAGAGATTAAATTACTAAACTATCAAGCTTTAGAATTTAAGAATTATTTTGACAAGATTGTATCTGTTGGAATGTTTGAGCATGTAGGGAAAAAAAATCTCCCGCTTTATTTTATGAAGGTCAAACAAGCCTTAAAACCGGGTGGTTCATTTTTGTTGCATTCTATATTAGGAATGTTTGAGGGAAAAACAAATGCTTGGATTGATAAATATATTTTTCCGGGTGGATATATTCCTTCTTTACGAGAAGTTATCAGCACTATTAGTGAATGGGATTTTCATCTTTTGCTTGCAGAGAGCTTGAGAATCCATTATGCTAAAACATTAGATATTTGGTATGAAAACTTTAATAATTCCTTAGATGAAGTGCGTAAAAAATATGATGAAGAGTTTATTAGAATGTGGGGTTTGTATTTAAAATCTTGTGCCTCTGCCTTTCGCGTTGGAAGTGTAGATATATTTCAGCTTCTCATGACAAAAGGCATTAATAATCAATTGCATCTCACAAAAGAATATATTTATCATTAGATATTATTTAATATATCTAAAATTATAATGTTTATCTTAGCCTAACCCTTTAATACTATGGCTCTAAAGTATGTCGATTTTTAGGGACAAGGGGTTGTTATTGCTTAAATTCATGCTATTTTATAGCGATAAAGAGGACTTTTGAGATAGTCTTTTGCTATCTTTGGATTCTTTATGTGATAGAATGCTTTATGTAATAAGCTTTTACTTTTTTATATTATTTGATGTATATTGTAGCTACTTTTAGAGCAAAAATTTATATATGCTTGAGAATGAATAGATTAAAATATTTTAAGAGATATTGAGTAATGTTTATAATAGGATTATTTCATAGATTTTATTTTACTCTTGTATCATATATTTGCATGATAAATGTTTTCTGTTTATTGTTGGGTTGCTTAAGTATATTGCTCTTAGATGAGCGATTCATATAAAGACTTTACCTAACTTCAATGCTTCTATAAGGATAAATAAACAACCATTGCAATATAATAACCCATTATGTGCTCAATACATAATATATATTTTTAAGGATGTAGAATGAAATATTCTCAAAGAATTGTGAGCCTTTCAGAATCAATTACCATTGCTATAAGTTCATTAGCAAGAGAATTAAAAGCACAGGGCAGAGATATCCTCTCTTTTTCAGCGGGTGAGCCAGATTTTGATACACCAAAAGCTGTTAAAGATGAGGCTATTAAAGCCATTAATGCTGGTTTTACAAAATATACGGCTGTAAGTGGAATCCCGGAGTTAAAGCAAGCTATTTGTGAAAAATTAAGCAGAGAAAATAATTTACATTATGATACTAATGAAGTGATTGTGAGCAATGGGGCTAAACATTCACTTTTTAATATCTTTGCTGCTCTTATCAATAAAGATGATGAGGTGATTATTCCAGCACCTTATTGGGTTACTTATCCAGAGCTTGTTAATTACTATGGTGGAAAAAATATTATTATTAATACCAATGATAAAACATGCTTTAAAATCACCCCACAACAACTAAGAGAAAATTTAACACATAAAACAAAGCTCCTTGTTCTTAACACTCCATCTAATCCAACTGGTAGTGTGTATAGCAAAGAAGAGATACAGGCATTAGCAGAAGTTCTGAAAGATACTAATGTATGGGTAGTAAGTGATGAAATGTATGAAAAATTGCTCTATGAAGGAGAATTTTGTTCTGTTGCTTCTGTGAGCGATGATATGCTTGAGCGTACAATATCTGTTAATGGTGTGAGCAAATCAGCGGCTATGACAGGTTGGAGAATGGGTTATTGTGCATCTAAAGACAAAAAGCTTATAAAGCTCATGGATAATCTTCAAAGTCAATGCACATCAAATATAAATTCTATTACACAAAAGGCATCTATTGCTGTGCTTAATGGAAGCATAGAAACAGAAATACAAAAAATGTGCCATGAATTTGCATTAAGACGCAATCAAGCAGTAGAGCTTTTAAATGCTATTGACAATATTTCAGTTATCACTCCACAAGGGGCATTTTATCTTTTTGTGAATGTAGGATTAATACAAAAAGATTCAATGAAATTTTGTACAGAGCTTTTAGAAAAAGAGGGGGTGGCTGTTGTTCCTGGTGAGGGTTTTGGAATGGGCAGCTATTTTAGGTTTTCTTTTGCAGCTGATATGCAAACCATTATCGAAGGAATTAAGCGGATAAAGCATTTTGTTGATTGCAGCTCATAATATGGAAGCTAAGTTTTTTATAATATGTCCCATAGTCTAAAGCTATGGGCGGGGTTTTTATATCAGTAAATCTGCAAGGATATTTATGCTATCTTTTAGATTCAATAAGAATCAATGGGCCTAAAAAGAGCAATAAAGGTTCTTAATTAAAACCTCTTCTTATTCACATCATTTAATATCTTATTTGCCACTTGTATCTAGTGCATTACTTACTTCTTGTGATTGATGAGCAATGTGCACATTTTGTTGTGTAATGTTTTCAAGTTGAACAACAGTGTTTGAGCTCTGTGTTAATGTTTGCACAACATGTCACCTGATTGTATGGTTTTTGTTGTAGGTACTAATTGTGCTACAACTGTATTATTCATAGAATTACTTTTTTGCATACTCATGGATATAATGCTCAAGACTATAATTCCAATTCATATTGCTTCCTTGAAATATTATAATTAAATAATAAAATTTTATAAAATCAAGATTGTAGCTAAGCTTACATTTATTTTTTTACATATTAACAATTACAAAATGAGAATAAATTATGAAGTTACTTTAAAATACGCGGGTTTTATATAAATAAAAAGAATCAAAAAAGCACTTAAGGCAAAAAGGGCAGCACAAATACCGTTAAAATTAATATCGATGTATTGTTGCACTGCTCCGCCAACAAAAGATGCAAAAGCAATACCTACATTAAAAGCCCCCTGATTAAGTGCTATGCTATCATTTTGTGTTTTTGGGGTAAAGACTTTGGCAAGATGGTTACAAAGCATATTAAGTGGTGTAATGCAAGCGAAACCAAAGAAAGCAAAAAGAGCAACATTAAGCACAAGGGCATGATGAGAAAAATAAAAACTAAAACTCATAAGAAATAAGCAAACCATTAATATAACCAAAATAAAACAAAGTGAAAAAAAAGCTCCTTTTATATCTGCCATTTTACCACCAAAGAGGTTTCCAAAAATAGCTGCAATACCATAATAGAGATAAACATGCTTAATGCTTTCTGTGCTAAAGCCATGCTTTTCTAAAAGCACTCGCAAATAAATATAAACTACAAACATAGAACCGCAACTAAAAGCAGTGATTAAAAAACTTTGATAAAGAGGAGCAAACTTAAAAGCTATACCAAGATTCTTAAAGCCAGCTTTTTTGCCTTTCAGTTTTGGCATAATAAATAAAGAAGCCATAGACACACAAAGGCTTACAGAAGCAACGAAACTAAAGGGGGATAAAAGCCCATAGTTTTCAGATAGGAATATGCCAATGGGTACTCCTGTTACCAAAGCTATAGTAAGTCCGCTTGTCATAAGGCTAATAGCCATGCTTGTTTTGCCCCTTGGGGCAACCTTTATACAAATAATCACAGCTATGACAAAAAACAAACCATGCATAAGACCACTAATAAACCTTGCTATAAGGGCTATAAAAAATATATCAGTAACAAATACAACAATATTAGAAATACAAAAAACAATGAGAGTAAAAAAGAGCTGTTTTCTATAATTCCATGCAGATATAAGCACACTTACAATAGGAGCACCAATAACCACACCGATAGCATACATGCTTGCTAAATGCCCAGCTTGACTGTCTAAAATTTTATAATACAAGCTTAAGCCTGTTAGGATTCCAGAGACAATAAATTCAGCAACCCCCAAACAAAAACTAGAAAATGCTAATAAGACGATAATCCACATATAGCCACGCATAATAATCCTTTTTATTTATTGCCTATTAATGATTTGTTTTAATGATGTCGCTATTATGAATATGTTATTTCAGGAAAAAGCATAATGATAATTAAAAGTAGTAATTGCAAAATAATAAAGGGTATCGCACCTTTATAAATATCAAGTGTTTTTAATTTTTTTCCTACAGCCCCCTTAAGATAAAAAAGAGCAAAGCCAAAAGGTGGGGTTAAAAAAGAGGTTTGCAAGTTGATAGCAAGGAGTAGAGCAAACCAGAGTGGATCTATTCCAAAATGGGCAACCATAGGCATAAGCAAAGGAATAATAACAAAACAAATCTCAATAAAATCAATAAAAAAGCCTAAAACAAAAACAAGAATCATAGCACTAACAATAAACACCCATTTTTCATGTGTTGCTCCTGTGTCAAAAAGCTCAAAAATCAAATCCCCGCCATCTGTTTCATTGAAAATAAGGCTAAAGGCTGAAGCCCCTATGAGAATAGTAAATATCATTCCAGAAAATAAAACTGTTTGCAAAGCAGCAGATGAAATAAGCTTTAGAGAAAATTTACGCATTAACGCACAAAGCACAATCGCCCCCAAAGCCCCCAAAGCAGAGGCTTCTGTTGGCGTAACAATGCCGCTAAAAATGCCCCCTAAAACAACTACAATAAGCATAATAGGTGGCATAGAAGTTTTAATGGTTTCAATAATCAATGCCTTTGGTGTTTCTCGTGATACATTACAAGGGGGGGCTAATGATGGCTTTATGCTAACAGCAATAAAAATATAAAGCAAATAAAACCCTACAAGCATTGCACTAGGCAATAAAGCAGCAACAAAAAGATCACCAACAGACACACGCATTACATCAGCCAATAAAATAAGCACAAGAGAAGGGGGAATAATCTGCCCTAGAGTTCCGCTAGCACTCACCACACCACTGCAAAAAACAGGAGAATATTTTGCCTCAAGCATTGCAGGGATAGCAATCACGCCCATCATAACCACACTTGCCCCAACAACTCCTGTACTTGCTGCTAAGAGCACACCAACAAGTACTACACCAACTGCCATACCTCCAGAAAATACGCCAAAGAGTTTATCAATATTGCGTAATAATTTTTCAGCAATACCACTTTTCTCAAGCATTAAACCCATAAATATAAATAAAGGCATTGCCATAAGTGTTGAATTATTCATGATTCCATAAATTCTTGTAGGTAAAAGTGCAAATACCCCAAGACTAATATCAGGATCAAGCCATGCTATAAGCACAGCTGCCCCCCCAAAGGCAAAGGCAACAGGCACACCAATAAACAAAAAAATAAAAGCAACAAGAAAGAGTAAAAAAGGTGTAAGCATTTATTTCCTTATGCGATAATATTTGCGAAGCCATATAATGCTCTTTAAAATCTCGGCATAAGATTGCATGAACATGAGAGAAAAAGCAAATACTGGCATCGCCTTGATAATATAGCGATGTGTGAGCCCACCACTTTCTGAAATTTCATTTTGCTGATAACTTAACATGGCAAAATCGCTACCATAGTGAAGGATAATAAGACTTAAAGGAATAATAAAAAATAAATTTACAATAATCCATAAATAATGCCTCAATACTGAACGATAATATTGATAAAAAATATCTAAACGGATATGCTTATTCATTTGCAAAGTATAAGGAATAGCTAACAAAAATGATACTGCGAATAAATGCCATTCTGCCTCTTGAAGGGCGATAGAGGAAAAATTTATAAAATATCTCATTGCAGCATTATAGCATACAAAGAACGCAAGAATGATAAGCAACAAAGCAGATAAATACCCTGTAACCTTTATTATACCCTCTAATATTTCCACACTTCTTACAAAAGGATCTTTTCTGTATAATGCTTGCCTCATCGTCTTGTTGCTCCATGCACCATTTTTACAAGTTCAATCACATTTTCTTTTGGTATATCAGGCAATATACCATGCCCCAAGTTAAAGATAAAAGGTTGCTTATCCATTGTGCTTAAAATATCTTTGATTGCTTCTTTAACACTTTGTATATTATAGAGCCTTGCTGGCTCTAGATTGCCTTGCAATACATATCTATCGCCTAATATTTTTTGTGCATATGCAAGAGATGTTCCCCAATCTACCCCAAAAACATCAAACTCACCATCAATATATTCAAGATATGTACCAATACCCTTAGGAAAAAGTATAAGCGGGATATGAGGATATTTGCTTTTAATGCTAGAAGCAATATCTTTCATATAATTCCAGCTAAATTCAAAATATACACTTTGTTCCAATGCCCCAGCCCAAGAATCAAATATCATAAGTGCATTTGCCCCCGCTTTGATTTGCTCTTCAAGATAATATTTAAGCTCATTGGCAAGCATTTGGAGCAGAAATTGTAAGGTTTTTGGTTCTTGATAGAGCATTTTTTTGGAATAAATATAATTTTTACTTCCCTCCCCTTCAATCATATAAGTTGCCAATGTCCAAGGAGAACCGCAAAACCCAATAAGTGCTTTTGAATCATCAAGTTTATCTCTTGTAATCTTTAATGTTTCATACATATATGAAACTCTTTTGTAGGCATTATCCTTGAGTTTAAGCATGTCATCATAACAACGAATCCTAAAATCAAAACGAGGACCTTCTCCCTCATAGAAACCAAGCCCCATGCCCATCTCCATAGGCACAACCAATATATCGCTAAAAACAATAGCAGCATCAACCCCTAAAATATCAACAGGTTGCAAAGTTACTGTGCTAGCTAATTGCGGATTTTTGCATAAACTTAAAAAATCTTTAGCACTTTTGCGTACTTGCCTATACTCATCAAGATATCTTCCTGCTTGCCTCATAAGCCAAATAGGCGTATATGGGGTTGTTTTTTTAAAGCATGCATCAATAAAAATCATATTTATTCCTTGTTATCCTCGCCCTTACTATAAAGAGACACAAATTCATTAAAATACCGCTCTACACTTTTATCGCCATAATATTTTAAAATAGGGGGGTCAATAATAGTGCCGCTTAAAATTTCAACAATGCCTTGCAGATTATTTTTTTCATTAAGTGCATTTAATTTTACATATTGAGCAAAAGCTTCTCCCACTAAAGCAAGCTGCTCTTTGGTTTGAATATGGAGATTATGCACTTCAAATTCTTCTTTAATATGGCATTGCGAAGCAAAGAGATAGTATTTAATAGTATTCACACTGCTTTGCAATAAAAACTCTTGCTTAATATTAATCCCAAAGAGCAATTCTTTATCATTTTGTAACTCTAAAGACTGTAGAAAATGTGCAGAAAGGGGCATTTTTTGTTCAGGAAGTAAAGTATTTGTATTTTCCATGAATGAGTGCATCATCTTATCTGCAGATGAGCTCATATATTCTAAGTTTTGTTTCATTTCTTTCAATAACACATCTTTTTGCTCCATTTCTTCTTGCATTTGAGTAATTTGAAGCAACAAGGATTGGTTATGCTGTTTTAAAAGCTCATTTTCTTGTTGTAAATTTTGCAGTAACTGTTCTTTGTTGTTGTTAAAATTATATTCTGCCATGTTTATCCTTTTTAAGAATGGAATCTGCCATCATAAAAGCTTGCATAAAGCTACCTATTGAAGGTTCATGTTTTTTATATGCAATATCAAAAGCACAACCATGATCAACAGATACACGAACAATGGGTAACCCTAAGCTCATATTAATACTTTCATCAAAATAAAATGCTTTGAGAGGAATAAGGGCCTGATCATGATAAAATGCCACATAATGCTTAAAGCGATAACGATTTTTTGGCGTAAAAGCACTATCAGGCACAAGAGGACCAATAAAAACCTCTTTACCTATTTCGCTATTAACTTGTTTAATAACTGAATCAATTATTTTTTCCTCATCACCTATTAAGCCATTATCTCCAGCATGGGGGTTAAGCCCAAGCACCCCGCATTGCTCCAGCCCAAATTGTACCACTTGTTTCAAAAAGCCATATAACCTTTGTGGCGTAATCAAATCAGCAACCATTCTCAAAGGAATATGATCTGTATAAAGAAAAAACATCATCTCTTCACAGCCCATAGCCATGATAACTTCTTTTTCATATAATTCCCTAAGCAATTCAGTATGCCCAGCATAAGGAATGCAAGCTAATTTCCATGCTTGCTTATGGATAGGCAATGTAATGAGTGCATCAACTTGCTTGCTTTGAGCCTGCAGTACGCCAAGCAAAAAACTTTTGCAACTATATTTGCCCATTTCTGCACAAATAGCACCCGGCTTTATTGTAGGGCAGGAAAAAGGGGATAGAATATGTTGAATATGTGCTTTTGCGGGTGATTTAGGAAACAATGAATCAAATAAAGGATTTAAATCTTGCTGACATACATCTATACAGCAAATATCAATAATATCATGCTTGAGTAATGCACAAGCATGATGATATAAAATAGTATCTATTCCATAGCATATTGCTCTCCCATGCAATTGCTCATGGGCTGATAAAATAATTTCAGCACTAATACCATTTATATCACCCATGCTTACATAATACTTCATTGCCCTACCTTTTGCATAGCTACTATCAATTCATACACATTAGCTTCAAGCACTCTACTTAAGGCTTTATTTAAGGCATTTATCATATCATCATATTCATAAGGGGCTTTAATGCCTTCTTCTGCTGCTACACGCCATTGTAATGGTGTTTTTGTAATATCATCAAGCATAATAAGCCAAAATTCCATCTCTACAATAGCTTTTGAATTTTTATCATCTAATTCTTGGTAGATACTCAATTGATGTACATGGCTTAATAAGCGGTATTGCGATTGATGCTTATCATGTACCGTTGTTTTAAAGCAAAAATTAAGTGTATCAACAAGATTGCGAGCTATCATTACCGATGGATCTTCTTGCCATTGTGCATGAGGGAGTGCAAGTATCTTCTGCCTATATTCATTAAGAGCAATATTGTTATGTATTTTTGCAATTTCATATTGCACAGATGGTTGTTCAACTTCAATTATTAGAGATTGTTTCGTTGTAGGTTGAGAGCAAATATTTTTTAAATTTCGTTGAGGGCGATATTGAAGCATATAAAATGCGTTTGGCGTTTGTGTGAGCCAAGATAAATCAGAAACCTTCTGTGGCACTTGAGACATATCCACTTGACATCCACAAGCCAAAAAGAATAATAGACTGAAAAGCCATATTTTTATATTCAAATATACTCCTTTATGCAACCTTACAAATCTCATGCAATAATAGCAATAAAAAGTTATATTTTAGCTTGAAAAAGGTACAATAAAAAAAATTAAACTTTAATATCTCAATCTACTTGAATGATTAAGGAATACTTCTTGCATAGACTTTAAAATATATAAAAAAAGGGGAAACAATGCTCACAGCTGTCTGTTTAGCAGTTATGGTTATAGCTGTTATTATCGCGATAATATTAGGAATTCGTCTTAATAAAACATCATCAAAACTCCGCATTATACAAGAAACACTACATAAGATTACTCAAGGAAATTTAGAAGCACGATCAGTTATCGATGGTGAAAAGACGGATAAAACCCTCTTGCTCTTTGATACCTTTATTGAACAACTTGAAACTTATATTAAAGAGGTCAATATAGCAATGCAACATTTAAGCGATAAGAGCTATATACCCACCGCCACAAAAAATATGCTTCCTTTATTTATGATATGTGCAAGCGAAGCACCAAATTCAGAACAAAAAATGGCAAATACATATGAACATGAGTTAAGTATAAAAATTGAAAGCATCAACAAAAACCGCGAACAACTTACTTATTTGCAAGAGTGTTTCACAAAAAGCGTTAGTAGCCTTACTGATATGAATAGCACTCTTTATGAAGTTGCCCAAAATATAAACGCAAGACTTGATGATATACAAGGTGTGATTAAAAATCTTGATGTATTCACTAGCCTCATTACTGCCAATAATGATGCAACAAAAATGTTGCTTAATCGCTCTTCTGAAATTAACTCTGTTATTGATTTAATTAATGACATCTCTAACCAAACTAATCTCTTAGCACTCAATGCAGCAATAGAAGCAGCAAGGGCAGGAGAGCATGGCAGAGGCTTTGCAGTGGTTGCTGAAGAAGTCCGCAAACTTTCTGAACGAACACAAAAGGCAACAAGTGAAATTCGTGCATCTATACAGATTCTCCAGCAAGATACAAGCGATATATACAACAATTCAGAAGAGATGCAAAAATATATTACCGATTTTAATACCACTATGCATTCCTTTGAGGATACGCTTAAAAACCTCAATGAATCAACAACCAACATTAACGGTATAGGAAGTAATGTTAAAGATAGGCTCTTCTTAAATCTCATTATGGTTGATCATATCCTCTTTAAAAACAACACCTATCATTTTGCACGTAGCGGCAAAACAGACACCATTTTACCAAGGCATACAGAATGTCGATTTGGCAAATGGTATTTTGGTGATGGACAAAAAGACTTTGGCACTCTTGAAACCTTTAAAAATATAGATGGCTTTCATGCAAATGTTCATGATAATGCACAAAATGGACTTATCGCCCTTAAGGAAAATCAGGATATTACAAAAGCAATAGAATGCTTCAGCGAACTAGAAAAATCAAGCGAACAGCTCTTTGTATTAATGGATAATTTAGTCCGCTAAAGCAAAGCTAGCCCTAAGACAAAGCCTGTTGTGTTTCAGTATATGGAATTTGAAATGCACTGCATACACCTTTGTAAGTGCATTTACCATCTACAGTATTTACTCCTTCAAAAATACCACTATTATGTAATGCTGCCTCTTTAGCCCCAAGCTTTGCAATAGTAAGCCCAAAATTAAGAGTAGAATCTGTAAGAGCTAAAGTGGCTGTTTTTGCCACTGCTCCGGGCATATTGGTTACACAATAGTGCATAATTCCATTAATATCAAACACGGGGTTATCATGAGTTGTTGGTTTTGAAGTTTCAAAGCAACCGCCTTGATCTATGGCTACATCTGTTAAAATAGAACCTGTTTTAATATATTGTAGATCATCTTTTTTAATAAGCTTTGGGGCTTTCGCTCCGGGTATGAGCACAGCACCAATAATAACATCAGCATCACTAATGCTTGAAAGAATATTTGCCTTTGAGCTAAAAAGAGTATGGATTCTCATATTAAACATTTGATCAACATAAGATAATTTAGCTGTATCAATATCTAATATTGTTACATCTGCACCAATACCTACAGCTAATTGAGCAGCATTTACCCCAACAACACCTGCACCAATAATAGTAACCTTGCCTTTAGGGGTTCCGGGTATCCCGCTAATAAGCACCCCATTACCCCCAAAAGTTTTTTGAATATATTTTGAAGATTCCAAAACCGCTAATCGCCCAGCAATAGAGCTCATTGGTGCAAGGCAAGGCAATA
This sequence comes from Helicobacteraceae bacterium, assembly GCA_029258405.1. Taxonomy (GTDB): domain Bacteria; phylum Campylobacterota; class Campylobacteria; order Campylobacterales; family Helicobacteraceae; genus NHYN01. The sequence goes on along the minus strand of JARHYY010000008.1, from coordinate 2,175 downwards.
CATTGCGTACCTTAATAGTTTCATAAGCGATTGAAAATATCTTTTTTTCAAGAAGCATATCAGTAAGATTCTTATCAGCCGCTAAATGCAAGTAGGTAAAAAGTATCTGCCCTTCTTTAAAGTGATGATACTCACTTTGGATGGGTTCTTTTACTTTTACTATCATATCACTTTGTTTAAAGAGTTTTTCCTTATCAACAATCTTTGCTCCAGCTCTATGGTAGTCCTCATCACTAAAACCTATGGCACTTCCAGCATTATGTTCTATAAAAACTTTATGTCCAGCTTCGGTATATTCATGCACATTTGACGGAGTTAAGCCTACGCGATATTCATGAACCTTTATTTCTTTTGGGCAACCAATAACCATATTTATTCTCCTTGTAAATTAAATTCCGCTAATAAAAATAACTATAATAATAATTGGTATAATAAACTTCACATACCAAAACCAAATTTTCACTAAACCTTTAGCCTTAGTTCCATTGGAAACTTCTTCAATTGCATCTTTGCCAAGCACCCAGCCCACAAACAAAGAGCAACCAAGAGCAGTAAGTACAAAAAAGATATTACCACTCACATAATCAAAAGCATCAAATATATTCCTCCCAAGAATAACCACATCTCTCCAAGGACCATAAGCCATAATGCAAGGAATATTTCCAGCAATAAAAAGTGCAATAAGAACATAGCTTACAGAAACCTTGCGACTTAAATGCATTTTTTCTTGAAGTGTCGTTATAAGTACTTCATAGAGTGTAATAGAAGTGGTAAAAGCAGCAATAATTAATAGAGCAAAAAAACCAACAGCAATTGCTCCACCAAAATACATATTTGAAAATACAATGGGCAATACCTCAAACACAAGCCTTGGACCAGAATCAGGCTGCAAACCAAAACTAAAAAGAGAAGGAAATATCATAAATCCAGCCAAAACAGCAATGATAGTATTAATAACTCCTGTGCTTACAGCGGTTTTTATCAAGTTCTCATTTTTATCTAAGTATGAAGATAAGGTAATCATAACCCCAAAACCAAGAGAAAGAGCAAAAAATACCTGCCCCAAAACAGCGATGAATAAAGAAGGGGTAATTTTACTAAAATCTGGCGTGAGATAGTAAGCTATCCCTTCTTGTGCGCCGGGTAGTGTAAGGTTGCGGATAACAATACCAATCAAACAACAAATTAGTAATGGCATAAGAAATCTCATAGCCTTTTCAATGCCATCAGAAAGCCCACGAGAGAGCACAAGCCAATTTAATGCAACAAAAACCAAAGTATAAACGCCAATCATCAAAGGATTATTTTCAATATTATTAGCATAAAATGTTTCAGTAACTTCCTTACTTATAGGGTTTGAAAGATCTAAATTGCCCATAAGAATATTTGCAACATAAGTAAGCACCCATCCACCCAAAACCATATAATAAGCAAGAATCCCAAAACAACCAATAAGCCCCATCCATCCTAAAACCTTCCATAGTTTTGAAAAATTCTTTGATTGAGCTGCTGGGCTAAATGCATCAAGAGAATTTATATGTGCTCTTCGTCCGATGGCATTTTCAACAAGAATCATAGGAATGCCAATAACTATCATAGCAACAATAAAGGTAAGCACATAAGCCCCACCACCATTTTGTCCAACCAAATAAGGAAAACGCCAAGTAGCTCCAAATCCTATAGTCGCTCCTGCTACTGTGAGTATATAAGTAATACTATTTGACCAAGTATATCGCATTTATTTACCTCCTAACCAAATTAACTGTACTTTAGAAACATATTATACAATAAAAATTGACTTAAAGGCATAAAATACTTCTTGTTTCTGCTTTGTTACATATATATATGTAACAAAGAAACATATTTTGAGTAGATTTTATACCTTAATGATAGGTAACTTTTTGGTATTGTTTCTAAGTTTTCCCATCCAAAATCATTTAAGTAACTTTTAGTAACATATGTTGTTATTGTTTCAAGATTCTTTTTTTCTTAAGGTAAATAGAGAGCTTTTGAGAAGTGTTTTGCTACCTATATTACTCTATATTACATTCCTATAATTCAATACAACAACTCAAAAAGTTATTGTTCTTATTATAAAAGCTCTCATGCTTATGTCTTCTACAATAAGATAAGAGATTTAAGAGCTCTCTATTTATATATCTTAAATACTCTATA
>JARHYY010000103.1 GCA_029258405.1 Helicobacteraceae bacterium | reverse complement strand
AGTGAAAAACCTATGAAAAGGAGAGTAACGACTTTTATGAATAAAGAATCACATAGGGTAATAAACCTTTATAAAAGGTTCTTTGTTTATTTGAATAGATGAAATGATAATTTAAAATTATGGCAAGCCGTGCGGTGAAAGCTTGCATGGTTTAAGATTGGGAAAAACTTAGGGATTCAAAGGGTTAGGTATTGGTAAATTAAAAGCTAATATAGGGAGTGAATTAATGTGCAAATAAAAAAACAAAAAAGAATTTAAAAAACTCATGTTTAAAATATAGCACTTTGGATTTTAATGGTGATTTAAGACAATAAATTTTAAAAAATAATGAATGACATGGAAATTACCTTACAAGGAAAAGAGAATTATAGTAATATTATATTATAATGTTATATCTAAGGATACTCTATGATTGATATGAAACATGAAAATATAATATCTTTGAAAAATACGAAAATTTAATACAAAGGCAATTATGTGCAACAATAAGAATCACAAAAAATGCAGAGCTTACAAAAGCTATAAGGAATAGGTAGTTATTGGTTTTGTTGATGAGAAGCTAGGGTAATATTATAAATAAGGAATTATTGATGTTATATTATAATCCTGTACAAATTTATTTTGATGTACATATTGATGATATGTTAAAAACTTTGCCTCCTTGTGTGCTTGTTACTTCAAAAGGTTTTGTTAAAAGAGGTGTAGTAGAAAACATTAAAAGAATTATGCAAAAAAAATTGCTTGGTATTATAGATACCATTGCTCCAAATCCAGAATTTAAAGATTTGAACAATTTGAAAAATGATTTATTTTCACAAAGCATTGCACCAAAAGCACTTGTAGCTTTTGGTGGTGGGAGCGTTATAGATGCTGCAAAATTTTTTAGTTTTCATAATAAAGATAACTATTTGCCTATTTATGCTGTACCAACAACACATGGCACAAGTAGTGAGCTCACAAGCTGGGCTACCATATGGGAAAAAGAAAAAATGATAAAACATTCTTTATCTCATGTTTCGCTATACCCTAAGGTAGCTTTTTATGATATTGATATAATGATGAGCCTACCTCGTGAGTATAGTGTTTATACTACTCTTGATGCCTTATCACATGCACTTGAAAGTATATGGAATAAAAATGCAAACCCTATTTCTACAAATCATGCCTTAAAAGCTCTGAATCTTATTTGTGATTATCTCGTTTTATTAATAAACTCTCCCGATTCTGTGGAATTGCGAAAAAAAATTGTTCTTGCTAGTATTTTTGCCGGGCTTGCGTTCTCGCAAACACAAACCGCTCTTGCCCATGCCATAAGCTACCCTATTACTATGCGTTTTAATATACCTCATGGATTAGCTTGCAGCTTTACCCTGCCCTTGCTTTTAGAATGTATTGATGATAAAAGCACACAAAATTTGCTTGCCCCCTTTAAGCAAAAAATAAAAGAACTTTTTAGGTCTTTACATATTTCGCAAAATCCACAAGACTATGGTTTAGATAAAGAATTCATTGATGAAATTTTTTTAAATTTGAACGAGAGGGCAAAAAATGGATTATTCAATATACAGAAAGTAAAGCAAAAAATCTTGAATAATGATTTAATATACTAAGAACTAATTATCAAAATTATGGCATAAATGCTTATGATTAAGGTTACACAAGCAATAATATACTACAATATTAGGTTTAATTTTTATTCTTAAAGGGAATCTATGAAAGGTAAAATACTAGCCTTAGGCATAATTAGTGCTGATGATGGCAACCGCTATAATTTTGATGTGGCAGATATTGCTAATCTTGGTAACAGAAACCCCGAAAATCTTTCTGGGTGTGAAGTAGATTTTCAGGTGAGTGAAAATGTTGCAAAGAGTATTTATATTACTAAAAGTACTTTTAATATACATGAAATTTCAAACAAGTTTATGGCAAATGATGTACAAGGCATTCGCTTTAAATTTTTACTTTCCGTAGGTCTTTTAATATGTGGGACTATCATTACGCTTATTCCATTTATTGGTCCTTTTATTGGCCCCATTATTGATCTTATAGGTTTTGTTTGTATGATTTTAGCTGTAGTTGGGCTTAATCGTGTATCTGCAAGCAAAACACTTCTTAAAAATTATATTATTGCATTAGTTATTGCTTTTGTTACTTTGGTTGTTGCCTTCGCTATTGGTGGAACAGCATTAATTGCTGCTACAGTACATTCTTTTGAAATGTCTGGTGCTGGTGTGATTGTGGCAGCAATTATTGCGATAGTGGGGTTCATCGCTACATTTGTGTTTCAGGTATTTTTTGCACGAGAATTAGCATTTATTACAGGGCAAAAGTTTTTACTTTGGGCATATTATGCAAGTATTATCGGGAGCTTGACAGCAATTATTGTGATTGGTTATTTATTTATGCTTGCTGCTTGTGCATTATGGGTTATTGGTCTTATTAAATTTGAAGAAATTCGCAAGCGCACAGATTCTGATACAATGCCTTGGTTTTAAACTGTTCAGATATTCATCTAAAAGCTCTTAAATCTTTGAGGTGAATATCTTATTAACTTAATTAATTATCCTTGATTTTCTCTATGAAGTTTTGAATAAGTAGCTAAGTATATAATAAGCACAAAATGGTGGGATTTAGTTTGTATCAAATTTAACTTAACTAAAGCTAAAAATTTAAACAAAAGCACAAAGTTTAAAGAAATCACTCAATATTTCACTATGGATTTACTTCTTTTTTAATAATATCTCTATACCGCTCAAAATGGAGCTCAAGCTTTGATATAGCCCTTTGCCTGCGTTGGTTATTTGCTTGTTCTTGTGCTTTGCTTGTGGCAAATAGAGAAATCTTAGGCAATACATTATCTAATGCTGTGCCAAGAGTTTGGAATATGCCTATATTAAAGGCATTTTTTATAAAATCTTTTGCTCCTTGTTCTTGTAGTTGTTCTTCATTGATAATAATGCTTAATTCCTTTTCTTGTTGAGTGCGTATAAACTCTTCAAAGAGCTGTTCAAATGCTTGATTTGGCTTAGAATCTATTTCATCTAAAAACGCACGAATTAAGTCTTTTTTATTATGGAGACTAATGCTTGAATCTATTGTGCGTAAAATATGCTCTCTTTGTTTTTGTGTGCTTTCTTTATAATATTGCTCAAGCAAGAATAAGATATATTCTACATTGACTTCTGTTTGTTTAATAAGCTCCATTTCAAAAACAATATCATCGCTAATATCGCTTTTTTCATTATGTGGAAAAAATGTATTATATAATTCAATATAATGGCTTTGATAGTCTTGTTTATCGCGTTCTAATAGAGTATCATTCATAGCAAATATATCAAAAGCTTGGAGAATATTTGCTAAGCGTAAAATACTCCCAAAAAGCTCTATAAATTCCTTTTGCTCCTTTTTTGTCTTTAGCGGAAAATTATGCAAAGGAAACTTTTCTTGTAGTTTTTTAATATATGCTAAATAGCCCAATTCTTTTTTTCCATTTTCTAGCTCATATCCATGCAAATATTCATCAAAACTTCTTAATAATGCAATAGTATTTGCTCTCTTATCGCCAAATATTTTTAAGCTTTCTTGTGTATTAGATTCTAAATCTCTAAAGCATACAATATTACCAAAAGTTTTTACACTATTTAATATCCTATTTGTGCGAGAAAAGCTCTGCAAAAGCCCATGATGACGCAAGTTTTTATCCACCCATAGTGTATTTAGCGTTTTAGAATCAAAGCCTGTTAAAAACATATCCACCACAATGAGCATATCTAATTCTTTTTCTTTTAATTTTTCTGAAACATTTTTATAATACGCATCAAAGTTATTTAGGCTAAACTTTGTTTTAAAGAGCTTATTATAATCTTTAATAGCTGATTCTAAAAATTCTTTAGAATCTAAGCTATTAGCCCCTTCTTCTAAGTCGTCTATATCTTCATTTGGTGCATAGGAATAAATAATGGCTATGCGTAGCTTTTGCTCTCTTTGTGCCATCTGCTTTTGAAACTCATTGTAATATGCCTTAGCAAATTCTATGCTTTGTGTAGCAAAAAGAGCATTAAAGCCATTTTGCCTTTGTTGTGCCATAGTATCCCTATCATTGCGTTTTGTTTTTTGATTAAAATGCTCCAAAACATACGCAACAATATTGTGTATCCTTTTTTCATCTAATAATGTCTTAGTGCGTTCAATAGCTAGAATCTGCTCATTGTCTATATCATTTGCTTGTTTCATAGTAGATATATATTCCACATGAAAAGGCAATACATTCTTATCAGCAATAGCATGTAAAATCGTATAAGAATGGAGCAATTTGTTAAACAAGGATTCTGTAGTTTTAATAGCTGCTTTTTGTATATCTTCGCCTAATGCGTTTTTAGTAGTTATGGTAGTGATATTTTGCTTATTGGCATTAGGCTCAAAAATCGGTGTGCCTGTGAATCCAAAGAGATAATACCGCTTAAATTTCTTTATAATCTGTTCGTGCATTGAGCCAAATTGTGAGCGATGGCATTCATCAAATATAAATACAATTTCATCATTAAATACCATAGAATTTTTATAATGCTCTATAAAACGGGCAAGTTTTTGAATTGTAGTAACAATAATCTTTTGATTTATATCATAAGATTCTATACATTCTTTTAATTCTTTTGTGCTAGCTGTGCTATTTACCGCACCTTTTTGAATCTTATCATATTCTCTCATTGTTTGAAAATCTAAGTCTTTTCTATCCACAACAAAAAGCACCTTTTTAATAAAAGGCAACCTGCTTGCCAATAAAGCCGTTTTAAAAGAAGTAAGCGTTTTGCCGCTCCCTGTAGAATGCCATATATACCCACAAGCCTGTATGCTTCCTTGTAGCTTTTCTCTATGTGCTATAGTAATCGCATTAATTATGCTCTCACTTGCTGCAATTTGATAAGGACGCATTACAAGCAATTCATTTTGTGTATTAAATACGCAATATTTCATTAAGATATTACAAAGTGTGCGTTTAGCAAAAAATGTTTTTGTAAAATCTTCCAAATCCAATATAGCCGTATTCTCCGCATCTGCAAAGCTTATGCAAAATTCATAATGATTATTTTCGCTTGAAGATTTTATATTTTTTCGTGTAGAATTGCTATAATATTTTGTAAGCGTGCCATTGCTAATAACAAAAATTTGCACAAATTCAAAAAGCCCACTCCCAGCCCAAAAGCTCTCTTTGGCATACCGCTTAATTTGGTTAAAAGCTTCTTTGAGATTGACACCGCGTCTTTTTAGCTCTATATGCACTAAGGGCAACCCATTTACAAGCACACTCACATCATAGCGGTTTTTATAGCTCCCTTGATTTTCTATCTGTGAAACAACTTGTAAATGATTGTTTGCTATTGCTGTTCTATCAAGTAGGCTTATGTTTTTTATACTGCCATCATCTCTTTCTAAAACCTGCGTATCATCTATTGTTTGGATCATTTTTGTTTTTTCTATTTGTGAATACTGCGGATTGCATAGCACTTGTTTAGAGAATCTTGCCCATTCTTGCTTGCTAAAATGTATGTTATTTAATCGCTCTAATTGCTTTTTAAGATTCTCTAAAAGTTCATTTTCATTTTTAATCGCTATGTATTCATAGCCTTGTGTAACAAGCTGTTTTATAAAGGCTTTTTCTAGCTCTGCTTCACTTTGATAGGCACTCGCTTTGCGTTGTGGCTTTATATATTTTGCTACAATGGTGCTATAATTATGCTGTGCTATTACATCAATATTTTCTTGCATATGCTTCCTTTAGCAATGTATTTATATCTCACTTTGAGATTCTAGCTCTTTAAAATGCAAAAGTCTATCGCGGTAGTATTCATATTGCTTTTTCCTTGCTTGTATCTCTTGTGGGATACCGCTATTAAAGTCATTAACAAGGCTTTCAAATGTATCAAGTATGCTAACAATTTCTTGTTGCACTGCTAAAGGCGGTAGGGGGATTTTAAAGTTT
>JARHYY010000032.1 GCA_029258405.1 Helicobacteraceae bacterium | reverse complement strand
TCCACCGCCTTAATTGCTTCATCGAGTTTTTGAAATATATTTACATGAGGATCATCAAGCACAAGGGCATTGTTGCTTTGGAAAGTCAAGGCAGAACCTTCACGATAAGGAATTGTACTTGCTGGTGGCTGTAGATCATTCCCTTGAATGTCCTGCCCAATGTTATTATTAGGCGGAATATTACTATAATCTCCCGAACCTTTTACAACATAGGTTTGCTGATTGCCAGCTGTGTTAAGATAGCTTACATGCCTTTGGGTTTCACTAAGCGAAATATTCATAAAGCTAGGCGATCTTGTATTATCCTTAATTTGAAGTTGTCCATGCTGATTAACCCCAACATTGAGATTAACATTCGCATTAACCAACAAATGCTCATAGGCATCTTTTTTCTGTTGGAGTGTTGCATTTGCATTTGTAATGATAGCATATTGATCAGTATCATTCCTTGAGGCATTTAATGCAACAGTGAGCGCATCGCTTAATTGTTTATAAGTCATTTCATCAGGGGGTATGCTCTCAACAGCAACACCATTTGGAGGTGTCATAGAATTATTATCCAAAGGTCTATAAAGTGGTATTGTTATTGTTGCTCCAGCTGCTGCCCCTTGTCTTGTATCTGGAATTTCAATAAACACCTTATTCCTAAAATCATCAGCATTAGTTGAGCCACCGGGTCCTTGAGCCGGGGGAGTCCCTGTACCTATAAGGTTTCCAGCTTCATTTGTCGGATTATCTCCAAATAAGTGGATAACCGCTTTACGCGTTATTCCATCAATATCTTTATAGTTTAAAGTATATTTGGTGTCCTTAAGTGATGAACCCGCCACTTCTGAAAGCTTTGTATCCCCTGTGGCATATTCATTGTTGCTATTTATTATTTGTGGAACATTGCCTGTAAGGGTTGAGCCATTGGGTGTAAATTGTACTCTATCATATTCTAAAGTATAATCATTAGCAAAAACATTCAATGGCTGATTATTAGAGGTTACATTTATGACAACATTAAGGCTACTTGGTCCATCAAATGGAATATCCCTATTTGAAGGAAGCTGTTTTTTTAAGCTTTGCTCTACATGTTTATCAATGAGCGTTATTTTACCATTGTGCATTTCTACCCCTACCCTATCATTGCCCCCATAAAAATTTTCTAAAGAACTCATAAAATCTTGCACGGTGAGTGTGCTCATATTCTGCGGATTAATAACAAGTGTTTGGTTTGCTACCGCTCCCCCAGCTAAAGGCGGGGTGGCATTGGTATTAGCTGTTGTGCCTGCAAAGTTAATGGTAACATTTCTCCCAGCCCTTAGCTCCTCTAAGGCTTTATCACCCAATACATCAATGAGCTTTGTTTTAGCATCGGCTAATACATTGTCCCCCGTTCTAAAAGTTGTGGCAATAGTGTGGCGACGATGATCGCTTTGATCAGCAATCGAGCTTATTCTGTCTTGGTTTTTTTCGCCAAGAAAATTGCTTTGAACATAGGTTGTAATTCTATCTCCATATTTTGTTAATGTATTAATATCATCAACACCATTGCTCCAAGAAACAGGTGGAGTTATAGTGCCAGCTTGGTTAAAAGAATAAATCTTTTCCTTTTTTCCTGTAGTTGGATTGGTATAGGAAAATACATTATCTTTTTCATATGTTATAGGTACTGTATTATTACCAATAGTAACATTGTACTTGCCTGTATTTGGATCAAAAGTAGCAGGACCAGTGAAGTTACCACCCTGAGGATTTGTGCTAAACTGTAAAGGTTGTCCATTTTGAACATTATCAAGCATTTGGTTATTTTGAGCACCAGCACCACCAACTACAAAATCCCTTCTATTGCTTGAAACCATATAAAAATCAAGGTTGCTTCTTCCATGGGTTAAATCTTTAATATTTATTTGCCCATATTCATTAAGCGATACATCAACAACTTTATTGGTGCTAGTATTACCATAGGCTTCGCCTATTTTATCGAGCAAATCTTGAACTTTAGTAGCATCTTTTTTATCGACTTGATCGTTATAATTAATATCAAGTTGAAATTTTGCTTTAAATGATGTACCATCTGCTCTAACACCTTGTATATAAAACACCTCTGGTAAGCTATTAGTAGTATCATTATCATCATCACCTACCAAATCTCTAAGGGTATCAGTTGCCTTGAGATACACCTCTTTAGACAGTTCTGTTTCATTTTTTTTGTCCATAATACCCGGGTGCAACATGGATTGATTATAATGCTTGACATTGCTCACTATCTCTTTATAATGATCTCTATTCATACCCAAAAAGAGCTCTGAACCAGTGATATTATAAGAAAGTTTATTTTTATTACCAAGTACAGCTTCTAATTGTTGATTATTTCCTAAGTAAGTTCCATCACTTCCAAAAGGTTTTCTCTTAAGTGCTGAACCTGCAAAAAGATATTCTCCACCAACAGCTGTATTTGCCACAGAAAGGATATTATCTCTAATAGATCTCAAATCATTTCGTAATGCCTGAAGAGATGTTGAGCTATTAGAATCATTCAAAGCCTGCACCATTTTTGTATTGAATTTCGTCATCAGCTCTCTCATGGTATTGATTGATGAATCAGTATGCAAAGTAAAAGTGTTTGCTGTTTTAGCTAAAGATAATGTTTGCTCAAGATTGGTTAATGAATTATCTAATATAAGCGTCTTATTAAAAGCCGTGCTATCTTGATAGCCATGCTTAATGTTTAAACCTGTACTCATTTTATCGAGGGTGTTTTGCATGCCTGTCATTAAGCCTTGCTGATAGTAGCTTAATCCATCATAGCGACCATTAAAACTTATTCGCATAAATGCTCCTTTGAAAAATTTGCATTTACACAAGCAAATACTATTCCTTGAATATCATAAATTGTTTTTATTGATACTTATATCAATGCAATGAGGATTCCTATGTGGCACTGTTGTTTGCTGATGCCAATAAGGATATACAGGCTCAATATGGCTTATTGCATTGAGTTCTTTAAGAATGCTTTCTTCTAGCACAATATGGCTCGCCCTTAGATTTTCAATGAGCTGTTCTTTATTGGTTGCTCCAACTATTAAACAACTTACACTTGGACGAGTAAGCAACCACGCTAAGGCAAGCTGTGGTACAGAATAGCCAAGGTTTCTTGCATGCTTTTCAAGTACATCAATAATATTAAAAAGCCTTTCTCTATCATATCTCCAAGTTGCATCAGTGTTTAAGCGGCTCTCTTGAGGAGGGGTTTTTTTGCGAGAAATCTTGCCAGAGAGCAATGAGCCAGAAAGTGGCGACCATACAACAGTGCCTATTTTTTGATCAATCGATAGAGGGATAAGCTCCCATTCTAGCTCTCTTGCAGCCAATGAATAATAAGCCTGATGGACAATGGGCTTAGGAAAATTGCATTTATCGCATACAGAAAGCATTTTCATAAGATGCCAAGCGCTATAATTAGAAACACCAAAATACCGTATCTTGCCTTGATGCATTAAATGCTGTATCGCTCTTAACATTTCTTCCATAGGTGTAAGTGCATCAAAAGAATGAAAATAATACAAATCAATATAATCTGTTTGCAATCGCCTTAAACTCTCTTCGCAACATTGAATAATTCTTGCATAAGATGTACCTGAATCATTTGGATCTTTGCCCATAGGCATACCTGTTTTAGTTGCTAAAAAAATCTCTTTTCGTCTTTCTTTGATAATTTCGCCTAATATTTCTTCAGCCTTCCCTTGAGAATAACAATCAGCAGTATCAAAGGCATAAGCACCATACTCTAAACATATACTTATAAATTCTTTCGCTTCTTGTAGCTGTGTGTTACCCCATTTTGAAAATAAATCACCCACACCACCAAAAGTGGCTGTTCCTAAGCTTATTACTGGAATCTTAATCCCAGAGTTTCCTAGGCATCTATATTTCATCATATCCCCTTTCTAACCCATAAAGTATCTCATAGAGTTATGCATTATTTATATATTAACTTATTATACCATAATAATCAAGCAAATCACCCAAGCACTACAAGCACTAAAGGTTGGCTTTCTTGTATCTAGCAAGATAAACAAAGAATCTTTACAGAGATTTATTATCCACATTTTCTCTCAAAATGATATACACATTCTTTCTTTTAAAATAAGGGTTATTGTATTAAAAGCATTCTATTCTTATAATTTTCAATAATCTCCCTAATGCCTTTAAGGCTTGCATAGCAAATCATGGAGCTATTGTAAATATTCCCTCAAAATATTTTCAAGTCTCGCCTTAAGCTCAAGTGGTTTGAGGATTCGCATATAAGGAATCCATTGCTTTACAATGTTTAAAATCTCATCATCATAAGAAACTTGAGTACTCAAAATAAAATGTTCTTCATCTTCGTCTATGAGCTCATAATTACTTAGTATATTTTTTCTAAAAAAATACTCTTTAGCTTTCTTGTCAAGCTTTAAAAGCACTTCCTTGCTTTCACCCAACCACATGCTTTTATCGTTTAGAATCTGTTCTCTTAGTTTTTCATTTGGGATAAATACTTTTTCGCTCACACTAAGATTGAAAATTTTGGCAAAATTAAAGTGCTTAAGCTTTCCTTTTTCATCGGCTAAAACATACCATATTCCCTTATAATTTACAAGCTTATAAGGCTTTACCTCACGCTTTTTATTTTTATAATTAAAATAGAGTATAAAATATTTTAAAATAGCTGTATTTACTTTGTTGAAATCATCATAACTAATTTTTTGATAGCCTTCATTTCTTATTAATAAAGTATTATGAATTTTAGAATTTAACAAGCTTGAAATAAAGTATTGATCAAGCTTAGGATAGAGCTCACTAATTCCACTAAGTGCAGCAAAATTTTGTATATCTTTAAAGCTAAATTTTCCTAAAGCAAAAGATTCCAAAGAATACTTGCCATTTTCTTTTTTGATAGGCATGAAAGAGAGTCTTTGATTCAAATCTCTTTGTATAGTTCTAATATCTACATTGAATTCATCTGCAAGCTCATCTGCACTAAAATGCTCTCCGCTGTTTAAGCGTATAAGAATTTGTGCTAAACGCACAGCAAGTTTATCATAAGCCATGATGCATCCTTATAATTTCTAAAAACTTATTGCAATACTCTTAAGGGCAATAATACACTCATTTCATATTTAATAATGCTCTTTATATAAAAGCACTTCTTTAAGAAAGCTTCTTTTCTCAATGCCTAAAATCATGTTCCTTATTTCATAAGCTTCATTCAGTTCCCCTGTTTTAATATGAACAGCTTTATTGCGTATATTTTGGAAAAAACTCAGTTGTGATGCAAAATATCCATTAATAAAATTTTTTAATTTTGCTTCCAAATGCTTTTGAATGTTTGAATGCTTGAGTAAAAATTTTATGCTTCCAAGATTGGGTTTTTGATGAAAAAAATCCTTTAAGGTAAGCTGTTGTCCTTGCACCCTATAACTCATGTCAAGTAAATTTTGATTACTTTGGCAAAGTTTAATAAAAATTTTTTGAGCAAAAATATAAACTTCATGCTCCACAACTTTGGAGTACTTTACTATAATGGAAGTAAAATCATATAAAATATCTTGTTCATTCTGTATCAGTTCGAGTTCAGCAGAGATGAGATTCATAATACTATCAGGGTGCAAGAGATAAAATAATCTCTTGCCAAAAACAAACCGTATAAAATTCTCCTGTACATCTAAATATTCTTTGCTTTTATATATATTGATATAATATTTCTGCCCTTCATCAAAATACCTTATTTGTTCTTTTTGTTTCACAATCAAAGGATATGTATAGTTATTACCATAAATTGCATAAGTATGATTATTTGCAGTGGTAAAATTAGCCAAAAACCTATCTCTTAAAAGACTAAAATCCTCTCTTACTAATTCTCGTAAATCACTAATGATAAAATAATTTTCTACTTCTAATTTTTTTGCCCTATAATAATCAGGGATAATATCTTCATTTGCACTTAGAACAACAGCCTTTACCTTCGCCACAAACAAGTTTGCATAATCACTTAAAAAAAGTTGCAAAGGGTTTTTATCGCTTGTAGCATTATAAATCTCATTTAAAATACTTCGTTCATTTCTTTGATTATTGAGTTTTGATTTTACCTTACCGAAAGCAACTTCACCTTTCTTTAGTAATATATTTAAATGTTGCTTGATAACATCATCTTGATAATAAGGATTATAAAGGATTAAAAGGTTATTCACCATCAAACACTACCACTACCTTAAAAGTTTTTGTTTTTTATTACTATAATCAGATATTCTATTTTATCTAAAAATACAAAATCATTATATAAATCTTTAAAAATAATTTATTACTATGATACTTTAATATAAATTTTTTGATTATATGGGTGAGAGCTCTTATGAAATCAACCAAAAATTTTTAGATTATTTGTTCTTGTAGGACGATATGGTATATGCTCATAGTATTGCTCGTATGGAAAATGCTTTTCAATATGAGCTTTTACTCTTTCTAATAATTCATCTTCATGAACGCTTAAAATCTGCAAACAAAGCCCATGTGCTTTTTTATAAAAGCCTTTTACACAATTACTCAAACAATGATTATAGCCAAGTATTAATCCAAGTCCATATTTATCATCAATATTTTCTCCAAGTATGAGAGTATTATAATTTGGTTTTGGAACTATCCAATCAGCCCCATAGAATTCAGCAAGAATAATTTCAGGATTTTTAGGAATATTAAAACTTACTCCAAGATATTCTATGCTTGAAATACCTGTTATAGAGTTATGGAAGTAAAGAATTTTATTTTTCATCTTGCTTACAGCCCATACCAATTTATTATTTTCAGGTTTAACAAAGAATATATCAAAAACAGCCTCATGACGAGTATCCCTAAAAGATATATTCCAATCATTACCACCTCTATCATGGATAAAACCATGCTTTGCAAGGAGCTTTATGAGCTCTGCCTTTGGTGTGCTAAAAGGCATCCAAATATCATAATCTTTATCATGGGGCAAAATAGAGCCATCACGATATATTCCAAGTAAAGTGCCTGCTGTAAGCATAAAGGGAATTTGCATATTATCAAGAGTTTTTTTAAGTATCAATAAGCTCTCATTTGCCGCATCTATACTCATGAAGCCTTGTGCTAAAGACTTTGCTTTTGGTGTTTGAGCAACAAATAGCTCAAGCCACATTTGAATATATTCCATAGCCTCTTTAAAATCACCTGTTTCTATATATTGATATGCTGTATTACTATATGCAGATATTTCTTTTGTGATTAATAATAGCTTTTTGTAAATATCTTTTGCTTCATCATATAAGCCAAGATATGAGAGGCATTCTGTGTAAAGTATATTGACTTCCACCGAATCTGGATATTCATTTTTTAGCTGCTGCATTAAATCAAAAGCTTCTTGCACTCTTCCCATTCTCAACAAAGCTTGAGCAACTTGAATATTTGCATTGAAATGCTCTGGTTGTAATGCTTGAGCTTTTTTAGCATATTGAAGTGCAAAGAACCATTGCCCAAAATAGGCATAACAGATACATAAACCAAGATGTATATCTATTTTATTTTCATCGAGCTTTTCTGCTTCAAGGAGCAAGGGCAGGGCTGATTTATAATCCTCTTTGGCTATCAACTCATGGCCATGAGCTATTTTATTAGCAAGTAAGAATTGTTTGCCTTTCATGTTTGTATCCTATATAATTTTTGTAATACATGATGAACGAATATCTCTTTTAAGCCCTCCAAAATCTACTTTTAAGTTTATTTCATCACCATTTTCTTGGATTGATTCAATATGCCCAACCCCAAAAATATTGTGCCGTACAAGCTCTCCTTCTTTAAAGCTGTATAGCTCTCCTTTTGTGGGTACTGCATATTCCTCCTGTGCTAATAAGCCTGCTTCACTTAAAAAGCGAGAAGGTTTTAATATCATTTTCTTGCCTTTGAAAAACCGTGAATCAACATAACTTAAAGTTAGGCTTTTTTTTGCCCTTGTGAAAGCTACATAGCCCAAACGCCTTTCTTCTTGTATATCACTTCCAGCCTTCAAAAGAGGAAAAAAGCCATCTTCAAGCCCCACAACAAATAAATGATCAAATTCCAAACCTTTAGAATTGTGAATGCTCATACAAAGCACATTATGCCCATCTAAGCTATCATTTGGTGTGCTTAGGGAAAATTCATTCAAAATCTCCTCAAGAGTTATGCTAGGATTTTCTTTAACAATTTTTCCAATAACACCATAGAGCTCATCAATATTAGCAATTCTTTCATCACCATCTTCTAAAGAGGCATAAAATTGACGCAAAGGAATAAAATTTTCAAAAGCATCAAGAAAATCTTGCACAGAATCATTGAGAATATCGCGCAATTCTTCTAAAGATTGAAAAAAGTTATAAATATTTTTTGCTCTTTTTGTTCCAAGAAAAGTACTGAATTTTTTATCTTTGGAAAATTTATATAATGAGTTATAGCCTAATTCTTGTGCTTTTTGCAGGGCTTTTTGCAGGCTCGCTTTGCCAATCTCTCTTTTTGGTCTGTCAATAATAGCACCTAATGAAAAGCTGTCATCTAAATTAATGAGTAAGCGAAAATAGGCTATATAATCTTTAATTTCTTTTCGTTCATAAAATCCAATTGTACCAACAAGCTTAAAAGGAATAGATGCACGCGATAAACCTTCTTCAATAGAACGACTAAAGGCATTAAGGCGAAATAAAATAGCAATATCTTCTGGGCAAACTTTATGCTGAAAAATCAGCTGCTGTATTTTTTGGGCAATTTTATCAATTTCTGCATAATCATCAATAGATTCCAAGAGGGTTACCTTTGCTCCATCTCCTATATTGCTTATCAGTGTTTTATCGTGGCGATGAGGGTTATGCATTATGAGCTGATTGGCAACTTGTAAAATCTGTGTTGTAGAGCGATAATTTTTTTCAATCTTAATGACAGAAGCATTTTTGTATTTATGTTGAAAATTTAAGATATAATCAATATTTGCACCTCTCCAACTATAAATACTTTGATCATCATCGCCTACAACGCAAATATTTTGGTGAGCAACTAAAAGTTTATCAAGAATCTTGTTTTGAAGATCATTTGTATCTTGATATTCATCAACCATAACATAACGATATTTTAAGCTTGTTTGTTCAGCTATATCCTTGTTTTTATCTAATATTTGATAAGAGAGCAATAATAAATCATCATAATCAACAAGGTTATTATTTTTCAAATACTCTTCATAGGCACGATATACTTTTAATGTTCTTTCCATACGAGAATCTGGCTCTATTGGCTGAGCACTTAATTCATCGGGCAATAAAACAGCGTTCTTAAAGCGAGTAATCTCACCTTCAAGTTGATATACTCGCATATCATCTGTTAAAACAGATGAAATAATATCGCGTATAATCTTTTTTCTATCATTGCTATCAATAACAATAAAATTATTCTGCCTGCCTAATTCTTGCATATAGAGCCTCAAAAATAAAAGCCCAAATTTATGAAATGTACATAATAATGGCAAATGCGTATGTGTTTGCACCATAGACATCGCTCTTGAGCGCATCTCTGCTGCTGCTCTATTGGTAAAAGTAAGCGTTAATGTATTATGTGCAGGTATCCCAACTTCGTTAATAAGATAGGCTAAACGAGTGGTAATTGTTTTTGTTTTTCCGCTTCCAGCCCCAGCAAGAATTAATATAGGATTATCAATAATTAAAGCTGCTTCTTTTTGTTGTTCGTTTAAAGTATCAAGAATACTCATTATTATTCCTCTTGAGTTGTATTTAATAAAGAAACATTTTGCGTTGTGGTAGATTCTGTGAAAGGTTGCACAGGCAGAGTTTGTTGCCGTGTGTCAATTTCAAAGTCAAAATATTCAGAATGAAAATCCTCAACAGAATCAGACATAGCACCAAATTGTATGAGTGCTGCACGTAGATTTTTGCTCTCTTGATGCAAAATGCCTAAGCCATAACGACTTTCATAGTTTGTTGGTGCTTCTGCTTTAGCTAAAGCTAAAAGTGCAGCAGCATTCTCATTATGCCCAGCTCCAACAGCAGCAACAGCAGCTAAAAATACAGTTTGAGAATCAGTCTGCCCTGCATCATCTATAAGTGCATTATAAAGGACATAAGCCTTTTCAAACTCTCTTAAATAAATGGAAGTAAGAGCTAAAGCTTGCATTATACCAACACTTGATTCTTCTGATGTGAGCACTTTTTGATCAAGTATTTCTTCTATTCTTCGTAATGCTCCTACATTATAACCTACGCGAACATAGAGCTCCCTCACTAAAGTGGGTCCATAAAAAAGAGGCTCTAAGGATACATTGATTTGTTTATAAAAAACACTTGCCGTTTCTGCCATGGATTTTGGATCTTCATTATAATTATCAGCCAACAGCCATAGCAAAGAAGAAACTAAGTCAGTTTGTGTGCCACGCATAAGATTTTCTGCTGCTTGTTTCATGCGTTCTTTGTTTTTATTTTGTACAGCTATAACATAATCAAGAGCATAATCAATATTGCGCGGTTTTCGCATATTTTGTATCCATTCTAATGGCGGTTGTGGAACATCATTAGCAAAACCAAGCAAAGAGCGATAAAAATTCGCTTCATCAGGACTTAAATCGACTTCCTCAAAACTTGCTGCAAAATTTTCATTAATTTTTTTTCTATCCCTATATGTCAAATCAGCACAAATCATTGCAAAAATACCTGCTAAGATATCACGGGTATCTAGGTTATAGCTTCGTAAAAAATGCTTATAGGCATTATCAAAATCACCTTTTTGTGCATAAGAAAGGGCTAAATTATAGTGCAAGATACTATGATTTGAATATTGCTTTACAGATTCCTCAAGGAGCTCATTTGCCTCATTAATGCGGTTTCGTAAAATAGCCTTAAGAGCCATAGCGATATTGAGATTAACACGCGACATAGTAGAACCAACGGCTAAGCTGCCTTTAGCTTCCTCAAGGTTATTGAGCTGCACATTAATTCCTCCTTCTTTAATGAAGTCTAATGCTTGTTCAGCGTTAAAAACTCGATATGGTGCATAATAAAAAAGGATTTTATAGCCATGAAGTCTCTTTTGAGAAAAATCATTCCAGAAGTTTCGTTGTGATTCATGGACATCAAATAAGGATTCTTTCAACCGTACTTTTATAGGAAAAATAGAAGCATTTTGTGCATCATTTTCCTTATCTAAGCCATTAAGAACGCTAGCAGCAATAGCCATCTTTCCTTCTTTAAGGGCGGTAAGCTCATAGGCTATTTTTGGAGCAGGGTCTTTAAAATCAACTTGTTCCATATAGAGGTTTAAATAATATCGTGCTGTGGGATAATCGCCTACTCGTGCATAGAGCATACCTAAATCAAAATAATCTTCCATAGTTGCATTTTTTGAAAAATATTCTAAAGCACTTTGTGAATCACCATAGTAAAGAAACATTTTTGCTATTAATTGATTGCGCTCTTTTTGATAAAAGGGGCTTTCATCATGCAAAAGCGGTGAAAGGGCTTCAAAATAGTTGCCTTTGTAATAATGCACAAGAGCATACAAAAAAGGAAAAAGTGGCAACCCTCCAGATTCCATGAGATAAGCCTGTGCTAAATCAACATAATAATCGTATAAGGTTTCATCTTTAAGGCGATAGGCAAGCATTGCTGCATTAATGGCACTCATCGCCCTATCATCTCCTGCGTCAATAGCTTTTTGAAAAGATGCTATGGCATCGCTATAATTTTTTTCATGGATTTGAGCAACACCTAAATTAAAGTTAGAAAGTGTTTCAGAATAGCGAGATATGGTTGCGAATAAATCAAGTGCTTCACTTTTTTGTCCTTGTTCATACAAGAGATTAGCTTTTTGTATCATAAGCTCTACAGTAGAAAGATCAAGAGGATCTGGAGTACTTGGGACAGGAATAGCAACCTTAGGCGGTACAGGTGGCACAACTAGATCATCTTCAAAAAAGCTTCCTACAGCCTGCCTTGTGGTTAATAGCAAAATAATGAGTGCTAATAGCCCAACGATAGAGTATATCCCATATTTAGCGGCTTTTGGCAGCTGGTCAAATGATTGTACAGTTTTACTTAATGTATCTTTAAAATGAATAAGAGCAAGAAAAAACCTCCTAAGCTTATCAGCAATGGTGTATTTTTTGAGCGTTTTTTCCATAGCCTCTTTGGTTGTTTCACTGATAAGTTCTTTAACTTCCTTTTTATCTGCTGTATGTGAATCTTCACTTGGAATGTTATCATCGCCTAATTGAATGGTTTTATCTGCCATATATCTTCCTTTTGTGCTATAAATACCGCTCTAAAGCTTTGGGGATAATAATACTCCCATCTTCTTGTTGGTAATTTTCCATAATGGCTATTAATGTTCTGCCCACTGCTAGCGAAGAGCCATTAAGGGTATGTACAAGCATGTTTTTTTTGCCTTCCTTATAACGAATCTTTGCTCTCCTTGCTTGAAAATCTGTTGTGTTAGAAATAGAGCTAATTTCACGATACTTATTCTGCCCGGGTAGCCATACTTCAATATCTATGGTATTGCTCGCACAAAAACCCAAATCGCCACCACAAAGTTGCACAAGCCTATGTGGCAATTCAAGTTCTTGTAAAATACCGCTTGCTGTTTGTACCATTTTTTGCTGCATATTTTCACTCTCTTCTGGAAGAGTAAGAGCAACAAGCTCTACTTTATCAAACTGGTGTTGCCTTATCATGCCTCTTGTGTCTTTTCCTGCACTCCCCGCCTCCCTTCTAAAACATGGAGTTTGTGCAGTGAGCATAATGGGTAGCTCTT
The DNA here is from genome assembly GCA_029258405.1 of Helicobacteraceae bacterium. Taxonomy (GTDB): domain Bacteria; phylum Campylobacterota; class Campylobacteria; order Campylobacterales; family Helicobacteraceae; genus NHYN01. Next base: position 10,893 of record JARHYY010000032.1, on the reverse strand, counting down.
CTTTGGGTATGATAGTGTCATGATAAAGATTAGTTAATGTAATTTCTGATGTAGAAATGAGATATAAATCATTCCCATATTTTTTGCTGCTATCTTCCTCAAGAGGAGAATTAATCTTAAACATATCATCTTCAAACTTAGGGAGCTGCCCTGTACCAAAAAGCATTTGAGCATTTACAATAACAGGTGTTACCACCATTTCAAAACCCATTTTTTGATTATAATCAAGCATAAAATTAATTAATGCACGGCTGATTTTTGCACCCATACCTCGCAACACAGAAAAACGACTTTTTGCTAACTTAACCCCTGCTTCAAAATCAATCCAGTGATTATCGGCAGCAAGCTGCCAATGCTCTTTGGGGGTAAATGAAAATTCCTTTGGCATGAGTATTTTTTTTATTTCTCTATTATCATGTTCATCATCACCTTGTGGGGTAGCTCCATCGGGTATATTAGGAATTGTTGCTGCGAGTGATTCAAAATCATTTTGTATATCTGCAAGCTGTTTTTCTGCTTGGATAATGCTCTGCTTATTGCTCTCAAGCTCTTGCTTGAGCAATGTTATATCTTTACCTTCTCGTTTTAACGAAGCAATAAGCTTTGATGTTTTATTTTGGAATGCTTGTAACTCTTCAAGTTTGTGCTTATGATTTTTATAGGCAATAACACTGTTTTTTAATCTCTCAATTGTTTCTGCTGGCACTTTTTTAATATGCAAGCGTTCTTTAACGAACTCAAAATTATCAAGCAACAAACGATTATCAATCATGCCCACTCTTTATTTTATGTTTTATGCTTTATTTTAGCATATTTGCTATTACAAAACAAGAAAATAGCTAATACATATCATAAGGAACAGAGGCATCTGGGAAATAAGGATCATGAATCATCCATAGTGGTGTGGTGCTCTTATTATTTGCCTGCACATTAAATGCACTGCCATCTTGGCAAAAAGGATTGCCCCACAAAAACATACAAGTCGCTCCAACGCCAATGCCTGCACCTATAAGGATAGAGCTTGCTTTTGTACCAAAGCAACCACTAATCAATAAACCTAACACACAAATAAAAATAAACCTCATTAACTTCATAAAAGCTCCTTTAAGAACAATAATAAAGATAATAAAGCATTTATTGTTCCAAAATATTGTTTTACGAACTTATTATTCGATGTCAATATTTTCTTTGGCTATGCTCTCTTGTACACAGTTTATTGCTGCTGTTCCTAGTAATTTTGCTACTTCTGTTTTTATGCAAATAAGAGTATGGATATTCATATCCCTAAAATGCTCTAATTGGTTTTCTGAAGGTATCTGGAGGATAATATTACAATGAGGAAATTTTTGTAAAATATTTATGCATACTTCTTTTGCTTTCTGTATATCTTCAAAAGTCAAAACAATAGCTGCGGCTTCTTGAATATGGAGCTTGTGATAAGCAGTGCTTTGGGTAATATCTCCAAAGATTATATTATCATTATTTTTGTAGGCTTCATTGGCTCGCTTAATATCTGAATCAATACCAATATATGCAGTATTCATTTCTTTTAAAAATTGTACAAGCATTTTTCCATATAATCCATAGCCACAAACAATAACATGATTTTGTAAAATTTTTGCGTTTTCATATTGTTTGCTGTTCTCTTCTGCTTTAATTCTTAAGATTCCAAAAATTTTTTGTGTTATTGTATTCAGATACTTAAGTATAAAGGGGGTGCATATCATAGAAAAAATAACACAGAGCATAAGAAGCTGATGAGTATTTGAATCTAAAAGGTTATTCTGCGAGCTTGAAAGAGCAAATATAGCAAATGAAAATTCTCCCACTTGGCATAATGAAAGAGCTGTATTGAATGCTATCTTTGATGAACGATAAAAGCGAATCACAATAAAAATAACTAATGCTTTCAAGAACATTATCCCTACTAAGAGCATAAGAATATAATGAATATGAAAAATAAGAAAGCTTACATCAACCTGCATACCTACAGTAATAAAGAATAAACCAAGGAATAAATCTCGAAAATGTATAAAATTTACTTCTACTTTATATTTATAGCGTGTACCTGCTATAATCATCCCTGCGATAAAAGCACCCAAAGAAAAAGAAAATCCAAAAAAATAGGCAAACAAAGAGCTTGAGAGTACGATAAAAAGAATTGCACCCATAAATATTTCATTCATCTGACTTTTTGCAGCATTTTTGAGTAATGTAGCTATAACCCACTTTGCTGGATAAAAGAGGATAAGAACAACAAGAATAGCATTTAAGGTAGTATGCGTAATGAGAAATTCAAAGCGGGTGTTATCGCTCCCTAGAATAGAAATCATTAATAAGATAGGTATAACAGCAATATCTTGCATAATTAAAATACCTACAGCATTACGCCCATGTCCTGTATTTATTTCTTTAGTTTCATTAAAACTTTTAAGAACAATCGCGGTTGAAGACAATGAAAGAGCAGAGCCAATTATAAAAGCTGTGTGGGAATGAATATGAAAAACAAAAAAAGCTATTAAAAAAAATACCAATGCACTCAATAAGATTTGCAAACCACCAAAAATAATAACTTCTTGTTTCATGCTTTTAAGGACAGAAAAAGAAAATTCTAAACCTATCATAAACATTAAAAAAACAATGCCAAATTCTGCAATATGGCTTAATATACCAGGATCAACCACATCGGCAATATGAAAATAAGAGGAAATTAAAATACCTGTTGCAATATATCCGATAATAACGGGTATCCCCCAGCGATTAAAAATAATATTGACAACAAGTGCCACACCCAAGCCTAACACTCCTGTAACAAAAAGCTCCATAATAAATACGTCCTTAAATCAATCTTTGTTATTTAAAATAATGCAGAATTTAAATAAAAAATATTTTATAACATTTCAGCTTAAAAATATTTTTTATTTGATATTTTTTTAATCTACAATAGATTATAAAAACTACCTTAATAACATTTGTTTTAGTTGAAAATAATTAATACACTTTATTAGAGATTGAATCATTGATTTTTTCAACTTTAGGTAGCCATATTTTTAGTTCAAAAAAAATTTCTTTGATTGCTGTCTTATCATGCAGTTTGTTCTCTTTTAGCTTTAAGGCTATTACTTAAGCTTTTTATGATAGTTGTTTAATATTTTGAGGTAATTAATATTGATTCTTCTCATAATCGGAGTATTTATAATTTAAATCTCTATTTTAATGTATAATCATATTTTTTGAACGCCATGAGTTAATGTGAGTTAAATTCCTTATAAATTTGTATTAAATGCTTTGTAGAGCTATCATAATCATTAAATTCTTGTTGCCCTTTTAATTCAGCTAAAATATTTTTAGCCAATTCTTTGCCAAGCTCAACACCCCATTGATCAAAACTATTAATATCCCAAATCACACCTTGTACAAAAATTTTATGCTCATAAAGGGCAATTAAAGAACCTATATTAACAGGATTGATTTCATCAAGCAAGATTATATTACTTGGGCGATTGCCAGAAAATACTTTATGGGGGGCTAATTTCTCTGCCTTCTCTTTATCCATGCCATTATTTATCATTTCCTTATAAACTTCATCATATGTTTTCCCTCGCATAAAGGCTTGTGCTTGGGCAAACACATTGCTTAATAAAATTTCATGATGTCCGGGAAGGTTGCCTTTTTTGCTCAAAGAAGCTATTAAATCAATCGGGCTTAAATGCGTCCCTTGGTGTAAAAGCTGAAAAAAGGCATGTTGAGCATTAATGCCCATATCGCCCCATATAACAGGAGCAGTATCATACTGGACTTTTGCTCCATTTTTTTGCACTTGTTTTCCATTGCTCTCCATATCAAGCTGCTGAATAAATTTAGGAAAATAACGCAAATGCTGATCATAAGGAGCAATTATGTGGCTACCTGCATCAAAGAAATTAATATACCACACCCCTATAAGAGCTAAAATTATAGGCAGATTATTTTCAAAATCTTCACAATAAAAATGCCTATCCATCAAATATGCACCCTCAAGCAAAGCTGAAAAATTTTCTTCTCCTAAATAAATCATAATTGCAAGCCCAATGGCAGACCAAAGGCTATACCTCCCCCCAACCCAATCCCAAAATTCAAACATATTTTTTTCATCAATACCAAATGCTTTTACAGCCTGTTTGTTTGTAGAAACAGCTACAAAATGTTTAGCAATATATTTTTCATCTAAGGCATGATATAAAAACCATTTTCTCGCAGTAAAAGCATTCGTTAAAGTTTCTTGAGTAGAAAAAGTCTTTGATGCAACAATAAAAAGAGTGGTTTCAGGGTGAATGCTCTCTAGCACCCCTTGTAGTTGCACCCCATCAACATTAGAAACAAAATGCATATTAAGACGGGGATGCCCAAAATTCCTCAAAGCCTTGCATGTCATTAAAGCACCTAAGTCTGAACCTCCTATGCCTATATTAACAATATCTGTAATAATTTGATTAGTATAGCCAAGCCAATCGCCTATTCTAATAGCCCGAGAGAAATCCTCCATTCTTCTTAATACCGCATTGACATTTTCCATTACATCAATACCATCAACCTCTATAGAAAACGAACTCTTATTGCGTAAAGCTGTGTGCAAGGCGGCTCTTTCTTCAGTATTGTTAATCTTATCGCCCTTATACATAGCTTTAATTTTCTCTTTTAAACTACATTCTTGAGCCAAAAGCCTTAAAAGTTTTAATGTTTCATCATTAAGACGATTTTTAGAATAGTCAAGCTTAATGCCTCCTACTTTTATGAAATATTTATATGCTCTATCTGGATCTTTTTCAAACATTTCTCTCATGTGCATATCTTTTATAGTTATAAAATGTCGCTCTAAAGCCTTAAAAGATTCTAATTCATTTAAAGATGCCATGCTTTTCCTTTGTTCTTTTGCAAATAATTATTTAAAGCTATTGCAACGCCATTAATGCCAGAATATCTTGCTATGACTACATATACAGGTATGGCAGCTAGATACGCTTTAAACCTTCCTTTGTCCTCAAAACGCGTTCTAAAGGGGGATTTTTTAAAATAATCAATAAACTGTGGGATTATACCCCCACAAAGATACACTCCGCCCCTAGCCCCTAAGGTAAGTGCTAAATTCGCAGAAACTGTGCCAAGCATCGCACAAAAAATATCTAAGGTAAGGCTACACAAAGGGGATTTATCAATAAGGGCTTGTTTGCTAATAAGCTGTGGCGTCATTTCCGCAATCTTTGCCCCATCTTTTTTTGCTAATGCTTCATAAATAAGAACCAAACCAGCACCGCTTAAAAATCGTTCTGCTGAAACATGTCCAAACTTATTCTTTGCATACTGCCAAATCATAACTTCAGTATCATCAAAGGGTGAAAAACTCACATGCCCACCTTCACCTGATAACGCTATATAATGATCATCACAAGGAATAAGCCCGCTTACTCCAAGCCCAGTGCCAGGACCCAAGACTGCCTTTGTGGCATATTTTTCACCAAGAGTGCCTCCAACTTGCACTAAGTCTTGTGCATTTATTTTGGTAATAGAGTATGCTTGAGCAGTAAAATCATTAATCAAGATAAGCTCCTTCAAGCCTAAAGCTTGCTTGATTGTTTCAATAGAAAATGTCCAATGATGATTTGTCATCTGCATATAATCATTAGTGATAGGCTTTGCAATAGCAAATGCTGCATATTCTATTTTGGGTTCACCTATCTGCAACAAATAAGCCATGATCGCATCAATGATGCTCTCATAATCATTGCACGATAAAACTCTAATATGCTCTATCATATCACATGAAAGCTCAAGCCCAAAGCGAGCATTTGTGCCACCAATATCAGCGAGCAAACGCGGATAAAAACTACTCTGCATAATACACATCACATTGCACTTTTTGTGAATGAAGCATATAAGAAATAGGCAAACTCTCATCTACCCCCAAAGCCGCCCTATCAAATACAGCCCTTTTTTCCCGCCCACTGATGAGCAAAAAAAGTTTTTGACATTTCTCAAGTGCAAAAAAGCTCATAGAAAGTCTTTGATACGGAACATCTTTGGGGATTGTATGAACAATATATGCTCTATCACATACATTATTAGGCTTAATTTGTGGAAAAAGTGAAGCTGTATGCCCATCAAGCCCCATGCCTAAAATAGCAATATCTGGTTGCCTATAAACTTGCATAGCATAATCAAGCAAAGCTTGTATATCTTGGGTATCATCTTGAAGCAAAGGAATAAAACATGCCCTTTGTGCTTTGTTACATAAAAGATAATTATGCACTAGAGCTGTGTTGCTATCAGCATGAGTGGTTTTTACAATTCTTTCATCGACTAAAGTGATATTAACTTTTTGCCATTCCAATTCTTCTTGACTTAAAATTTTAAAAAACTCTATAGGAGATTTACCTCCAGAAACAGCTAAAGTAGCAGTGTTTTTTTGTGCAATCAATCCTCCAATTAAAAATGCAAGCTCTTTACTTAAGCTTAAGTTGCTTTTATTTGGGCAAGAAAATTCATACAATCTAAAAGCCATTCCAAAAACCTTATTATTTAAATTTTTAATACAAATAGATATATTGCTTTTATCCATAATTATCTTATTTATCATTTTTATTCATATTCATTTCATTAAAGAATATGATAACTTTTATATACATTAACAAATTTTTTTCTTACTTTTTACTGCTATGTTATCTTTAAGCTTAGTAATTATACAAAATTTAACTAAATTTAACAAGCTGATTGCCTTAATTATGCCATTCATTGCCATCTTTTTGAATAAGTTTAAATGCTTCGCTAGGACCCCAACTTCCTGCGGGATAATAAAAGAGTGGGCTCTTATTCGCCTGCCAATGATGCAAAATAGGATCAATATAACTCCAAGCTGCTTCGAGCTCTTCTTTATGATTAAAACAAGTTTGATTACCCTCTATAACATCTAAGATCAATCTTTCATAAGGTTGCATAATCCTTATGAAAGGATTGTCTAAATTAAAGTGCAACATTCTTTCATCTGTCTGCATAGCTCTGCCTGTTTTTTTGATCCTAAGATTTAATGAAAGCTGGTTATCCGGTTGCAAGCGAATAGTAAGATGATTTGTGTATTCTTTTAAATGTTCATTTTTAAAGCTAATAATGATTTGGGCAAATGATTCTGCCATTCTTTTCCCTGTGCGTAAATAAAAAGGCACATTATCCCATTTTTCATTAGCAATCTGTACCCTAAGTGCAACAAAAGTTTCTGTTTGGCTTTGTTTATTAACATAATCTTCGTCTATATAAGCTTTAAAATCAGCACTCTTACTATATTGAGCACGAATAATCCTATGGCTTAACTCTTCATCATTTAAAGGCTTCAGCGATTTTAAAAGTTTTAATTTTGCTTTTCTTATGGAGTGAGCATCTAAATTTTGAGGAATATCCATAGCCACCAATGAAAGAATTTGAAGAATATGATTTTGCACCATATCCCTTAAAGCTCCTGTTGCATCATAAAACTCACCTCTTGATTCCACTCCCAATGTTTCAAATACACTAATCTCCACACTCTTAACATGTTTTCTATCCCACAAAGAAGCAAAAACAGGGTTAAAGGCTCGCAACACCAAAAGGTTTTGTATGCTTTCTTTGCCAAGATAATGATCTATTCTATACACCTGCTCTTCTTTGTAATATTTAGCAATTTCATTATTAATATCTTGGCAAGATTTTAAGTCCATGCCTAGAGGTTTTTCAAGCACAATCTTTACTCTTTCATCACTTAATCCTACTAAGGCTAGATTTCTACATGCTTGAATAAAAAATTCTGGAGAGATAGAAAAATAAACAATAATATTGCTACTTTGTGTGCTAATCTTTTCTTGAAGCATTTTAAAATCATCTGCTTGTGTGAGCTCTATGGGCAAATAGCTTATATTTTGTATAAACTCTTCCCATTTTTTCTGATTGCCTTTTTTAATATGAATTTTTGATTTAAGCTCTACTGCTTTTTTAAATTCGTGAGAATCTAGCTTGCTTCTACTTGTAGCAATAATTCTCCCCTTTGGGCTTAAAAGTCCATTTTCATAAGCCTTATATAAAGATGGAAAAATTTTTCTCATCGCTAAATCACCTGTTGCACCAAATAAGATAAAGTCGAAATCAACTAAACTCTGCATTACTTGCTCCCTTTTGTGCATTTTATTAAGAATTTAATTCAAAATATATCATAATTGCGATAAATTTCAACAGCAATATCAAAGGATGGATTATATATGCCTCAAAATAAACTCATGCAAATTACAGAATCTATCATTAAAAAGAGCAAGAAAACAAGAGAACATTATTTACAGCGTTTGCAAACATTTAAAGGAAAAATCCAAAGAAAGGATTTAGGCTGTGCTAACTTAGCTCATGCTTATGCAAGCATACCATCACATATTAAGGATAAAATCAAAAAAAATGAGGGCTTGAACTTTGCCATTATTTCAGCATATAACGATATGCTTTCAGCTCATCAACCTTATAAAAACTATCCTGAAATTATCAAACAAGAAGTATTCAAACATAATGCTTTTGCCCAATTTGCAGGAGGAGTGCCTGCAATGTGCGATGGCATTACGCAAGGTTATGAGGGCATGGAATTATCGCTTTTTTCAAGGGATACCGTCGCTATGAGTGTAGCTATTGCCCTATCGCACAAGGTTTTTGATGGTGTCTTTTATTTGGGTGTTTGCGATAAAATTGTTCCGGGGCTTCTTATAGGGGCTTTAAGTTTTGGGTATTTACCGAGCATTTTTGTCCCATCGGGTCCCATGAGTAGCGGTATAGGCAATGATGAAAAATCCAAAACTCGTCAGCTCTTTACAGAAGGCAAGATTGCTAGAGAGCAACTACTTGAAAGCGAGATGAAATCCTATCATGATACAGGTACTTGCACATTTTATGGCACAGCAAATTCTAATCAAATGATGGTCGAATTTTTAGGACTTCATTTACCTAATTCTGCCTTTATTAATCCTCATGTCCCATTACGAGAAGCTCTTATCAAACAAGCCGCTATTCTCATGAGCAAGGCTTACATCAAACCAATAGGAGAGCTTATAAGCGAAAAAAATATTATAAATGCCATGGTAGGACTTATGGCAACAGGAGGCTCAACTAACCATACCATGCATCTTGTAGCCATAGCAAGAGCAGCAGGCATTATCATTGATTGGGAAGATTTTGATGCAATTTCTAATATCACCCCACTTCTAGCAAGAGTATATCCTAATGGCAAAGCTGATGTAAATCAATTTCATGCTGCTGGGGGCTTAAGCTTTATAGTAAAAGAACTCTTAAAAGAAGGACTCTTGCATGAAGATATCGATACAGTTATGGGCAATGGTATAGACACATATACCAAGGATCCTTTTATGATTAACAACGAAATTATTTATAAAAAAAATGAGGGCTTAAGCAAAAATGAAGATATTCTAAGAAGCATCAATAATCCCTTTTCACATAATGGAGGACTTAGAATCTTAAAAGGCAATATAGGCAGAGCTGTTATAAAAACTTCGGCTATCAAAGAAGAGTATCAAGTTATTCAAGCTCCAGCTCTTATTTTTCATTCCCAACAAGAATTTTTAAAAGCCTTTGAAAACAAAGAGCTTGAAAGAGATTTTATAGCTGTTGTCCGATTTCAAGGACCAAGGGCAAATGGTATGCCAGAATTACATAAGCTCACCCCTGCCTTAGGAGTATTACAAGACAAGGGCTTTAAGGTTGCTTTAATAACAGATGGGAGAATGAGTGGAGCATCAGGCAAAGTGCCAGCAGCCATACATGTGAGTCCAGAAGCTTTACTTAAAGGCAATATTGCTAAAATTAAAAATGGTGATATACTTCTGCTTGATGCAAAAAATGGCTTACTGCAAGCCCTTGTAGATAAAGAAACATGGGAACAGAGAAACCTTTATACGCTTTGTGAAGAAGAAATTTTTGGCTGTGGGAGAGAGCTTTTTGCTGGCTTTAGAAGCTTGAGCAGTAGTGCTGAAACAGGTGCTATGAGTTTTGGTGGATATTTCAAATAAGGAAAAATATGCAAATACAAGATTTCCTACAAATAAGTAAAATTATTCCTGTTATTACAATTTATGATATAAAAAGCTCTATTCAGCTTGCTAGAGCCCTAATAGAAGGTGGTATCAAAGTTTTAGAAATCACCCTCCGCACAAAATATGCACTAGAGGCTATCAGCATTATCAATCAAGAAGTACCAGAAGCCATAGTTGGAGCTGGGACAGTGCTTAATATTAGTCAGCTTGAACAAGCAAAAAAATATGGGGCAAAGTTTGCTATTAGTCCGGGGATAAATAGTATTTTTGCAAAAGAAGCTGTGCAACTAGGTTTCCCTTTAATGCCCGGCGTTGCTAGTGCTAGTGAAATTATGCTCGCTTTAGAATTTGGTTTTCATAATCTTAAATTTTTTCCTGCAGAAGCTGCAGGGGGAATCAATATGCTTAAGTCATTTATCGCTCCTTTTGAAACAGTAAGATTTTGCCCTACAGGTGGAATAAGCATGAGTAATATAAATGAATATCTCAAGCTCTCCAATGTCTTGTGCGTAGGCGGCTCATGGCTTGCTCCAAAAGAATATATACTTAATGGACAATGGGAAGAAATTACAAAACTATGCAAAACAAGCTTAAATGCCATTCTTAACATTTAAAAAATCAAAAAACAAATAGGACATAGAGCATTATAAGACATATAAAATATATTCTCAAACCTCAAAACTCAAACAAGCAATAAACCTTAGAGTCCAAAAATTCAAATAACAGAATAAACCTTAAAGAACTTACTTAACTCCACTATATAAAGTTATATTATAAGCTCATTGTAAAAACAAACTCAAGCACAAGG